>CAIYXP010000285.1 GCA_903930145.1 uncultured Methylococcaceae bacterium
GGTGAAGATGAAAGTGCCATTCGGCTTTTAAAGAAATTACTTGAGCGGGAGCCTAATAATGTATTGGCGCATCATACACTTTCGGCTTACTCCGGTCAGGATGTGCCACCTAGGGCCAACGACAATTATGTACGCGAAACCTTCGACAATTTTGCAGGCAGTTTTGACGCTGTCTTGCAAAAGCTGGATTATAAAGCGCCGTTCTTGGTGGAAAAGGCTTTCCATGAGATTGCCGATTCGATACAAACCCTCCTCAATGTATTGGATGCCGGTTGTGGCACGGGCTTATGTGGCCCGTTGTTGAAACCTAGGGCAAGGCATTTGACTGGAATTGACCTTTCCAGTCGGATGTTAGACTTGGCTGATCAGCGCAATGTCTATGATGAACTCATCGAGGAAGAGTTGACTACACACTTGCAACAATTGAATCAAGCTTACGATGTTATCGTTGCGGCCGATGTGTTATGTTATTTTGGTGATTTGTTGCCAGTACTAATAGCCTGCGCACAAGCACTAAATACTGTAGGGTATCTGATATTCACAGTAGAGAAAATGATACCGGACAATCAATCATCTTATCTGTTAAATTATCATGGTCGTTATAGCCATTCTCAGAATTATATTGAAGAGAGTTTAATCGATGCAGATTTCGATATCATCAAGTTGGAGACTGCTGTGTTAAGACTGGAAAGCGGGGAGCCAGTGGAAGGTTTTTTAGTGACTGCAAAAAAACTTACTCAGAATTATGATATTACGCAGCCTTTTCGGTCTACGCCTATATCTAAACAAGCATGATTTTCAAATACCGTTTATAATGCAATTGTGTTTTATCAAAGGCCAATAGTCATCACTAAGTGCTTAATTGCAAAAGGCCCAATGAGTTTTGAGACTATCCATTTTTATTTCAATGGGTAAGCATCTAAACATTGAGCCTATTAAGCTCTTCAGTGGCAATCATTCATACTATTTCGGCTTGAATCTTTTTTAACGTAAAATCAAGGGGTATTCATATGGCTTCTGATGCGCAAAATTCTCTCGTCGATAAGATCAAAGCATGGGCTTTCAATCATCTGGATTTAATCTTCATGATATTAAGATGGGTCAAACCTGTTTTGGTCGTCAAAAACTTCGCATTAGTGACTCGCTTCCAGCATGTGCAAGAAATCTTATCAAATGACGAAGCTTTCAATGTCACCTACAAAGATAAGATGATAAAAGTTACCGATGGGGAAAACTTTTTCCTAGGTATGCAGAATACCCCGCGTTATACCCGAGACGTTTCCAATATGCGATTGACTGCTCGACGGGAGGATCTTGACGAAAAAATTGCACCATTCGTAGATGATTGTGCTGAGAAAATCATGTCCGGCGCTAAAGGAAGGATTGATGTCCCACCCGAGTTGAGCAAATTGGTTGCCACGCGATTAGTAGGTGATTACTTTGGGACTCCCGGTTGGAATGAGGTGGAATTCGCCGATGCGGCCACTTCAATGTTCCAGTATCTGTTTTATCCTGATGACCCGGAGGTTGAGAAAACTGCGCTGGCTGGGGCTGCACAATGCCGAAGCTATCTTGATGATGTCATTGCGGAAAGAAAAAAGAATCGTGGCCAACGTGACGACGTATTGGAGCGATGCCTAATATTGCAGGACGCCAACACACCTGGCATGAGTGATTTGGATATTCGTAACAATTTCATAGGGTTGATTATCGGTGCCATACCCACGACTGCGAAATGCGTTGTGCTGGTACTCGATTATCTGCTATCCCAGCCGAACTTGTTGGCCCAAGCCCAACAGGCAGCCCTCGCCGACGATAATGAGATTTTGACTAAGTATATGTTGGAAGCATTACGTTTTAATTCATTTGCCGCAGGCATTCAGCGCATTACTGTCGAAGATTATGTTGTAGGCAGGGGAAGTTTGAGGGCGACTAAAATCCCCAAGGGAACTAAAGTATTAGCAAGCACCCAGTCGGCAATGATGGATTGCCTTAAATTAAAATCACCCAGTCAATTCCGACTCGACCGTCCTGATTACCAATACATGCATTTTGGCTTTGGGTTGCATACTTGTTTTGGCCAGTATATTAATCGGGTTCAAATACCTCGCATCTGCAAGGCAGTATTGAAACGTAAGGGGCTGCGCCGTGCATCCGGGCCAGAAGGCCAAATGCAAAGCGTCGGGCCTTTTCCTGTACACCTCGTGGTAGAGTTCGATAGCTAATCAGCTTAAACAAGCCACTTAGAGGAGAATGTACCAATGGCAAATACAAGCGAAAATCAGAAATTGGCTCGTTACATCACTTTCCCGCCTAGCAGTGATTGTGAAAATGGCAGGTGGTTGCTTAATTATTATGGGGTTAAACATAAGGAAGAGCGGCATGCTCCACCGTTTTTCTTCTTTGCGATGCTTGGGAACCATGGCAAATCAATCCCCTTATTTGTGGACAATACGATCACTCTAAATGGTTTGCGCCCCATGATTGATCACTTTAATGGTTTGGCTCCGAGAGGCAAGAAGCTAATTCCCGAAGGACGGGAAGAAGAAACCAACCAGTTATGGACTCGTTATAACGGTGACATGGGCGCTGCAACGGTGAGTTGGGCCTATTACCATTTGCTCCCTCACTGGAAAATCATGGTGGACCCGCTAAGCATCGGAACACCAAGCTATGAAAAATTTACGGTCAAGTATTTATATCCCTTGCCCGCTACAATGCTTTGGTTATTGCTCAAATTAAACAAGCAAAAAGCCGATGCGGCTTTGGTTACCCTCCGAACGGTCTTTGGCGAAGTGGACAAGCGCCTTGCCGATGGGCGCCCTTACTTGCTCGGCGATCAAATGAGCATCGCCGATATTGCCTTCGCTGTGTCGGGCGCTCCTTTAGTGCTTCCGCTCGGTTATGGCGGCTTTCCCGGAGAGCAAGGCCCACTTCCTTCGTTTGATCAAGTACCGCCTGAATTTCGCAGCGTGGTTGAAGAGATGCTGCCAACACCTGCCGGACAGTTTGTGTTGCGCATGTATCGGGAGGAGCGTTACCGGTAATGACGAAAATGGGGGGTGGGTTTAGAAGCCCACCCCCCATTTTGCGGGGTTTAGTATCAATCTAGGCTAATGTTTAAAAGTGCGTAAATTATCACCCAGCCCAAACTGAAGTTCCGTTGACTGAATTAATCAGGATTAAGTCGGATCGACCACACCCCTAGCAATCCAGTTTAACGCCGTAATGCTTGGAATGAAGAAATATTCCCCGCCACGAGTTTCCACAAATCGTGGAATATTGGAAAGCAAAAATGGCGCTTCATCGCTGTTTGGGTCAACTTGAATCACCGCCTTGCTCGGAAATTTTTCATCTGCACTATGGTTGCCCAATATGATTTCCTTATCATTGCCCGCCTTGAAGTCGTTGCCGTAGTTGATCCACTGTTGTTGCACAAACTCGAATTGGCGGTTGATGTCGGCATTGAGCATCATGATGACGATACCGTGGCTTCCATCATCGCGTGAACGGTCCTTGACCTCGCCATAGGGCAATCCCCTACGCAACAACCGACGGCGATCAGACAATGCACTGGGGGTGTTAAATGCCCCTTTGCTAAGTTTCAACGAACCGGGCGCATCACCGTCTTCATGAATCATTTCCAGCGACCCCCTCGGATTGATGCGGCGAATGTGGGAACTAAACGGGCATTTGCCTCCGCTCATGTCATTTTCATAAGTGAAGTCGCTCAGAATGTCGTCAATGGCCTGCTCATTGGCTTTAACTGCATCTTCGTCACCTTTTTTTCGTGCTTCACTAATAGCCTGATTGTAAGCTTCGATTTGAGCAGCAAACTTCGCATTAGACTCGGCATCAGGCGCTTTGACCAATGGCACGCCGGTGTCACGCCAGCGACCCACAAATTTGGCTGCGAGCAATTCCTTGCCACCGGGGAATTTAGAACCTTGTTCTTCCAAATAACGTTCAAAGGAACCTACGTTTTCATGAAGCTTGCGGTAAACCATATAGGTTCCATTCCGAGCCAACAAAACGGGTTCTGGCGCGTGAGGGTATTCCATCGCTTCATCAACGTGCCCAAGCAAGAACTCCCCGGTTGCCAGAGGACCCCATTGACCGCCGACCAGTTGTTTGCCACGGCCTTTCACACGGTTCGTGTCATAGGGAACTCCCTCAAACACTGGATCACTAATGCCGTCAGTGTATCCAAAATGCTCTTTGGGGGTAGGTCTTCCTTCTTTGTCCAAGACGACTCTTACATCTTGATAGTCTAATTTAGCACCGTTATCACCGATATGGCCGGACAATATAACCACACCGCCTTTAGTTTTATCGACCTCGCCCAACAACCACTGATAAGCCTCTTCACGATTTTTCTCGGCCACACTTAACCATTCCGCACCCCGTCCACTCAAGCCATCGAGTGAGATGAAGATATGCACGTCCTGCTCTCGAGTTTCGCGATTCCCTTGCCAAATTGGATCCCAATTTTCAGGGGAACTGGAACCGTTGTCTCCTAAAATATCCCTTCGCTCCTTCATACCACTGGCAAATTCTGGTGAAAATCCTACCAGCGAAGCGCGAGGGACACCAAGGTCTTTCAATCCTTGATAAGTAAAAGCAATGTTGACGGCCCAAGACGGTTGCTCCTTTTGATTTGGACCATGACCCCATTCAACGGCTGTCGTTACTCTTTGACTAATCGCCCCGACAAATTTCCTGCCCTCTGCTGAATTTCTGACATTGAGAAATACATAGCGGGCAACCGGGTAGCCGAAGCGACCATAAGCGCGAAGTACATTACCTTGGATATCTAGCAAGTCTAATTTGTTGGTCACGGTATCACCCTCTCTTGACTAACTTATCGACGCGATAACCACCTGGCACCCATGTTGGAGCAGTCAAGTTGGTCGGCGCAACACTCTGGATGAATTCTTTAAAATTTGCTCTCACTGTGGCGGCATCAAGCCCTTGGTTGGCAACAGCAAACTTCGAGAACTCTTGCTTCAAATAGAGTGCTTTCAATTGCTCTTCCAAAGGATCGTCATTGGAACCGACGAAAAACAAGGTCGCTTCACGTTGGCACTTTTTGATATAAGCGATGAACTTGTCAGCGTTATCTACCCCGTCAAAACCATAACAGTAACCCCATACTTCTTTAATCCGGTCGCCTATCGCATTCCACATATTTCTTAGGTAACCATCCAAATCGCCTTTAGGCCCTCCATGGAAATTACAGGAGAAAACCAAATAGCGCGATTTCAGATGGTCTTGGTTTGGCCAGTAGCAGTGCCGTAATTTATCAGGCACAACGGGCAGCCAATCGACAAACGTATCAATTGCGCCAGCACCAGGCAGCGATTCTGTGTAAACATCGTCCAGCACAAAATAGCGACACAGGTAAGTCTGTGGAACCAAAGCCATCGGGCTATTCTCCTCGAAGTTCCAGCCTTGCAGCCGATCCCTAACCGTGTCTGCATAGGACTTCTCGTCCGACGTAAAACCCTCCTTGATGGGCGATAGAACTGTCAACGCATAAGCATTACCACTGATATTACTCGCCATGATTTTCTCCTACTTCAGCTAACTGACCTTGATGCCATTTTTGACGCCTCTCAACCTGATTGGCTGACATGGTGACGATGGGGGTCGGGTACATGTCGCCTAGGTCATGCTGCAAACCGCGTAATAAGCCCTTATAAAGCTTCAAGAACTCGTCATCGCTTACGGTGCGTGTGTCTTGTTCAAACTTAATGAGCGTTGACTTGACGTTTTTTGCGCTCTTGACATCGTTGGATGCGGCCAGTGGATAAGCGTTATAATAGTGAATGGTTTCGATCTGGTTGTATCGGATATAGTCATGGAATGGCGTCACCGCAACAGATTTTGAATAACGGACATTCCATTTCCAAAACAAGTCCAAACCACCAGGAATTGCGAAGGTGAAGGAATCGACATACTGATCCCAACTTCCATTGAAATTACTGAAGAACAGCATGTAATCATATTTTAGCTCTTCCTTGGGTTGGCTAGGGTCCAAATGCGGGAAATTGTTCCTGCCTATGATGACCCAACGTGCATAATGAATCAGTGAAAGGGTGATTAACCCACTCAAAACCCCAGGAACTTTTACAGCAGCCCAAAAGATCAACTTGTTAACCCAAGTTGTGTACCATCTAATTGGCGTGATCACATTCATCGCATAAGCCTTACCAGCTATGTTTGACATACCAACCCCTCTAAATGTTGTGTGTATGAACGAGATGATTTAGAATTCGCTAAAACCTCCTCGTCTTCTTTCTGTGTACGCCAAGTTTTCAGGACGAGGTGTGCGCACACAGCAATGAAAAGCATTACAGCAATCGCACGGAAACGCAATATAGTTGTCAAAAAAAAAATTTACATTTTTCTGTTTGACTAATTTCCTGACAGGCGTTGATGATAATAAGCTAAAGCCAGATCCTATTGCAAGTTCGAAACAATCGATTTGTTTTCAATAAAATCAGTGTGATGTATTATGATTGTCCAATTCCATCAAGCATGTTGGTTAATCCCAGAAAACCTACTGAGCGATAACTAACCTATTTGACATGCCAATTTTAACAACAAGCAGCTTCAAACCTGCATGGTGGCTGAGCCATCCGCATTTACAAACGCTTTGGCCAGCTTTGTTGAGGTCATCTCCAACGCTTGCCAGAACCCGAGAACGTTTACACACGCCGGATGGGGACTTCCTCGATCTTGACTGGCATGGCAAGAAACACCATGTAATCGTCATGCTTTTACATGGTTTGTCTGGTTCATCTAATTCGACTTATATTTTGGGAATGCAACGGGAGTTATTGCGCAAGGGCTTTTGCAGTGTCGCCATGAATTTTCGGGGTTGCAGTGGTCAGCCCAATAATACTGCGCGCTGTTACCATTCCGGCGACACTGACGATGTCGACTTTTTGTTTCGTCATCTGCGCAAGGCTTATCCTCACATGCCAATCGCGGTTGTGGGTTATTCCTTGGGAGGGAATGTCTTGCTAAAATGGTTGGGGGAAGGCCGGCAAAATCTTGACCTTTTTGCCGCAGCAGCCGTTTCTGTTCCATTGTTGCTCAATAAATGTTCCAGCCGAATGGATGTGGGGTTTTCAAAACGCTACCGAAATCAATTACTGAAGGAACTTAAGGAGTATATTTATTCTAAACACAATCATTTGCGCTCCATCGGCCAACCCCATGAAGCGGATAAACTTCAACAGCTTGGCGACCTCACTCCCATCAGTTCATTTTGGGAGTATGATGACAGGGTGATTGCCGGTCTTTATCCTTTTACCGATGTCAATGACTATTATGCCCAATCAAGCTCTAGGCAGTATCTCAAATCCATAAACACGCCCACTTTGATTATCCATGCGAATGACGACCCCTTTATGACCCCTGAGGTCATACCCTCGGAATCTGAGCTTTCACCGTCTGTTGACTTTGAAATTGCCGCATCCGGCGGACATGTGGGTTTTGTGGCTGGAAATATTCCGGGGCGGCCGCGTTACTGGCTGGAAGAACGTATACCGCACTTTATTCAGCAACACTATAAGCGTTTACGCAAAGGCTAAATTTCCACGTCAACATTAATCAATACCAACACTGATGAAAATTTTGCATCTTCATGGCTGGAACTCCGTACCGGGGGGTGTCAAGCCAATGTTTCTAGCCAACCACGGTCATGAGCTAATCCAGCCCGCCCTGCCCGACGATGATTTTGCGGCGGCTGTACATCTCGCCCAAGCAGAATTCGACCAGCACAGGCCCGATGTCGTCGTAGGGTCAAGCCGTGGCGGGGCGATAGCGATGTCACTGGATATTGGCCCAACGCCATTGGTGTTGCTATGCCCTGCTTGGAAACGCTGGGGCAGCGCAACAACCGTCAAACCCGGAACTCTGATTCTGCATTCAAGGCAAGATGAAGTGATCCCTTTCGATGACAGCTTGGAACTGCTCCGCAATAGCGGATTGACCAAATCCTCTTTGATCGTCGTAGGCACGGATCACCGCCTAGCCGATTCTGAGCCGCTGCAAGCTTTGCTGAAAGCGGTGGAGAGGGCTTTTGGCGAATATCAGCGGGGGAATCAATCTGGCTAAACCAAACCATCCAATGCCTTGCAGGGGCTAACTGGTTTGCCCCTGCAAATCACTCAAGGTGCTTGTGCTGGCACTGGTTTGAAAACGATAGGCTCCATGAAAGCGGACAGGCATTCGGCAAAAAGCTTATGTCCGACAGGGCTAGGGTGATGGGCATATTCTTTTTCAAGCTCAAGCCCTAGCGTTTTCGCCTTTGCCGGGACACATTCGTCCATATCCATAAAGCGCACATCGAACCCATTGACATTTCTCGATTGAACCAGACTAGAGGCCGCTAGATGGTTGAGTTCTTCAAACCCTCTGAAGTGACGAAAATTCGTCAGTTTGACGACGATGATAGGTATTTTCGATTCTTTTGATAGCTGAGCCAATCCCTCGCCTAACTGTTGAAACAAATCTTCATAATAACCTAGGAATAGTTTAGGCACATAGTATTCTTTATTGTCCCAATATCGGCTGATAAACCACCAGCTTAGGTGAAAACCGGAGCGGGAGGAATCATACCTTCTTTGGAATTCCGCCATGCCATCGGCCAAGTTTAGTGCCACATGCGAGCCGGAAAACTGAAATTTTGGCTTGGGTAGGCCAAAATTAAAATCACTGGCGGGTCGGATCAAGTCATGGGGTATGTAGGCAAAAACGATGACGTTGGGATGATAGCCGCCTGCTTGAAGTAGCACTTTTAGCCACATTTGGTCTACACCATAACCTCTTGCAGCCAAGTTGACAACTTCGATGCCACGCTTACCCCACTGGTCAGCCAATAATGCCGGATAATCTTCCTTACCCGCAATCACATCATGACCGGCGGTGACGGAATCCCCGACAAACAGGACAGTGCCTGTTTTGCCCATCTGCGGAGGAAGCTCGTGTCGCCGGACTTCTTCCTTGCCCCAGCCTAAATAAGGGTCCAACCCCACTTTCTGAGCGTATTGTTCCAAAGTCAAACCTGCTTGTTTGGCTTTTTCACGAAATTCAGACAGGTAAGTCCAAACCCCTGATCGTTGGGCAAAAACCAATTGGACCGCGCTTTCTATGACCACATGGACTATCAGCGCCATCAACAAAAACATGACTGCCCACATTGCCCAAGGCGGCAATCGGGATTTATTCTTGTCCACGACTTAAAACAAGGTGTAAATGAACGGAGCCAAGGCCGAGCCTTGTGCAAACACAAGTAGCCCACCCAGTAACAGCAACACAACGACGATGGGAATTAGCCAAAATTTCTTGCGTTCCCGCATGAAAGCCCAAAGATCGGATAATAAATCAAGCATTAAAAAGGCCGCTCCATTCGCGAAGGTTGTTTGCTATTAACACGATAGCTCTCAGCATCTTTGTCTAAGCGCCTAGCCATGGGGTCGGCGCGAAAAATCCTCAGCATCAAGCCAAACGGCAAAATAATCAAATAAAAACACACCGTCAAGATGATCTTGGAATTGATTGACCCAATGAATTCTGCAAAACCCATCCATAGCCGATGAAATGGCCCTAGCAGACGAGGCATGACTAAACCGATTAGCATGAAAACCGCCCCCACACCCCAAGGCCAAGGAGAAAACGGGAATTTCCAAAGCAAAGGCAAGGCCAAGCCGACAATCAACGCAATAGCTGAACCAAAAACCAAGCCAAAATTGCGCAGCTCCTTGCGTTTGTTCAACGTGAGCTTCCCATGCAAGAATCTGAATTTAGTCAAGCTCAAACTCCTTCATCCACGCATCATCCTTCTTCCATTCGGGCTGGGATGACTTGGCCAATAGAAAATTCTCCACGACCAGATAATCCATTTCCGTGCGCATGAAGCAGCGATAAGCATCGGTGGGGCTGCCCACGATGGGTTCACCACGGACATTGAACGAGGTGTTAACCAAAACCCCGCAACCAGTCTTTTGCTCGAATGCTTTCAGCAAGGCATGGAAGCGGGGGTTAGTCTCGGCGTGTACCGTTTGGATGCGGGCAGAATAGTCCACATGGGTGATGGATTGGAGTTGGGATCGCAAGGAATGTAGCTTGTCAATTCCAAACATGTGAAAGCCGTTTTGAACCTCTGGAATGCGTAAGGATTCTTTGACCGGCGCGACAATGAGCATATAAGGGCTGGGCCGGTCCAGTTCAAAGTAGTCCGACACTCGCTCGGCCAGCACTGCCGGCGCAAAGGGGCGGAATGACTCGCGAAATTTGATTTTTAGATTCATCACAGACTGCATTTCGGGGCTACGAGGGTCTCCGATGATGGAACGCCCCCCCAATGCGCGCGGCCCGAACTCCATCCGGCCTTGAAACCAACCAATAACATGTTTTTCAGCCAGTATTTCAGCTAATTTCCTCGTCAGTTGCTGGTCGTCCATTTTCACATAATTCGCATTCATGCGATCCAATTCGTCTCTAATTTGCTCATGGCTAAAGGCTGGACCCAAATAAGACCCTGCCATTTTGTCTTTGCCAGTCGTGTCACGCTTTCCACCACGGTGTTGATGCCACGCCGTGAGTGCCGCACCCAATGCACCGCCAGCATCACCTGCAGCGGGTTGAATCCAAATATCTTTAAATGGACCCTCGCGCAACACTCTGCCATTGGCGACGCAGTTCAATGCGACACCACCAGCTAAACACAGATAATCCATGCCGGTTTCACGATGTAAGGTTTTGGCTAGGCGCAACACCACTTCTTCCGTGACCACTTGAATCGATGCGGCAATGTCCATTTCCTTTTGGGTCAATTTACTTTCCGGTTTTCTCGGCTTGCCACGAAACAGCTTATGAAACTTCTCGTTGGTCATGGTCAAACCGGTGCAATAATTGAAATAATCCATGTTCAAGCGGAATGTGCCATCTTCCTTCAGATCAATGATGTGTTCATAGATGAGGTCTACATAGTGCGGTACACCGTAAGGGGCCAGCCCCATCAACTTATATTCGCCAGAATTCACCTTGAACCCGGTGTAATAAGTGAATGCGGAATAAAGCAGCCCCAAGGAATGCGGAAAATCAATTTCCCATAGGGCTTTCAATTGGTTGCCTTCGCCTATCCAAGCTGAAGTGGTCGCCCACTCGCCCACTCCGTCCAAGCAAAGTACTGCGGCATTATCGAATGGGGAAGGAAAGAAGGCCGAGGCGGCATGTGATTGGTGGTGTTCGGCGAACAGCAATGTGGGTAATTCTTTTTTCTTGCATTGGCCTAACCCCGCCAGTTCCTTTTTTAACGTGCTTTTCAGATAAAGTTTCTCCTTCAACCAAACCGGCATTGCCATGATGAAGGAACGCAAACCTCTGGGGGCATAGCTTAAGTAAGTTTCCAGCAAGCGCTCGAACTTGACCAAGGGCTTATCATAAAAAACCACTTCATCGACTTCTGTCATCCTAATGTCGGCTTCCTTCAAGCAATAAGCTATCGCATGGCGGGGAAACCGGCTGTCATGTTTTTTACGGGAAAACCGCTCTTCCTGGGCAGCGGCGACAATCTCCCCATCCCTGACCAAAGCTGCCGCGCTGTCATGGTAATAGGCTGATATTCCAAGGATTGTGGTCATGGGTCGATGGTCAGAGAGGGGTATAATTTATTAGGGTTCTCAGTTACAAGAACCCAGTAGAATTCACTTTGGCCTTCCCAAGACTATGGAAAGGGCACGCTAGAACTCGAATTATAGCATCCAATCGGGAAAACAATGACTAGGGATTTTTCCACTGGTTTGATGCCAAACAATGGAACGGTGCTTGCCAACGGCATCGCATCCGACTAGCCTCGGGGTCAGTAAACGGTAGACGCTAAGGCTGGTGGCATAATTTGAGATTTAGCTGGGAGCTTAAACATCATAGGTTCCGAATGTTCGGACAAAACACCATGCAACCCCCCAGCCAACTGTAAGCGGCTAACCACCCATTCGTCCAAAGTAAGGGGGCTAGAAACCAACGGCACCCTTGAAAATGCCATGTTCACTACCTTGTGTAAAGACGCCCATCTTGTCGAAAAATACGTATAAAGTCAGTTTTGGTGAGTCGGCGGCCCAAACATACATGATGGCATCCTGTAATCTTACCGTGCCGTTTGGATCATTCCTGCATCCAACCAACTTAATTACTTGGTCTAATGTCATAAATAATTGAATCATATTAAACTTCACAATATTCAGGTTGCTGCTGGTGCAAGTGTTTGAAATTGGGTCCACTGGTGGAGTTGACGGCGTTGTTGGCACATAAGGTTCCGAGGAACCTATGCTCAGCACGTTAGGCGAAAATAGCAACACCTTGACATTATTATATTTTATGCCGTCTACAACCACACTGTCGAGACTTAGGATGCCCGTATCAAAATCATAAGTACTAATTGCGTATGCAGTTTGAAAAAAACCAAACAATAATAGTGTGGCAAGATATTTTTTCATTAGTATAGTTTCCACTCAAAAAAAAGCAGCTAGGACACTTTGATTCATACTATAATTTTTTATGGATTATTGCAACGCATTTGCTTATTTTTTTGGAAAACCATGCAGATTGATCTCGACATGACTGGCGTAGCAATCTGCATTCGTGAGAAAATTACTCAAAATTGTGTTTTCAATATGCGATTTAGCAGAATGTATGGCAAATTTTTCTTCTGCCGCATATGTTTGCATTCCTTGAGACAATCACCCGACATAGGACATAGATGATGAAGTCCATGGTGTTCCACCCACTGCTTGCCTTATTGCTTGGTCTTTTGCTTCCCCCTGTGCTTTGCCATGCCGACAAGGCCGAACCCGTGTTGTCCAGCAACACGGGTAGTCCCGGTAACAACGTGCCAAGCCCGTTTGTCGGCAGCGGGGTGAATCCCTGGGTCATCAATCTGCCGACGGTTCAAGTGGACCTAAGCTCAACAATCCCTGGTGTCATAAAAACGGGTGTGGTGGTTCCGCTGTCCGCACCCGTGTTTGCTTCACAATTGTCATGGGAACCCGTAGTTGGTGGGCGCACCGCCAGAATCCGGGTGATTTCCACTCAAGCCAAGCGCCTGCGCTTCCATGTCGCCATACCGGATGGGTTGTCGCCATTGCGCTTCCGAGTGCAAGGCAATCTGAATTCAGCGACCGTTGGGTACGACGACGCGCCAGTCTCCCGTGAAGGCGGAATATGGTTGGCAGTCACCGACGGCAACACCGCCGACTTGGAAGTATTCGCCGGCGAGGGGGTGACGACGGATAAGCTGAATTTTAAAATCGATTCTGTCAATGTGATCACCGTTGGTGCGGGTGTGCCGCAAAGCATAGGCGCTGCCGAAGAGAAAGAATACGACCTGGCTTGCCTATCTCAACTGACTTCCTATCCGGGGCTGGAAAAAGCGGCCAGTGCGACTGCGCTGGTTCTGTTCGTCCAAGACAAAAGCTCTTATTTATGTACTGGCACTCTATTGGCAGACAAGGGGGCTACTCAGGTACCATGGTTCGCCACTGCCAGCCATTGCATTTCTGACCAAGCCAGCGCAGACACCGCCACATTCGAATGGTTTTTTCGTGCCTCGACCTGTGGGGGTGCCCTCACCGACCTCCGCCATTGGATCACCTTCGGCGGCGCCCGGCTGCTGTACACAGATCAGTATCTTGATCCTACCTTCTTAATATTGTACAAACAACCCCCTATCGGTGCGGTCTTCAGTGGTTGGGACACTAACATTCAGGTAGGCGACCAAGTTTGGGCTGTTCACCACCCTCAAGGCGACCATACGATGGTTAGTCTAGGTCAGGTCAGCGAATTATTGCAAGAGTGGCTTTATTTGGACAAAGTGACTCGCTTAGGCGATGTCGTCACCTTCATTTATGGGGGCACTGAAGGCGGCAGCAGCGGGTCGGGCCTATTCTCCCTCTCAAACAACTCCCCTTATTGGAAAGGTACGTTAATCGGCGGCGAGGTAGGTAATTACCAAATCAGTCATTATAGCCATTTCGGCAGATATTACCGCAGTATCAGATCATGGTTGAATAATACTTCCGTGGATGTCTATCCCAAAGTATTCTTGAACACAACACAAAAAACGACCGCCTATCCTGCAAACGTCACGGTGGAATGGTCCACTACTGGCGCAGTCGCCTGTAGTGCCATGGCTATTGTTACCGACAATTTCGTTGATTTCCTAACCGAGACCCGCCGGGGCTGGGTGGGAAGTGTTCCCACTTCAGCCAAGCTAGATTTGAAGGTGGGACTCTCCACCGATTACACCTTGAGTTGTCAAGGTCTTGTCGGCAGCGCCATAAATTCAGACGACAGCACCAAGAAGTTCACCGTGAAGGTAAACCCACCTACCCTAAATCAAATTAATTGCCTGTTCGACTGGGCCGAAAAGACATATCCTGACTTATTCTCGCCGGTACCCGGCCAAACCGTGGTTACAGCAGATCCTTTCACCTTCCCATACTACTATACCTACCGCACCTATTCGAACACAGGTACCTATTTGGGCGTCTCCTCGCTGGACAATCATGTCCATTACATAGCCTCAGATAAGAAACTGCAAGACGTGGACGAGTTGTGGAAGTGGCTGGAAAAGTCTTCGTGCCAATCCATTTGAGAGGATGCGCTTAAGATTTTTTGCTGTTAAGATGCCAGAGGTTTTGCGGCGACTAGTCGCCGCAAAACCAATTTAGCAACCCAAGAAGCGTCGACCTGTTGGCTCGCTCCACAATAAACGCCCCAAAGTCAAGATGCCCCACGCCACCTAATGATTTCCGTTAACTCAAAAACCCATGCACAGACGATTTCTATTATCCGCCTCTCTCGCTGCATTCCTAGCCGTGGCCCTTGGCGCCTTCGCCACACATGGTTTGCGGGGTCGCTTGGATGAACACATGATGGAGGTGTTTCAAACCGGTGTGCGCTACCATTTCTTCCACGCCTTAGGCTTAGGGTTAATTGCCGTGTTAGCCAAGCAATACCCGGGGTCTAATCAGTTGCGGTGGGCGGGCTGGTTGATGATAGCGGGTATTGTGGTGTTTTCCGGTAGCTTGTACTTATTAACCCTGACTGGCTTGAAATGGCTAGGCATGATTACGCCGCTGGGAGGTTTGGCTTTCATGGCAGCATGGCTATTGTTAGCGGTATTTGCCTACCGTGATGCAGAGTGAATACTTTTCATGCAATCGAATTCACTCCTGCCACTTTAACATCACTGAAGTTCAGTGGGTGCTTGGGCTTTCCAACTCGCCATGTCCTTGATAAAGCCATTCATCAGCTTCTTGTTGACATGCGGCATGATAATAAAATGGGCGAGTTTGCCAAATACTGGGCTTTCGTCAGGGGCCAAATCATATTTCCCTAAGATTTCCCCAGGCGGCCGCTCGAAAAAGATTGTGTTGGAGTAGGGATTTTTCCAGGCTTTGATACCTGCCGCTTGCAGTTTTTCCAACAAATAGTCGGCATTGGATAAAAGATTTGTGGAAATCACTTGGAATTGATCCATCCGCGTGGAGTGCAGCTTCCACCAAAACTTCAACGGGTCCAATGCGCTGCGGGAACAGGTGATAGTGGGAACCGCATCATTCAAGTAAGGGACATGAAAGGGGTTGAGATTGCCAAATGCTTCTTTAGTCGTTATAAAAATTCCCAAGGGTTCGTCGAAGCCAAAAAATTTATGACCGGAAACCGCAATGGAGTCAAATTTCTGCAACTGCTGATTGACCAAACCTGCCGCTTCACCGCCAAGATAAGGCAAGTAACCCCCGAACAATGCCGCATCCAAGTGGATATATTCCGGCCCCTTATGCTTTTCCGCCAATACCTTACGAATCGCCGCTTGGTCGTCGATGGCCCCTTTGAACGTGGTCCCCAAGGCAATAACCACTAAGGCAGGGCGGGTTGGGTCCAATTGTTTCTCAAAGTCGTCCAAATCCATTTGGCCCATATCGGTGGCTTTAATCAAGCGGAGTTCCGAGTTTTGCACATCCGCCAGCTTCTTGATCGAATAATGCGCTTCTTCGGAGACATAAATAATCGGCGGTACGGTGGATTTTGCTTGTAGGAATTTGCGACCATAATAAATGCCATGATTGTTGCCATCCGTTCCGCTGCCGGTCACAAACCCCCAATAATCATCCTCCTTATACCCGTAGAGCTTCGCAAAATAGTCCACGACTTCGTTCTCAAACGAATGGGTGTTGATACTGTAAGGGCTTTGATTGCGCGGGTTGCCGACATTATTCATGGAGGCGCGGTAAAGCTTGCTCTTCACATACCAGGCATAAAACCCATCCAAGGAGGTGTCTTGGTTGACTGGATAACCAGCAAGCTTTTGACTTTTAGCGATTACTTTCTGCGCAAACTGATCCAAGCGCTGCCGGTCCTGTGGGGTGACGGGCCAACAAAGCGACGGCACAAGAATCGACAATAAGAAAGCGAAGGTTTGTTTGTTCATAATGGACACCGTGCAATGTTTAGGTTGCAACACAGTTGGTTTAACTGATTGGTGTCGTGATTATATTACTTTCGCCAAAACGCAGGGGTGAATATCACCAGCACTGTGAATATTTCCATGCGGCCTAAAAACATCGCCAAGGTGCAAATCCAAGTTTGAAAGTCGCTGAGCGATGCGTAGGTCGCTGCCGGACCTACTTGGCCCAAGCCAGGTCCAGCATTGTTCAGGCAGGACACAATGGCGGATAGGGCAGAGACGAAATCCATGCCCGTGACGATGAGCATGAAAGTCAAGATGACGATGCTCATGAAATAGACGAATATAAAACCCAGCACCGAAAGTTGGATATTCGAATGCACAATCATCTTGCCTAGCTTGAGCGGGTGCACCGCCGTCGGGTGATTGAGCAAAAACATCTGAACTTCGCTTTGTTTAGCCAAAATCAGTGTGCGCATCATTTTGATGCCGCCCCCGGTCGAGCCGGTGTTTACGGTGATACAGGCGAGGAAAAGCATCCAAAGGGGGACAAAAATCGGCCATTGGTTAAAATCAACACTCCAAAAGCCGCAATCGGTTGCAATTGAAATCACGTTAAAGGCGGCATTCCTTAGGGCCATCAAATATTCCGGGTATACCCCTTTATAGACTAAAAACGCGGCGACGGCCACGCAACTACCCAAAATGAGGGCCAAGTAAGGTTTCGCCTCAACATCATACTTATAAGGGTTGAAGCTTCTGTTGCGCATGGCGAGAAAATGGGTGGCGAAATTCATGCCGGATAGCAACATGAAAATCATCAACACACCCTCTATGGCCGGGGAATCGAAATAAGCGACATTGGCATCATGGGTGGAGAAGCCACCTAAACCCATTGTGGAAAATGCATGGCAGATGGCATCCAACCAATCCATACCTGCCCATTTCAAGCCTAAAATGCAAGCCACCGTGATGCCGGCATAAATAGCCCAGAGGTTCCTCGCCGTTTCGGTGATACGGGGGGTGAGCTTACTGTCTTTCATCGGGCCTGGGGTTTCCGACATAAAAACCTGTCTCCCGCCGACACCGAGTATGGGTAGGATGGCCACCGCCAGCACAATGATGCCCATTCCGCCAATCCAATGCAATTCGTGACGCCAAAGGTTAATCGCCGGGGGCAGATTATCCAATCCACTCAATATCGTCGCACCCGTGGTCGAAAGCCCGGACATGGTTTCAAAATAGGCATCGGTAAAGGAAATGTTCGGAAAGTAAGTCATCAACGGCACGGCAGATATGGCAGCCATTCCACTCCAAGCCAACAAAACCAAGATGAACCCATCCTTTGCCTTGAGTTCGCGTGCATAATCTTTGGAAAGAACCCACAAAGAGCCGCCGAACGAAAAGGTGAGCAACATGTCCCTGATGAACAGAGGCGTTGTCCCATCGTTAAACAGCCAGGAAGTAATAATCGGCAACGTGTAGAAAGTGCTGAAAATCATCAGCATAATACCGAATACCCGGGCGAGAGAAAACAATCTAATCATGCTTGTCCAAATCCGCTGGTAACGGGAACTCTTTGAGGAGGGTTAAGAGGTTGGCACACTATCACTGCCGGTTACGGTGCAAGCACCGAACCGGCAATGGGAAGTGCCTTAGCGGGGAAGTTCTGACGAACCCATTAAAAACTCGTCCACTGCACGGGCAGCTTGGCGACCCTCCCTAATCGCCCAAACGACCAAGGACTGGCCTCTACGCATGTCACCCGCACTGAAAACCTTGCTTTGTGAAGTTTGATAATTCTGTGTGTCGGCCTTGACATTGCCTCGCTCATCCAATTCAACGCCGAGTTCATGCAACATGCCTTCTTGAGTTGGATGCAAAAACCCCATGGCGAGGAAAGTCAAATCAGCCTTGATGATGAATTCGCTGCCCTCGATTTCATTCATCCCCCATCTGCCATCTTGGTTTTTCCATTCCACGCGGGCGCAGCGCACTTGCTTCAATTGCCCATTCTCGCCCTCGAAAGCTTTGGTTGTGACGCAAAACTCGCGGTCACAGCCTTCTTCTTGAGAAGACGATGTCCTAAATTTATTCGGCCAAAGCGGCCATGTCAAACCTTTGTTTTCCTTTTCAGGCGGTTGCGGAAGGATTTCTATCTGGGTGACATGGGCGGCTCCTTGGCGAATGGATGTGCCAATGCAGTCCGAGCCAGTGTCGCCACCGCCAATGACGAGGACATGCTTGTCCTTGGCACTGATAGTTTCAGCGATATTATCACCCGCATTACGCTTGTTTTGTTGCGGCAGAAATTCCATGGCGTAATGGACACCCTTGAGTTCCCGTCCGGGAACGGGGAGGTTGCGGGGAAGTTCCGCGCCACCCGCCAGGACAACGGCATCATATCCATCTATCAGAGTGTTAACCGGTATGTCGCGGCCTATATGGCTATTGGGACGGAAAGCCACACCTTCGGCTTGCATTTGGGCAATACGCCGGTCGATGATGTGCTTCTCCATCTTGAAGTCGGGTATGCCATAGCGCAACAAACCGCCAATGCGGTCATTCTTTTCAAAAACCACCACGGCATGACCGGCCCGCGCCAATTGTTGCGCACACGCCAAGCCAGCCGGACCTGAGCCGACAACCGCCACTTTCTTCCCAGAACGGCGCTGTGGAGTTTGTGGTTTGATCCAGCCGTTTTCCCAACCCTTGTCGATAATGGCACATTCGATGGACTTGATGGTGACCGGCTGGTCGGTCAGGTTCAAAGTACATGCCGCTTCGCAAGGAGCCGGGCAGATTCTCCCGGTGAACTCAGGGAAATTGTTCGTGCTGTGCAACACATCCAGCGCCTCCCGCCATTGGTTTTGATAAACCAAATCGTTGAAGTCGGGGATGATGTTATTGATCGGGCAACCGTTATGACAATACGGAATGCCGCAATCCATGCACCTGGCACCTTGCTTGCCGGCATCTTCGTCGGTCAAGGAAATGACAAATTCCTTAAAATTGTGAATACGCTCCCCTGCGGGTTGGTAGCGCCTGTCCTTGCGGGGTATTTCCATGAAACCAGTGGGTTTTCCCATAAGTTAGTACCTTTCTTGATTAAGTTTTTTATATTCTTTACAAGCAGCTTTAAGTGAAGCAGGAACGGGTTCATTTAGCCGTTGCTTGACATAGCACATTTCAACAAGCTTCAGAACTTGGTCTTTACATTCCTTTTGGCATCCAGTGTAGCGGCTACTTGGTCGGTTGTCCTTTTTGTTTTCATCAAAGCTTTCGCCTCTGAGATAGGCAAGCCAAGTTTCGATGTTCCATTTAGGTACGATCATTGCCACTGGCTCATCGTCTTTGCGTGGTTCTATGTCGGACTTTATGCATGCCTCGTTCAAATCCGCAATACGCTGGTCAACCGCTAACTCATCTGCATCCGTACACACAATCAAAGCGACACCGCTGCGTTGACGTATTGCTTCTAGTTGTCGAGGATATTCCCGATTCACCCATTGTTTGCGGGAACCACCTACCGACTCGGGTGGACGTTCTATCTCAGCGATTTGGTTGATCCCACGTTTTTTGAGAAATCGCCTGGAAAAAACACTTAGTTGCTTATCCTCGCATAGCAAAACTACACTGACTGGCTTGCTCATTGCTCCCATCCTCGGGCGATGGTTTCAGATAGGCTTAATCCTTTAATAAACTGTCTGGGCTTGTTTGTTACCCGAACTGGGCCAGTCCCTTCTCGCGTAAACCACAATCCATAACCATCTCCTCCCAAATAATCAATCATTTCAGGATGATGCGAAATCAATACCGCCTGCTCAATGGTATCGCCACACTCGTCAATCAACATAGATAGCCAAGGTTGTATTTCCCTTAAAGCCAAAAAATTGTCAGGTTCATCTATAAAAAGAGAAAAACCTTGGTCTTGCAAAGTGCTGAAAGAAATTAATGCATATAGGCCAATAAGCATCTTCTGTCCATCAGATAATGCCGTAAAACTTAAGCTCAACTTACCGCTATCAGGGGAATCAAAATTGACTTTCAGCAATTTGTAATTTTCCCCCAACGTATTAAAATCCAGAGATCGGAATCCAGGTAACACATTACCTAGTTCTGATGCAAGTTTTATCCCCAGTTCACCATCAGCCTGTGAAGCATAGCGATACCAAGAAGGGAAGTTCTGTATCTTATAGGAGAGTTGGCTATCTTCATCGGGACTGGATTTTTCCATTAAATCAGGTATGGGCCTTATAACAATTAATCTTTCGAGTTCGCGTTTGAATCGAGTAAGCTTCTTATACTGCTTAAGTTCACCAAAATACCCTACACCAGATCGCCACAAATTGAATGGATATTCTGAACTAATTGTATGGTCGTCCTTGTAAAGATGCGCCATACCTTCACTATAGTCAAATAATGGGTTACCATTGATTCCCAAATATTCTCTAGTAACCTTTGCTTTCTTAAGTTCGTCGTCATGTTCAATGTCTAGTTTGTAGATGTAGCTATCATCATCACCTACAGCAATATCCAACTCAAACCGCTGTGTACCTTCTTTTAACCAAAGAGTTGTTTCATATGATGGAAAAACATCGGATGCCACCTGCTCCCTAATTACAAAATCCTGTATTTTCCGCAACACGTCAAACACACTGCTTTTCCCGCTGCCATTGACACCAAGCAACAAATTAATCCGTTCAAATTTCAATTCGAAATTGACTAGACAGCGAAAATTATTGACATATAGTCTTTTTAGCATAAATCTAATTTAATAACAGCAAAGCAGATTCCAAGCGGGTGATGCTCAAGGGGCAACCGGGAAAATGTACAACATGGCTGTCATAGCCATCCTCCCGGTTGGCTTTTATGGTTTAATGCTGAACCTCAGCTTGACTCATCCTAGCCTGTTGGATTTTCTCCAGCGCTTTCTTGTAATCGACCGGCATAACCTTGACAAAAAGCGGCAAGTAGTTTGCCCACTCATCCAAAATATGACGGGCGTATTCGCTTCCGGTGTAGCGTGCGTGACGCTCAATCAAATGCCGCAGTCTCTTGGCGTCGTCCTTGGTCATGTCGTGCATAATGTCTACCAATCCGTGACTTTCCAAGTCATCGCCATTTTGGTCCAAACCATGCGAATTGTGATTCTCAACCGGAATGGGTTCAAGCTCAACCATGGATAGGTTGCAGCGCTTTTCAAAATTGCCAGTTGCATCCAGTACATAGGCCACACCACCCGACATGCCGGCAGCAAAATTGCGCCCGGTGGAACCTAACACGACGACTACACCACCTGTCATGTATTCGCAACCATGGTCGCCGACACCTTCAACGACCGCTATCGCACCGGAATTGCGCACGGCGAAACGTTCGCCCGCCACACCCCGGAAATAGCATTCCCCGCTGATGGCACCATACAACACGGTGTTGCCGACAATGATATTTTCTTCAGCCTTGAATGGGCAAACCTTCGGCGGATAGATCACCAAACGTCCGCCAGACAAGCCCTTGCCAACATAGTCATTGCCCTCCCCTTGCAATTCAATGCTCACTCCCTTGGCTAGGAAAGCGCCGAAACTTTGACCCGCTGTTCCCTTCGCCAAAATTGAAATGGTGTCTTCCGGCAAACCCGCATGACCGTAACGCCTTGCCACTTCGCCGGACAACATCGCTCCAACCGTGCGATTGGTGTTGCGCACCAAGGTTTCGATGCGGACTGGCTTACGGTCTTCCAAAGCTGGCTTAGCCTGTTCAATCAGCGCATGATCCAAGGCATGAATGAGTCCATGGTCTTGCTGTTCGCAATTAAACAGTGCCACTTCAGGGCCGGCTTCAGGCTTGTGCAGGATTTTGCTGAAATCAATCTTTGAAGCTTTCCAATGGCTGATCGCCCGGTTCATGTTCAACTTTTCAGAATGCCCAATCATCTCGTCAACGGTGCGGAATCCCAGCTTCGCCATGATTTGGCGGAGTTCCTCGGCGACGAAGAAAAAGAAATTGACCACATGTTCCGGTTGTCCGGTAAAACGCTTACGAAGCTCGGGGTCTTGAGTGGCAACACCAAGCGGGCAGGTGTTCAAATGACACTTGCGCATCATGATACACCCTTCGACGATCAGCGGTGCGGTGGCAAACCCCACTTCATCGGCTCCGAGCAGGAAGGCAATGGCAACGTCCCGACCACTTCTAACCCCACCATCGGCCTGCACGGCGATACGACCACGCAACTTGTTCAGCACCAAGGTTTGATGGGTTTCAGCCAAACCAATTTCCCATGGCAATCCAGCGTGTTTGATCGACGTAATCGGGCTGGCCCCGGTTCCGCCGTCATAGCCTGCAATGGTGACATGATCCGCGTGGGCTTTGGCAACGCCAGCCGCCACTGTGCCGACCCCAATCTCCGAGACTAACTTGACACTGATACGGGCATTAGGATTGACGTTTTTCAGGTCGTGTATCAATTGCGCCAAATCTTCAATGGAGTAAATGTCATGGTGCGGAGGCGGGGAAATCAAACCAACACCCGGAGTGGAATGGCGCACTTTGGCAATGATTTCATCCACTTTATGACCCGGCAACTGACCGCCCTCGCCCGGCTTGGCACCTTGCGAAATCTTGATTTGAATGTCGTCAGCGTTGACCAAGTATTCCGCAGTCACACCGAAGCGACCGGAGGCGACCTGTTTGATGGCCGAACGCATCGAATCGCCGTTTGGCAAGGGTTTGAACCGCTCGGACAATTCACCGCCTTCACCCGTGTTGGATTTGCCTCCAATGCGATTCATCGCAATGGCCATCGTTGTGTGGGCTTCATAAGAAATCGAGCCAAACGACATCGCGCCAGTAGCGAAACGCTTCACGATGTTTTTGGCCGATTCGACTTCGTCCAGCGGAATCGGTTCGGCTGCGTAAATGAACTCCATCAAACCCCGTAATGTCAGTAGGCGTTCATTTTGTTCATTGACTAAGCGAGCATATTCGGCATAAGTCTTGGCATCGTTGGCACGGGTGGCATGTTGCAACTTGGAGATCGTTTCAGGTGTCCACATGTGGTTTTCACCACGCACACGGTAAGCATACTCACCGCCTACATCCAAGGCGTTTCTGTAGATTGGCGCATCGCTGAATGCCAAACGATGGCGACGAACGGTTTCTTCGGCAATTTCAGGCAAGCCCGCCCCACCAGTGGTGCTGCTGGCTCCAGTGAAATAATGGTCAAGGAAATCTTGATCCAAACCGATGGAATTGAAAATTTGCGCACCGCAATACGATTGATAAGTGGAAATTCCCATCTTGGACATGATTTTGAGCAAACCCTTGCTCACTGCCTTGATATAGCGTTTGTGAATCTCGTCTTCCGACAATTTTTCCGGCAGGGTTTCCCGCATGTGGGACAGGGTGTCGAAGGCTAGGTAAGGGTTGACCGCTTCCGCGCCATAACCTGCCA
>CAIYXP010000286.1 GCA_903930145.1 uncultured Methylococcaceae bacterium
TCAAAAAAATTTCCAAATAAATTGCAATATCCTAATTTGATTAACTTATTAGAATGAAAATTACAATTGCTTCTATGAATTTATCAACCAATTGTACAAATCGTTGTTTGCGATTGGGCCAGGCACTCGCGCCGCATTATGAAGTTGAAATTGTAGGGCCGACTTTCGGTATTGGTAAAAATTGGGGAAAGGGTATATGGCCACCCTTAGAAAAAGTTGATATTCCTATTCGATCAGTTGCTGGCGATATTATGCCAATGTTTGTCAAATCTATTCGGAATTTGTTGAAGATAATGGATGGGGATGTCATTATTGCATGCAAGCCACGTTTCCCAAGTTTTGGGGTGGCTCTCATCAAAAGGGCATTATCTGGAACGCCCGTCATATTAGATATTGACGATGATGAATTAGCCCAGACATTACCTGCCAAATCTTTCCGTTTGCGACGTAAATTGAGCTATACCCATGAGTATCAATACACATCATGGGTTCATCGTTTGCATTCAAAAGCAGACGAGATCTTCACGGTATCGGAAAATTTTAGGAAGACTTATGGTGGTGTCATTGTACCCCATGGCATGGATCCCTATGAACTTGACCCCGCAAAGTTCAACCGAGAAACAATTCGTCAAGAACTAGGCATCATGCCATCGGATATTATTATTGGATTTGTCGGTACTCCAAATGCTCATAAGGGAATTGATCTGATTTTGAAGGCTTTGCAGGTTATTAATCGGCCTGAGCTAAAGCTAATGATTGTAGGTGCTGAACCAGAAGACGATTATGTCAAGTTTATGAACCAGCAGTATGGTCGTCATTTAATTCTAATCCCTCAACAGCCTTTGGATCTCATACCTTATTTTCTGTCAGCCAATGACTTGGTGGTTCTGCCTCAACGTAATTGTCAAGAAACCTTCGGTCAGATGCCTGCCAAGCTTACCGATGCAATGGCTATGGGTAAAACTGTCATCGCAGCCGCACGCGCTGATATTCCAAAATATCTAGAAGGGCGAGGTTTATTATTTGACGCTGAAAATCTCGAAGAGCTAATCTCACATTTAGTTTGGTGTTTGAATAATCGATTCGAAGCACAACAATTAGGTGAAAAGGCTCGAATTTATTTTCTCAATAATCTGACACTTAACGCCATGTTTGAAGCGATGGAGCCTAGTATAAAACACTGCTTAAATCAATAGCCAAGAACATCTTTAGAGCGTTAAAAAATGCAATTTATTTATACTATAAAGTTGTTTCGATCTGCATTTCCTATACTATAATGTGTCATAATAATACTATGAAATTGCTGTCCCGCCTATGCCCTATTTGCGATTCGTCCGAACATAGCAAGTTGTTCTTGGAGTCTAATTTCGAGGAGGAGAAAACAGATAGCTTCTCTTTTTCGTCTAGGAAAATTCCAGAATTGATGCACTTGCGAATGTTGCTATGTCAATCCTGCGATTTGCTTTACGCTTCTCCTGCACCATCTGCGGAAATGTTGGAGTTCGCTTATAAGCGGGCTGGGTTTGACAGTGGTGAAGAAGCCGATTGCGCTTCCTACACTTATATACATCTACTGTCTGAAATTTTAAAGAGTTTGCCAGATAAGGATGGTGCGCTAGACATTGGCACGGGGGATGGCGCTTTTTTAGAGCGGCTACTCGAAAGAGGGTTTAATAATGTTATAGGTATCGAACCGTCTGAAGCCCCAATTAACAGCGCCAAAAAACATATCAGCCCGTTGATTGTGCTTGGGTCGTTTAATCCAGATAATTTTGCCGATAGAAGCTTTAGTTTGATTACCAGTTTTCAGACACTTGAACATGTGGAAAATCCAA
>CAIYXP010000287.1 GCA_903930145.1 uncultured Methylococcaceae bacterium
ATCTTCATCATGATCATAAAAATGAATATGAGGTTTGCAAACGCCATCTTCTACTTTATATCCATAAAAATCCCCAGTACCATTTTCTGAAATGAGAATATAGTCTTTACGAATATTGGCATAATTTAAATTTTGATCAACAATATTCCAATCGCTTCCTATTTCCAATGAATAAATATTTGAAAATGCAAAATATCCACCGCCAAACCCACTAACAAAGTCTAAATAATCATTGGGAAATTGAATTTTTAACTTTTCCTCAGCAGCTTGTATGTCTTGTATTGAAGGAGGTTTGTCGGAATCCAAACCAAACCAAATAGGGTGTTGTTGTTTTACATTTTCTACTAAGTTTTTGAATTCTTGAAAGTTCATATTAACCTCATCTAATCATAAATCCAACCGGGTAAAAGCTGATCTGCACCTTGTTCTCTAGCTCGATACCACCAATGTAATTTTCGCTCAGTTTCCCTCATTTCTTTAGTAACACCCTGATTAAAAATATTTGGATGCAGAGTCTTATTACCACGGTGAACATCCGGCAGGATTTCGTGTACCCCTGATCCTGGCATCTGATCTGCATGATGTAAATCTGGTGATCCTAATCCTTTTGGCGGATGCCCAAGCAAAGCTTGTTTCATGTCATTGGTAGACCACTCCCCATTTAATCGCACAGGCGGATCGCTAGGCCCGTATTTAGCTGGTTTACCTGCTGAATTTCCAGTTTTACTTGAGCAATTTTTCGCCATCAACCCAAACGGATCAACCCAATTCACCGGGTTGGGTGCGTATTCGTAAAGATTCTCCCCGCCCTCAAGCCCTATCGGGTCTTGGTGGATGAAGCGTCCGGTGGAAGGGTCGTAGTAGCGGTTAAGATTGTAATGCAGCCCGGTCTCGCTGTCGAAGTATTGGCCTTGGAAGCGGAGGTTGTTGTCGATCAGTTCGATGTCGGCGAGGGCGAGCGAGCCGTGGGCGCGGTGGGTGGCAGACCAGACGATACGGCCCTGAGTGTCGGTCATCTCGCGCGGGGTGCCGAGGTGGTCGAGGTGGTAGTGGTAGACGGCGGTTTGCCCTTGTGCGCTGCGGTCGATGCGGGCGAGGGGGCGGAAGCTGTCCGGCTCGAATAGGTGCAGGGTGGTGACTGGCGTGGTGGCTTCACTGCTGTTTGATCGCCCCCTCCCTAACCCTCCCCCGTTGGGGGAGGGGATTAATTCAACAGCATTGCCTCCCATCCTGTCCCCGTTGGGGGAGGGGATTTTTGGGCTTAATCCACCCGCATTGCCGTTGGGAGAACTTGATTCAATGCCGCCTTGTCCTGGGTGTTGTATCCGGGTTTCGGTGAGTAATCTTGCCCCGTCGTAGGTGAAGCGGGTTTTGCCTTGCGGGGTGTTTTTTTCGACACGCCGACCGAGCGGGTCGTAGCGGTAGGTGGAGGTCCCTTGCGGGGTGTCGGCTTGGGTGAGGCGGTTGTCGCCGTCGTAGTGGTAGCGGGTGACGAGTTGCCCGCCGGTTCCACGGCGTTCTTCAATCAGGTTGCCCGCGTCGTCGTAGGCAAAATGGCGGTCGCCGAGCAGGATCAGCCTGTCGCCTTGGACTAGCCCGCCGGTGGCTTGGTTGATGCCGATGAGATTACCCGCCGGGTCGTGGACGAAGCTTTCCGGGGTTTTGCCTTCGATACGGGCGAGCCGGTCGGCGGGGTCGTAGAGGTATTTGGTCGTACCTTGACGGAGGTCGTCAACGGCGGCGAGTCTGCCGGTCGCATCATAACCGTAGCGGCGGCCGATGAGCGGGTTGGCGCTGCCTTGCAGTCCGGCTTGTTGGTTGAGCAAGCGTCCTGCCGGGTCGTAGTCGTAGCGGCTGACGAGCTTGCCTTGTTGCCGGGCGGTTTCCTGCCCCAGTTCGTCGAACTTGTGCCGGGATATTGCTTCGCCGTCGAGTAGGATTGCCTGTACCCGGCCTTGCTCGTCGTGTTGATAATCGATCCTGCGCCCGTCCGGGGTTATCGTGGCGGTGCGGTTGCCGAGTGCGTCGTACTCATGGCGGACGGTTTCGCCGCTTTGGTTTTCTTGGGTGACAGAACCTAAGGAGCTGTATTGCCAAGTTGCCTAATCGGGTGCGATTAAAATGATGCGGGAGTGCAAGGCTTGCCTTGCGAGGGCGTTTTCAGGCAAGGCAAGCCTTGTACTCCCTATGTGATTTCAAATTTAGACTCAATACTAGGCAAAACAGGGGTATGTATTGTCTCACTTTCGAGATTATATTTTTTCTTTAGGTACTCAACCAAACTATCCAAATCGTAAGCGTGTTCTTTGGCTAGGTTGTCTTTGATAGACCATAATTCTTGCAAAGTTTCATCAATCATCTTCAATAACTCCCATCAGTTCTATCGGTGTGGCTATTTCCGGGCAAATAAAGCCATAAGCTAGGCAAACTTTTCGTATCAATGGCTTTTTCTCGGCATTGTCGATATGCCTACAATTCTAAGTTAACAGATAAGCCCATCCAAAGTATCGGCTAACACTTCTCACAAGTTCTACTCGTTTCCAAATTCCTGAGACAGTGAAAGAATTGCCATAATCGGCTATCTTTCGATTTTAACTCATTGATCTTTTAATGTCGAAGTGGGAAAAATCGAATACTTTCACACTGTCTTGCAAGCTCCTGTTCCCGGTTAGCGTGTAGAGAAGCAGAGCTTGCGGGTTTGGGAACTAGCACAAAGAGTGTGTGAAAGGGAAGTTTAATTGTTGCCCGATTTCAGCAAAGGCACGAAAAAAATATGCGCCTACCCTAAACAGATTTTCTTTCAATTAACCAAAGTCTAGTTTTTGCTGTCCCTTGTCCGCATCGCGCAACCGGGCAAAATCCAGCAATTGATCTAACCCCGCCCCTTTTATCCGCCAATCATAAAAGGTCGCTTCCCCTAGCAGGACATAATGCCATTCCCTATCCCCCCTCTGTTCGGCAGGTAAAGCATTGATCCGTCCACACCAAGCTAACGCGGCCTTGAGTTTGCGCTGTACATTGGGATGGTTGACTTGTTGTTGGGCTTTTGTTTCCACCCAATAAATGTATTTTGGTACGCGCAAAATGAAATCGGGGGAATAAAACGCCGGTAAACCTTCCTCTTTGAGGTATCGCAACCGGGCAAAATCATGTTTCTGTTCGTTGATCTTGCAGAATGCCTCAACACTGGCATCATGCATCGCCCATTCAATGAAGGCTTGCTCCAAGCCGCCATTGCGGGACGGATAGGGGAGTCGCTGGTAAATGCACTTGGTGACCGGCAAAGAGGAACTTTCACGCACGGTCAGTTTGGCAAGTTCCGATAGCTGACGGTAGACCACTTCGGCAAGTGTAGCGGTCTCGTTGTCTTCCGCATTCAATAGGGCATTGGCGAACACCTTAACCAGATGCTCGGCTACGGGTTCCAACAATAAGACACGCCAATTTTCATCGTCCAATGGATTAAACGAATCCCCAAATAGCCGTTGTTTGATGTAGATGTCTAAACTGCCCGCTATCGCCGATTGGTCAATTTGCAAATAGGGGAACTTGTTTTGATTTAATGATTTGCTACTTTTTGTCAACGGTTGGCTCAATGCTTGACCCAATCGTTTAGTCAGTCTTGCCAGAAAATCATTATAGCCCGTCGCCGTCATCACTCCGCCCTCTATCCGATAATCACCAAAGCGGGTTTGTGTTTGCACATCGTGAGAGGAAATGACATCGCCCCGGCCTATCATCGCTTTAAGTTGTGTCAGGCTAAATCCGCTGAATGATGGAAGCAACAAAGCATCTAGGTTGAGTTGTTGCAGCGTTTCCTCCCCTTCACGCAACACAAAGGGAATCGCAAAATCAAAATCTTGATAATTTTCCACCAACTCCACAGTCATCAAATCAGACACAGCACTTTTGCAGTCGCTATCGTCATCGGTCGTACCTGCCAAGCCATCTTGCATCAATTCATCATAAAACTGCTGGAAAGCGGGGTGTTCCACAACCGTCAAAATGTCGATCAAACTATTCGGCTCTTGACCATTTTTGATACGTTCCCGGTTTTCGTGCTTGATGCTGTCAAACTCATCTTCACGCCACATCAAGCGCAGACCGCGCCCGATGGTTTGCTCTAACAAGATTTGAGCTTGACTGGAACGAAGCGGGACGATCACACAAATATTGTTGACATCAAACCCCTCCCGCAACATCAATACGCTGACAACCACTCGCGGTGTGGCGTGACGATCCACATCAAACAGTCGTTCCCGCACTACTGCCCATTCACTAGGCTTCAGTTCGCCTTTCTTGCCGGAATCAATCGCCATGATTTCCTCCTCGCCTAAACCTTGTTCCTGCAAAAACTGAACAATCAAGGGCGATACGGTGGTGTCCTCACAGACCACCAACATTTTTGGGTGTCGTGCCGAGTCTATTTTGGCAAAATCCGCTTCCAAGATTTTCAATTTTTTTAATCCGACTCTAAGCATTACCCGCTGACCTTCCGATAATGCTCGATTGCCGTCTGAGTCATGCTCGGCTTTGAAGTCTAACGGCAATGCACCGATTTCCCGTCGTTTGTCTAAAACCAATGCTTTGACCAATCCTGCCCTCATGGCAGCTTTTAGGTCGAAATCGACGATGATATGTGGGAAATAAACCTTGCGCTTGTTTTTGCCAGTGCCGACATCGTTATAAGGCGTGGCGGAAAAATCTACTTGGAGGAAGCGTTTCCCTTTGCTCTCGGCAATGCGTGACAGGCTTTTTTGCCATTCGACCTCGGTAGTTTCACCTTCTATTTTGAAATCGTGGATATGATGGGCCTCATCGTTGAACACCAGCAACTCAGGCAAATCGGCAAGATAATCCAGCACCCCGCCCCGCGCAAACCGTTGATCGAGCATATCCAAACTATTGCCCGCACTCTTTCCCGGTGTAATGGGGAAGATGGACTCCACCACGGCTTTTGGGTCTGCCACCATGCCGGGGGTTTCCAGTGCGTCGGTTTCTTCCTCATTGTCAACCTCAGCTAATAAATGCCAGTTGCTGATGGCAATCATGCCGCTGCCCGTGGTCTTTTTGCCAATCTCATCCTTGGCGCAAACATTGCCCATCACAAAACCAAAAATCTGCTCTCGATGCCCTTCGGGGATAAACAACTCGGCATAGCGTTTGATGTCCGATTTGTAAAAATCGCGTTGACCGCTCGATTCTTTTCCACAAAACGCATCCAACAAGCGGTCATAAACAATCAAACCCGGCGCAACCAATAGAAAATGCCGGGTAAAGCGTTCGTCCGCAGGGTTGGCGGCTTTGTTCAATAGCTGCCACACTAATAAGGCTTGCAATACCCATGTCTTGCCTGTTCCGGTTGCCATTTTCAGGCAATATTTTGGATGATTATGCTTGACTTGAGTAACTTCTTGTAGTCGTTTACCGATCAACAATTCATCCGGTGCAATGGCTTGGTATAAAGCTTTCAAGCTCGGTTGGTTGATGATTTCATGGGCATAAATCATATTCAAGATAGCTTGCTTTTGCCCGTCATGAAAATTAAACTGGCGCATCTGGCAATAATCGGTTTGAAACCAGAATTTCAATAATTCCGCCGTGGTGGGTGTCACCATTTCCAGAACATCAGCAACTCCATCTTCAAGCCCTATGCATACTTGTTGGGTTTTCGTGCTTAGGTTTTTAGCTAAAATTAAGTTACTCATAGTTCCACCTCCGTAATGGCTTCCGCTTCAAACCCAAACACATCCACCACACGCACACAGACACGGCGGGTTTCTGGTTTATAGGGTAGGTTTAATTTGGCTTTCGTCACCACGCGCAATGGGTCACCATCATTTTCGGCGTTACCGCGATAATCCTGCCAGACTGAGCGAAATACTTCGCCATCATAGTCCGGGTCTACCGCCCAATATTCAATCAACGCCAAAGGCTCGGAGTTTATCACCGCTTGCAATTTCTCCCGATTCACCTCATCTAAATTGATGGCATCTGGTGATACTCGATCTTCAAGTTTTTTCATGGGTCAAAAGGGATTGACATTCATTGCCGTTGTGCCGTGGGTTCATGCCATGGCCGCCCGATACTTCAATGAAGGCGTCGGTTCCAGCCGCCCCAAGTCCCTCCCGCTCATGTG
>CAIYXP010000288.1 GCA_903930145.1 uncultured Methylococcaceae bacterium
AACAAACCCGCTTTTACCGCGATGTGTTTAGCGAAGGAGAGCAGGAAGGCTTGGTAAAAGGCTTGGAGCAAGGCGAGTTGGCTATAGTGCTTAGAGTGCTGCAACGCCGCCTCGGCCCACTGCCTGAAACCTTGCGGGAGCGGCTAGGCCAACTCGAACGTCCACGAATCGAAGCCCTAAGCGATATTATGCTTGATTTGCCCAGTGTGGTTGAATTAAGTGCATGGCTGGAAAGGATGGGGTAATATGCCCCGATTAAAGATTCGCCCTCTTTTTGATTTTTGCATAGCCCATGACCACCGTCATCCGCGCTGAAAACCTAGGGAAGAAATACCTGATCCGGCACGAACAGCAGGGGCAGCGGTTTCGTTATGACAGCTTAAGCGAGTCGCTTGCCAACGGCGGCAAGGCATTCTGCAATCGGCTAGGCCAAAATGGAAAAGTAATGCGGGATGTTTAAATTTGTCGAAAATTTTCATATCTAAACTTCAATCGGCTTTAATCAAGAAAGCATAAACTCAAAATCCAAATTCGCATGTGTGGCATTGCTGGTTTAATTTCATTTAATAACAACGATCCTAGCGTCGATGTATCCGCTATGATGGACTTGCTCGTTCATCGTGGACCAGATGGCTCTGGATTATGGAGGAAGGGGAATGTTGCATTAGGTCACCGTCGCCTTGCCATTATTGACCCGTCTTTGGGGCAACAGCCATTGCTGAATGATGATGGGCAACTATGCATTAGCTTCAATGGGGAAATCTATAATTACCGTGAACTCCGCCTTGAGCTTTCTTCTTTAGGGCATCATTTTCGTACCCAATCGGATACTGAGGTCTTGCTTTACGCATACCAGGAATGGGGCGAGCAATGCCTGAATAAACTGCGAGGAATGTTTGCGTTTGCCATTTGCGATTGCCGACAAAACAAAATCTTTATTGCCCGTGACCAACTTGGAATAAAACCACTTTACTATTTTCACGACAAAAATCGTTTTGCATTTGCTTCGGAACTACAAGCATTTCGTTGCCTTCCCGATGTTAACCGGGAACTCAATTTGAATGCAATTGACGAATACTTATGTCTACAATATATTCCAGCGCCACACACCGTCTTTAAGAACATCAATAAACTCCCCCCCGCAAACTACATAACGATTGATTTTAATGGCGTAACCAAAGGCCCACAAGAATATTGGCATTTAACATTTAAACCTGACCACGGCAAATCAGAAAGTGAATGGTTGGAGACATTGGATGATGCACTAAAAAATTCCGTAAATGCCCATTTGGTTGCCGACGTACCCTTTGGTGCGTTTCTATCAGGTGGTATTGACTCTAGTGCGCTGGTCGGTTATATGAGCGGCTTGATGGAACAACCGGTGAAAACCTTCAGCATTGGGTTCAGCGAAAAATCCTATAATGAACTTGACTATGCCAAACTTGTTTCTGACAAATGGCATACCGAACACCATACTGAAATCATCCAACCGGAAAGCTTAGAAGAAATGCTTCCAAACTTGGTGCAACATTATGGTGAACCCTTTGGCGACAGTTCTGCCCTTCCCACCTACTATGTATCCAAGCTTGCAAGGCAGCATGTCAAGATGGTATTGTCTGGCGATGGAGGTGATGAGAGTTTATTGGGATACAACTCTTATATCCGTTGGGCTCAATGGCTGGATGTGGGAAACCGTCCATTATGGAATAAAATGGTATACCCTATTATACATCGACTAAGGCCAAAGCGATATCCAAAACGAATATCTGGGCCAGAAGGATGGCAAAGAATGATGGGAATCCTCCCGTTTTATTTGAGGCGAACCCTGTGGCGCGAAGAATATCAAAGCAACTGCAATGAAATTGCCGAAATCATTCAGCAATCTTTTAGTAACGCCACCAATTATGAACCGCTTCAACAAGCCCAGTACACCGACTTTCAAAGCTATTTGCCAAACTGCATACTCACCAAAGTCGATATTGCGAGCATGATGAATAGCCTAGAAGTACGGACTCCCATTGTCGATGTCAAAATGGCGGAGTTGATTGCCACAATACCACCGAATTTTAATATGAAGAAGGATAATCAAGGAAATAGAGTTGGCAAATCGCTACTCAAACAACTAATGGAACGCCATTATCCTAAGGAGTTCATCTATCGGCATAAAATGGGGTTTTCAATTCCAGTTTCAAAATGGTTCAAAGATGGGAATTGTTGGGCAGGGTACATTGAAAACCGTTTATGTAGTCCGAGCTCATCCCTAACCAACCTATTCTGCCCAAAACAAATTAGGCGTATAGCCCATGGCGACAGGCCCGATGCAATATGGGTGTTATTGATGTTGGATGAGTGGTTGCATCAAAATATTTAGCTTAATCCAAAGTTTCGAAGGATGAAAATGGAAGATTTTAGTAAGTTTAGCGATCTGACATTTGATAAGTTTCGGAGTATGGCTACGGATGAAACATTAAGCAGTAATGAAAAAATTGGTTTTCCAGACAGTTATCGGCAAGGTAAGGAACATGCTATTTTTAGTGACATTCTAATTAAATGTCCATTATTAAGAAGCATGGGAAAAATGATATTAGAAATTGGGCCAGGCTGTGGTATTCTTCCTAATCTGCTAATTGATCTATGCAAAAATCAACAACATAACCTAATCTTAATTGACAGCAAGGAGATGATGGATCATTTGCCTGACTACCGGTTTATCGAAAAGCTACCTGGTCGCTATCCTGATGATTTTTCAAGTTTTATTTCTGAACACTATGGGAAAATTGATATTTTGCTTGCCTATAGCGTAATTCAATATATTTTTGCCGAAAGTAATCTATGGGCGTTCTTAGACAAATCTTTGGCTTTATTGAGGGATGGCGGAACTTTCCTTATTGGCGATATACCAAACATATCCCAAAGAAAGCGGTTTTTTAGTAGCAAAACAGGGGTTTCATATCATCAAAACTTTACTGGAACGCTGGAAATACCGGATATTCGTTATAATGTACTAGAATCCGGCAATATTGATGATAGCGTTGTAATAGCTTTAGTTAACCGTGCCCGCAATCAAGGATTTGACGCATGGATAATGCCCCAAGCATCCAATTTGCCCATGGCTAATCGTCGCGAAGATATTCTCATCAGAAAACCCTGAATCACTGAATAAATAAATCTTATGCACTACGAAAAGCTGGGATTGATTTGGAATCCACAAGATAAACATATATGGATGAAAACCCATGCCACTTGCCCTACGCCAGTGTTACTTGATGCCGAAACTTTGCGCATCTATTTTCAAAGCCGGGATAACAAAGGCGTTGGTCGAGCCGGATATGTCGATGTAAACCCCGATAATCCCTTTCATATACTGAAATATAGCAAAGACCCCGTGCTGGATATCGGTCGACCCGGGGCTTTCGACGATAATGGAGTCTTTCCAACTTGCGTTATTCGAGAAGCAGATTCCAACCGATTATTCATGTACTATGTGGGCTTCGAACTGTGTACACACATCCGCTATCGACTTCTTACGGGCTTGGCTATTAGCGATAACCGTGGCGAGAATTTTAACAAAATCCAAGAAACACCCATTCTTGAGCGAAGCCCCGAAGAATTGTTATTTCGTTGTGGGCCTTTTGTTATCAACCAGAAAGGTTTATACCGAATGTGGTATGTGGCTGGCAGCGAATGGATAGACATAAACGGAAAATCCATGCCTGTCTATGATCTACGTCACATAGTTTCTAATGATGGCATTAACTGGCCTACCAATGGTCAACCATGCATGGCGATCTCAAATCCGGACGAACATGGTTTTGGTCGTCCTTATATTATTTCGACACCAACTAGTTACCGCTTATTTTATTCCATCCGCAAGTCCAGCCTAGGTCAATATCGCATGGGGTATGCTGAATCTGCGGACGGACTGGTTTGGAATCGAATGGACAATGCGCTTGAATTGGATGTAAGCCCTGAGGGTTGGGATTCGACCGCGATTGAATTTGCGGCCCCCATTACTATAGGAGAAAAATCGTACCTGTTTTACAATGGTAACGATTTTGGTCGTGACGGTATTGGTTTGGCGATACTAGAAGGACATTAAGTCATGCAAATACGCCGCTACACAGATGCGGACTTTCAGCAATGGGATAAATTTTGCGCCTTGGCTTACCCATCAACTTTTTTACAAACGCGCCTATTTCTGTCATACCACGGTAATCGTTTCGATGATTTCTCATGTATTGCGGAGAATCGGGGTAAATGGCTTGGAATAATGCCTGCCGCTCGGTCACTGGAAAACTCAGATGTCTTGATTAGCCATCCAGGAGTCACTTACGGTGGAATCATCCACCAGGGCGTTCTGGTTGGACAATTGATGCTAGAGGCAATCCAAGCAATTGGATGTTTTGCTTCAAAACAAGGCTTTCATTACTTGCATTATAAACCTGTTCCGTTCTTCTACCATCGAGCACCCTCTCAAGATGATCTTTATGCACTGTTCAGGCTTGGCGCCAAAAG
>CAIYXP010000289.1 GCA_903930145.1 uncultured Methylococcaceae bacterium
ATTAAGCGACTTCCACATTTGTGTGAAAACTAGTGAATATTCACCATAAACCGCCCTCCCTAGGGAGGGCGAAAATCCAAAGAAATTCCCTGATAATATCCGCCAAAGAGAAAGCTTAAAGATTTCTCTTGATAGACAGGCCAACAGCCTGCGCATCGCAGGAAACAGCCCTTACGCCTAGGACTCAAGTTTCTGCTTCATTTAACTGACTGGGGAGTTACAACAATGACCAAGCATTTTTTCCATACAATATTCATAGGGGCCTGTCTTGCGATTTTCGCTGTACAGCCTTCAATAGCCGATCCCAAACCGGCACGTGCCTTGGGTGATTCTAAAGTGATCGCCAGCGTCCCTGCACCCGGTTTTCCCGAAGGCATTGCAGTCAGTAAGGGGCTGATTTACACCTCGGGCCCGGCGGCTTTTGTGCCGAACACGGGCGCACCGAAAATTTTTGCTTTCGATTTGAAGTCGGGGCAGTTGGTTAAGACTATTACCGTGTTAAACCAAGCCCCGCCCTTTCAGACGCTTTCCTGCTTGGTTATCGGCAAGGACGATAATTTGTATGTCGTTGGTTTGAACAACATCATCAAAATCAATCAAAAAACGGGCAATCAGAGCGTTTATGCCGCACCGTTTTACCCGTCCTTCAACTCGGCCTATAATGATCCTAACAACCCACGCCCCCCTTATTTGCTGAACGATTTAGCCTTTGACGAGGAAGGAAACCTATATATCACCGATTCCTTCCAAGCGACCATTTGGCGAGTTCCTCCCGGTGGTGGCGCACCCGAAGTCTGGTTCCAAGACGCTAGGCTGGACGGCATTTACGGCGTGAACGGTGTCCGCGTCAATCCAAAAAACAAAAGGCTTTATGTTTCGGTCACTTGGGACGGTTTGAACAATGGCTATATCTATAGCTTGCCAATCCATGAAGATGGCATCAAGCCCACTGCGTTTGATTTGAGGTTGGAGCATACCTATCAGACTTCACCCTCGGGAATATATGGCATACAAGGGCCGGATGGCATCGCTTTTGGCAAATCCGGCAAGCTCTATGTCGCCTTGGCTGGTTCCAGCCAGATTTCTGTACTGAAACAGAATGCGCAAGGGCTGTATGACGTAGAAGTAGTGAATTATGCCGGCCCTGCCGCTCAGCCGGGTGATTTATATAATCCCTTGCCGTGGGCCAACCCTGCCAACATCGCGTTCAATGACAAAGCCGGTACGTTGTTGGTTACCAACCACGCCAGTTTGGTCAATCCCACCGATCCCGCTTTGTTCAAAGTATTCGATGTGTATGTCAATGACAAGGCGGGGAAGTTGTTTAATGGGGATGATTAGCCCGTGTCTTGGGTCGAATAGGCTGAAATAACGCCTTGCCCTAAAGGGGGAAGCTTGGGAGGGGGCGATAAAAAAGACGGGATGCCACTTTTTAACTCGCCCCTTCCCTAACCCTCACCGCCATTAAGTTAAAGATTTTGAACACGTGAATAGGATTGAATCTATCTCACGCCCTTGCACACGCCCAAACATCAATTCGCTTCACGCCTGATTTTCGCAAGACTTTTGCCAATTCATTGACCGTTGCGCCGGTGGTGACCACATCATCCAATATTGCCACATGTTGATAAGTCATAGGCTTGACGATGGCGAAGGCTTTTCTCATATTGCGCCTACGCTGCAAAGCGTTCAGTTCTGTCTGGGCTTGGGTGGCATGGGTGCGGATGCAGTGCTGATAATCCAAGGGTAAATCCAATCGTTTGGAGACGATGCGAGCTAATTCCAACGCTTGATTATAACCGCGTTCACGGTAGCGTTTGGGATGAAGCGGCACGGGAATGATGATGTCAGGTTTATCTTCGAGCTTGATTAGCTTGTCGGCGAGCATATCGCCCAACAATCTTGCGCAGGGGTAACGGGCATGGAATTTAAGGGCATGGATCAAATGTCGAACTGGCTCTTCAAACCTGAAAATTGCAATGCTGCGGTCGAAGGTCGGCGGATGTTTCAGGCAATTGCCACAAGGCGTGTTGGTTTCAAATTGAAGCGGCAGGCCGCATTGTGGGCAGGCAATCAAATTATAGGGCAAGGATTGTGCGCAAGCCAAACAAAGGTCACGGCCCTTGTCGCCGGCATCGCCGCATAGAATACAGGTAGGCGGAAACAGCCAATCCTGTATAATGCTTGTCCAGTTGTTCACGATAAGTTTATCTTAAAGTTGACAGGTTGTTGGGTCGGCAAAGCAAGCTTTGCACTCCAATGATGATGTTTGTAAAAACCTAAATTGACTAACTAAACTAGACCCATGTTAACAGAATCAAGCCCCAGCGTGGGCGGACAGCATTATTGCATCGATGGAATTCGCCATGATTGGCAACTGGCTGAGGTTCAGGCACTATTTAATCTGCCGTTCAACGATTTGCTCTACCAAGCCCAAACCGTTCACCGAGAACATTTTGATCCCAACGAAGTGCAGATCAGCAGTTTGTTGAGCATCAAAACCGGGGCGTGTTCTGAGGATTGCGCTTACTGCCCACAGAGCGCCCATTATCAAACCGGCTTGGGTCGGGAGGATTTAATCCCGGTGAATGAGGTGCTGAAAGCGGCAAGACAAGCTCAAGACCAAGGTGCTTCGCGCTTTTGCATGGGTGCGGCATGGCGAAGCCCAACCGACCAAGATGTTGAACGGGTGGTCACGATGATTGAAGGAGTGCGCTCCCTAGGCATGGAAACCTGCGTGACCTTGGGTATGTTGACCGACCAACAAACGCAGCGTTTAAAACAGGCGGGTTTGGATTATTACAACCACAACCTAGACACCTCAGAAGAATTTTATTCGGAAATCATCACCACCCGAACCTATCAAGACAGGCTGGACACTTTGCGGCGAGTGCGCGAGGCGGGGATCAATGTCTGTTGCGGTGGCATCATCGGCATGGGCGAGAGCGACGCTGACCGTGCCAATTTATTGATTGAACTCGCCAACTTGCCACAGCACCCGGAAAGCGTGCCGATCAATCTGTTAGTTCGGGTGGAAGGGACGCCTTTGGCTGATGCCGGTTTGCTTGATCCATTGGTGTTTGTCCGCACCATCGCAGTGGCTCGTATTTTGATGCCTAAATCCAGAGTCCGCCTGTCTGCCGGTCGCAATGAAATGAGCGACGAATTGCAAGCCCTGTGTTTCTTGGCGGGGGCCAATTCTATTTTCTACGGCATTAAACTGCTGACGACTGACAACCCCTTGGCCGATAGCGACCGCCAGCTTTTCCAGCGCTTAGGTTTGCGCATGGGCGGGGCATCTGAGGACCATCATCACGCATGATCCTGGATAATTTAAAAAGCCTGTTGGATGGCTTTAAAGCTCAAGGGCTCTATCGGCATCGCCGTGTGGTGGAAAAAACGCATGGAATGGCGGCTTTTTCAGACGGTCATCCGGTGGTGAATTTCTGCTCCAACGATTACTTAGGGTTGTCCGCCCACCCTAAAGTGGTGCAAGCCTTATTGCGTGGTGCAGAAATTTACGGCGTAGGCAGTGGGGCGTCTCATTTAGTCACGGGTCATAGTCCTGCCCATCATGCCTTGGAAGAGGAACTGGCCGAATTTTGCGGTCGCCAACGGGCCTTGTTATTTTCCACCGGTTATATGGCGAATCTTGGGGTGATCGCCTCTTTTTTAGGACGTGGTGATTGGGTGTTGGCGGATCGATTAAACCATGCCTCCTTGGTGGATGGGGTTTTGTTGTCCCATGCCCAACTGAAGCGATATCACCATGCCGATGTGGCGGAACTTAAGACATTATTGGATCGCTGCCCGCCGAAAGGAAAAATGATCATTACCGACGGGGTGTTTAGCATGGATGGCGACTTGGCTCCGCTACCGGAGTTGGTCAAGCTTGCCGAGAAAGCCAAGGCATGGCTGATGGTGGACGATGCCCATGGGTTTGGCGTAGTGGGTTCAACCGGGCGCGGTGTGGTGGAACATTTTGGCTTGGATGTCGCAGCGGTTCCTTTATTAGTGGGAACCTTGGGCAAGGCGTTTGGCACGTTTGGCGCATTTGTCGCTGGGGATTACGACATGATCGAATACCTGATTCATCGCTGCCGACCCTATATTTACACGACCGCCTTGCCACCCGCCATTGCCGAGGCGACCCGTGCCAGTCTGCGCTTGGTTATCAATGAAACCTGGCGGCGCGATAAGCTACGCATCCTGATTGAACGATTCCGTACCGGTGCGACGCAACTTGGGCTACAGTTACTGCCTTCGACCACACCGATTCAACCCATTATGATTGGCGACAATTATCGGGTAACCCAAGCCAGCCAGCGGCTGCAAGAATTAGGATTCCTAGTCGCCGCCATCCGCCCACCCACCGTGCCGGAAGGGACTGCCCGTTTGCGGGTGACGCTCTCCGCCATACATGAGGAACAGGATGTGGATCGGTTGTTGGAGGGGTTGGGGAGTTTGGATTTATAGCAGTTTCATGGAAAAGTAAGATAATGATGGATTCAGAATATCCATTTTTCCTCGGTATACACAAGAATGGATAAGCCCGTCATTTCGGCATGGATGCCGAAATCCAGCGTCCATGGAAGGCAATCTATGGAGTATGATTGAACTTCAATCAAGCATTGCTGAAACTTCAAGTTACCATCCTTGGCCTGGATTTCGGCATCCATGCCGAAATGACGCATTTTTAGATGGTTCCCACGCTCCAGCGTGGTAACCCATCCCGGACGCTCCGCGTCTGCGCACCGCCGGAGCGGTTCAAGCTGCATTCCCACGCCGGAGCGTGGGAACGATCAAATTATATTATTAGGAGGAACTATGAAAAAAGTAATATGCATTATTCTAAACTTAGTAATTGGTAGTAGCGTTTTTGCGTCTGATATAGACACGATTACGCAGAATGTTAAGTCGGTTTGTGAATCACCCTCACAAGCCGGAAAATATTGGAACGTCACCACGACAGGTAAAGTGGATGCTAAGGGTAGTATTCGCTTGGCAAGTATTGGAGTAAATGGCGAGGCCACTTTTACCAAAGGCGAATGGGAAGGTGTGCAACAAGTTTTAAAAGAACAGCAAAGTGCTGACAATGCCAATTATCGGGATTGTGCGGTCAAACTTACGCCCTTATTTTTAGAAAAATTTGCAGGGCCTGCGCCTACGTCTGCGGTTATAGCGAATGAAACAATACCAAAGACTAAAGCTAAGACTAAGTCACACGCCAACAACAAAACTGCCGCAAGCAAATCTTCCTCTGCAAAGGCCAATGCAGTACACCAAGAAACCCATGGCGATAAAAGCCCCGCAATTAATTCCAATGGCGATGTGAACCTCGAGATTAAATAAGCATGATGAATAGCAATAAAACCATAAGTTGTATCATCTTGTGCTTATTGCCCTTGGCTTATGTCAATGCCGACAGCCAAAAGACCACTGGCAATCAATCGCCTACGATTAAGGCAGGAGGAAATGTCGCTATTAATTACGGCATTTCTAAAGAAGAAGTCGATAAAATCGTCGCGGTTTATGCCAAGCAGCACGAACTCGATTCCGAGCAGATTAAAGCCTTAACGAAAGTTATCACCGATTTAAGCCAAGGCAAAGGCGTTTCAGGGACAGCCTCACAGATTAAGGAGGCCATTGATGCCTTAAAACAAGGGCAAGTCACGCAAGCCAAAGCCTTGTTTATTAAAGAAACTCAACGGGTGGAATTAGCGGCACAACAAGGCGCGGAAGCCTATCGCAACCTCGGCGCATTGGCTTATCAGGACAATACCCAGGAAGCCTTGCAAGCCTATCGCCGGGCCACGCAACTAGACCCCGGCAATGCCGACGGCTGGAACCAGTTAGGGCATTTATTACGACGTGTCGGCGAGCTTGATGAAGCCATGGCCGCTTATAACACCGTATTAGCCTTGGGCGAACAGCATGGCGACAAAGTAGAAGTTGCTGCGGCTTACGACAATTTAGGGATTGTCTTTGGAACGCGCGGCGAATTGGACAAAGCCATCGAATTTCATCAAAAAGCCTTGAAGCGGGATGAAGCCTTAGGCCGCAAGGAAGGCATGGCGAACGCTTACCGCAATTTAGGGGCTGTTTATCAAGCGCGCGACGATTTGGAGCAGGCCTTCGAGTTTCATCAAAAAGCCTTGAAGCTGGATGAAGCCTTAGGCCTCAAGGCAGACGTAGCAGCCGATTACAGCAATTTAGGGATAGTCTATCAAACGCGCGGCGACTTGGGACTAGCCATCGAGTTTCATCAAAAAGCCTTGAAGCTAATGGAAGACTTAGGCATCAAAAAATACATGGCGAGCGTTTACGGTAATTTAGGGCTTGTCTATCAAACGCAAGGCGACTTGAACAAAGCCATCGAGTTTCAGCAAAAAGCCTTGAAGCTGGATGAAGCTTTAGGCAGAAAGGAAGGCATGGCGGCTGATTACGGAAATTTAGGGAATATCTATCAAATCAAAGGCGACTTGGAACTAGCCATCGAGTTTCTGCAAAAAGCCTTGAAGCTGAATGAAGCCTTAGATAGCAAGAAAGGCATGGCGATCCAATACGTCAATTTAGGGCTTGTCTATGAGTTAAAAGGTAATAAAACCGATGCCAAACGGTATTATCAGATGAGCATCAACCTGTTTAAACAAATCGGTAGCCCGAATGAAAAAACCGTACAAGGTTTGTTAGATGCGCTGCGATAGGGTTGTTGCAGTCAGTATCCCTTCGGAATGGGAAATTCGCGGTAGGGTGTGGTTCGTTTCTCACCACACTGAACAATACTTTTGAGATACTGCAATCTATCCCGTTACATATACCAATATCAGCCAAGTTTTTATTTTTTTACGTTGCGTCGTTGCGCCGTTGCGTGAAACCTTCTTTTGAGGCTCCCGGAATGCGGCATGGTTGTTCCCCTAGGCGAAGCTTTTTTTGCCTCACGCAACGGCGCAACGACGCAACGTTAAGAGCAAAGTGTTTTCTTGTTCCTAGGTTTTTATTACCGACTGGAATCTAACGGTCAATGGTAAAAAGCCGTTTCCAATTAAAGGTCTTGACCAATGAGAATTATAGATATAAACCCACAACCCAATTGGATACTATCCATCGTTGCCGAAGATGGTAGGAAAGGTAAATTTGATGTAAGCCCTTATCTGAAATTTGAAGCCTTTGAAGAACTTCGCGACATCGAGGAATTTATGAAAGTGGTCAATGGCGGTTATTTTGTCGAATGGGATTGTGGTGCGGATTTGTCAGCGGACACTATTGAAGCTAATTTGGAATTGTCGTAAGGCATGATATACCAAAGTAGATAACAGGCACGTCCAGCTTGCTGATAGACAGTGCCACCTTTTGTGGGGAGAGTATCACCGATACGTCAGGAAGCGACATCGGGGTTTACTTTCTTGCCGTCGCGGGCGTTGGCGAAGGCTTTTTCGGTGATTGTCACCAACCGTTCCGGCGTGTAGGCCGCGCCTTCCCCTCGGTCAAGCTGGTCGTCACCAATTTGCACGGCAGCGCGAAGCGTGGCTAATTTTTCGTCTGCTTCCCGCATACGGCGGATGGCATCGCAGACCACTTCGGTCGCATTGCTGTAAGAGCCTGTGCCGACCTTGCTTTGTAGGTACTGCTCCATTTCTTGAGTTAAATTGATGTGCATGGCTGATCTCACACGATATACATTAGAACCAAGCTATAACATATAGGCAAAGTGATGTTTTGACAAGGATTTTATTAGCCAAGTAGGTCGGAATAAGCCCGGTTACAGGCGTTTCCGGCACTTGGAACTATTTCGTATGCCGGAAACGGTCGCTATGCGACCTTATTCCGGCCTACATTTTGCCAGCGGTTTTATTTACAGAGTTTTCATCTTAATAAATGAAATAAAAACGGATACCAAACTATCCCAATGATTAGTCGAAATACCTTGCAATCCTACAAATCCAAATACTGAATATTAGATGCTGAAAACTCTGGTTGAAAACTCTGGTAATAGCACAATATGACTAGAAAACAAGGAATAATCCATTCCGAATCCTTCGGCTCCGGCCCTGATGTGGTGATGATTCACGGCTGGGGTATGCATTCGGGGGTGTGGCGCGGCTTTGCCCAACAACTCGCCCATGAATTCCGCGTCACCTTGATTGATTTGCCGGGTCATGGTCGTAGCGGGATGATTGATGACTATGACTTGGACGGGGTAGGTCAGGAATTAATGGAACAAGCACCCGCCAAAGCGCATTGGTTGGGTTGGTCTTTGGGTTCCATGTGTTCCTTATCTCTGGCGAGTCGTTTTCCCGAACGCATGGCAAGCCTGACGATGATGGCGGGTAATGCCCGGTTTGCCCAAGGCGATGATTGGCCTTGCGCGATGGATTTGCAACTCATGTCACGCTTCGCCAATGATTTGATTACCGATTACCACAAGACCCTGATGCAATTCATAGGCTTGCAAACTTGGGGCTTGGAACATGCCCGTGACGTGTTAAGGGATTTGAAAGCGCATGTCGCCGAATGCGACGAACCGGAAGAAGCCGCTCTCAGGGCCGGTTTGGACATATTGCGGACTGAGGATTTGCGCGGTTTGCTGCCGAATTTGCCGGTTCCCTTGCTGCTGCTGTTGGGCAGCAAGGACCGTTTGGCCCCTCCCGCATCTGGTCTAGCCATGCAAGCGCTATCGGGCAGGGCGGAGTTGCAGGTCTTGGAAGGCGCCGCTCATACGCCATTCCTGTCCCATGGCAATGAATGTGTCGAACTACTCACCGATTTTTGGCAACGCAATAATGGCAGGATAGTCTATGGATAACCACGTTCTGCTAGCTGTGCATA
>CAIYXP010000290.1 GCA_903930145.1 uncultured Methylococcaceae bacterium
CCGATGCCATGTTTGCCCAAGTAAGACATCTGTTATTATAAAATTTCATAACATATTCGACGAAATATGTGGCAAACCGCTATTTGGCACTACGCGGACTATTCTCTTTTGTTACCCGCATCAAAAACCTTAATGCTTCATTGACAGAAGGAGCATCGGGGAATACCTCTGCAACATCCGCTTCCAAACGGATAATGGGTCCAAGAGAAGTTCGATCTGGACCTAATTTTCTGACTTTTAAAGCACCTAGGTCATATTCTGGTCGCAGTTCGTCATCATTGCTTTCAAGCTTGTTCATAGGTTTTTCTCTCATTCTTGGTTGCCAGTCTTGCGCTAATTATTCTAATTCTATCGCCACGTTCTGTGTAAGACACCAACAGCAAACGGTGCCGGCCAGACATTCCAAATCTTAGATAACGGTTCTCACTGTCTGAATGATCAGGATCGAAGAAATCAACATAAAGAGGATCATCGAATATTGTTTTGGCTTCATCGAAAGAAACACCATGATTTGTAAAATTTAAACGTGCTTTATTTTCGTCCCAATCAAAGTGCATGGTATTATTTTAATCCTCTACAAGAACGGCAAACCCATATCATTCGGCGAAACCCGTCCTTGGTTCCGCCTTATATAAATTCATGCAGCCTTTCTTGCCCGTGCGTGTGGTTGCGGTATAGCCTCACCAGAAGCAAGGCAGGCTTCCAGCCAAGCTTCTTGGGCATCTATTATTTCACGGGCAGCTTCTTCCATGGTTTCACCGTAAGCCGAGCAACCGGGTAAATCTGGCACGACTGCCTTATAGCCGACATCTTCATTTGACCAAAATATTTCAACAAGATACTTTTTCATAATTCTGCCTCATACTTTTCCAACATAGCCAACAGTTGCATGGCTTGATAATTCTGTATGACACCGTTTAAATTTTGGAAGTTATGGGCTTTATATCAAAAACCCAGTTCCATAATTGCAATATCTTTCTTCAATAAGTCGTTGGCAACTTGGACAAGATTTTTCTGCGCCTCAATATCTTCGATAGCTTTCAGCAATCGCTTGGCATTCTTAGGGTTGCACAACAGATAGGCCGTTTCTATTAGCGATTCATAGTCGTGCATGGACATCAAAACCCCGGATTCCGCTTGTTCTCGGGTAATAATGGTAATGTCGCAATGGTTGACGACACGATCAAGTTCAGCGGCTAGGTTTTGCTGTGCCTCAGAATACGTGATAGCTCTCATACTTTTTTTCGTGGATACCGTTCCCAAACCTAAGCCTAGCCTTGTAGGTTGGGTAACGTCATTTTGTTGCCCACTCTACGAGGCTACACGGCTATGTTAGTGACTATCGGCCAACTCCAATCGCCTCTCCATGCGTTCAATACGTCGCTTAAGTTCGTCGATTTCCGATTTCCCTCCGTAAACAGCCGTTGTCAATGCGCCAAGTTGCTGACCCATCGCAGCCAGTTGCACATTGACGGAGGCGGTTTCACGTTTCAGTTCAGCTATGTCGGAACGAATCGCCCGCAACTGCTCTAGCACCAAGCTTTCAATATCAGCGGTCATCAGCCTTCCTCGGTAGTGGTCAAAAAAAAACAGTTAACCTCTCCTTAGTTTGATCGTTCCCAAGCTTCAGCATGGGAATATAGATTATAACGCTACAGCGGTTAGATATAACTCAGTCTATAGAATTGGCTCGCCATCCTCCAATAGCATTGCATCGATTTCACGACGGACAAGGTTCATAGCACTTTCCAAACCAGACATTCGTTGCTTCAGGTCTCCCACATCATCGGCAATTTGATCAACCCGACCCCTTATATGTCGGAGATGATCAAGAACCAAGTTTTCTCCTTTTTCATTCATGGTTTGTTTCTCACCAAGTTTTGATATAGGTTGAAATCAAAATACAAGCGAGACGCATCAGTCATATCGTCAATATCATTCAGTTCAATACGCAACAAGCCGCTATTTCGCGGGGTATTACGCCTTATCGCGTTTGAGGCACGGCATTGTGGATAACAACAGCATTTTAAAACGGTTTATGGTCGTTTTCATAGGCTTCAATCAAATCGCCCACCACGGTAATCAGCGAATACAAGGGATGTGTGGCATCGTCCCGGACAATATCGAGTAAGTTGTTCAGAAACTCGGTGGCTTGCTGGTAATCGCTTTCTGATTCAATATGTGATATCGGGGCAGTGGCTCTGAGTGCCTGCCAAGCTGGTACAAGTTTTTCAATGTTCAGTACGGCGTTCATGGTTGCCTCCAGTGGTTTCTGTCGTATTCAGCATGAGTCATCACTTGTCGGATATAAAGGCGTTGTTTGTCGTAATGAATGACAGTGACAACCCGGTATTTGTTGCCGCCCACGTTAAATAACGTGTATCCATCAACATAATCCGCCGAGTTGAAGGATTTCCGCAATTCAGGGAAAGATGCCACCGTGAGTTGCTCCATTTTGCGAAACCACTCTTCCATAGCGGGCTTGGACTCCGGGTGGAGTTCGCAAAATTCACGGATTGGTCTTTTAGATATGACCCGCATGGTTATCCTTTGTTTGGTTCACATATATCGAAATGGGTGTTAGCCGCAGCCATGTAGCCATGTAGGGTGGGCAACGTCATTATGTTGCCCACCCTACATGGCTATTACGTGGGCTTATTCAGGTAATATTTTCGCGTAAAAATTCAGGCGCAAAATCAGCTCCATTATCCCAAGCTATCGTATGTCCTTCCAGCTTGAAAGAACTGAATAACTGCTTATCCTTCAATGGCTCAAATAATTCGCCAAATAATTCAGGGGACAAATCCACCTCGCCTTTTGCGCCATCATTAAATGACAACCATAGACGGTAATCGTCGATATATTTTGCTTCTATTACATGCATAAACATATTCATTATTCCAGAGGTTCAATTTTTGACAATGGCTTACGATTCATCGCGGCAATCCAGTTAGCCATCAATTCGTTCTTATGTATAATATACCAGTCCAGCACGGCAAGCAGCGCCCTTCTTGGAAATTTTCCTGTCACCACACCTGTTTCAATGTCAACCGTGATTTCATACTCACCGTATTCCGCATGAAAATGAGCAGGTGCATGTTCCCTGATATACATTCTTATCACAATTCCTAAAAATCGGCTTATTTCAGGCACTATTACAACCGAACAAGAAAGTTTAAGTTTATCCTTGCATCAATTTCCATTCCTACAGCATTAATCATTTTTCAGTGGCTTTAATTTTATCAAATAACGTGGTAAGATCAGGGTTGCCTAGC
>CAIYXP010000291.1 GCA_903930145.1 uncultured Methylococcaceae bacterium
GCTATTGGTTGCCCATCTTTCGTCTTGGTTTGGTTCTGTAAGGAAGCAATCTGTTCATCCTTCAGGGCCAACAATTTTTGCATTGCCGATAACTGTTGCTCCAAATCGGTAAGTCGCTTGCGGTAATTCTCGCTTTCTTGTTTCGCAGTCTCGACCACTTCAAGCGTCAAGTCTTCACGTGTTTTGCTGGCTTTTCCTCGTTTCCCAGAGGTCGCCGGTTCGGCCAGTGATTTGCTCTCGGAAGGCGCTAATAATTGCAACTGCCCAGGGGATTCGGCACCTGTACTAGGTTCGTCAACCGCCGCTATGGTTTTAGGTCTAGTCTTGGCGCTACCCGGTTTTCCAGAGGCATGGGGTATGCCGGCGGCATCGGCAAGGCGGATGACAGAAGCTTGGTCAGGAATGGTCAGGGTAGCCCCAGCCTTAAGGGCGTCTATGCTAGGTTTGTAAAAAGCCTTGGGATTCGCTTTATAAATGGCAACCAACATCTGACGCGGACTAGTCGAAGGGTGCTGCGACTTTGTTGCGATGCTCCACAATGTCTCATTCCTGCCAACGGGACCATATTCAGCACCGGTCACTGGAAGGTTATTGGCCTCAGCCTTACCGCCACCGATTTCAGAATCGGTGTCCCTTGGCTCCTGGATGGCTGATCGGCGAGTTCGCCGATTGGGCTGAGATTCAGTCGAACTTGAACCCCGAGAGGGTTGTGTGTTCGCTGGGAAGGGATAGCTTTCCGATTCCGGCAATTCTTCTGGATTGGCGCTTGCCTCCTGTTGGTTGTTGGGCGGATCGAGCAAAACGGTAAACTCGCGTTGAACTCGGCCTTGGGGCCAATTAACCTCAACCATGAAATCCAAGAATGGTTCGCGTATGGCTTCTTTGGAGGTTACTTTGATGACATAACTGCCATCTGCTTTTTTCTTCGGGGTAAACCGCAACTTAGTCAGTTGATAGTTTCTCTCGATATTGGCATGGGCAAACGCCTCAGGCGAGGCGAGTGCCACTCTGATATCCGAGATTTCGTCTGAATTTGATGTGACTAGGGGGATTTCTGCGTTCAATGTCTCATTGAGGGCAGAGTGCAATCTGATGTCGCCAATACCAAGCGCATACGCACCCCATGGAGCAAACAAGCCCATTAAAGCCAAAGTTTTTGAAATCTTACGCACTTCGCTTGCTCCCAAGTCCATTCATTTAGCAAAACCAAATCTGTTTGCCTAGGATTGCCACTGATTTAGTTTTGCGAAGACTAGCCTACAAATAGTGCTTTATCAGCACTTCCGCAATTTGGACACTGTTCAATGCCGCTCCCTTGCGCACATTGTCGGAAACAACCCACAGGTTCAAGCCTCTGGGGTGTGAAATATCTTCGCGAATACGCCCCACGAAGACAGGGTCCTGACCCGCAGCCTCAGTGACGGCAGTTGGATAACCCCCTGGCACATGCTCATCCAGCAGGGTGACACCGGGTGCATTGCCAAGTATATCCCTGGCCTGTTGGGCGGTTATTTTCTCCCGCGTTTCGATATGCACCGCCTCGGAATGACCATAAAAAACGGGTACGCGCACTGCTGTTGGATTAACCATGATCGAATCGTCACCGAGGATTTTCCGTGTTTCCCATACCATTTTCATTTCTTCCTTGGTATAGCCATTTTCAAGGAAAGCGTCAATGTGAGGTAGCACATTGAAAGCTATTTGTTTGGGATACACTTTTGCTTCCACTGGTTTGCCGTTGAGAAGATTGGCGGTTTGTGTTGCCAGTTCGTCAATGGCCTTTTTTCCCGTGCCAGAAACGGCTTGGTAGGTGCATACGTTGATGCGCTCTATGCCAACGGCATCATGGATAGGTTTAAGCGCCACCAGCATTTGTATTGTTGAACAATTTGGGTTGGCAATAATCCCATGATTAGTGTAAAGGGCTATGTCATGCGGATTGACTTCCGGTACGACTAGGGGGATATCGTCTTGGTACCGGAATTGGGAGGTATTGTCGACAATCACGCAACCGGATTGGGCAGCAATGGGCGCCCAGTGAGCGGAAACCGAGGCACCCGCCGAAAACAGGCCGACCTGGGCCAGGCCCCAGTCAAATCCTGCCACATCCAAAACCTCCAAGGTTTGTCCCTTGAATTCGATGGTTCTGCCGGCTGAACGGGCGCTGGCAAGTGGATAGATCGAACCGACGGGAAAATTACGCTGCTCCAAAATGGACAGCATCGTTTCGCCAACGGCACCAGTGGCACCGAGAACTGCGACATTATAGGTTTTACTCATAAGTAATGACTCATTTAAATTGTTTATTGCTTGCTTTTCCGCAGGGCTGAGACAATGGCATTGCCCATTTCAGTCGTACCCACCTTTTGGGTGCCTTCCGAATAGATGTCGGCGGTGCGAAGACCCGAATCCAATGCTGAAAGCACAGCCTTTTCGATACGGTCAGCATTGACTGCATCATCCAAACTGTAACGGAGCATCATGGACAAAGATAAAATAGTGGCTATTGGATTAGCGACCCCTTTTCCCGTTATATCCGGGGCAGAGCCATGGATAGGTTCATACATCCCCTTTCCGTTACGGTCTAGGGATGCCGATGGTAACATTCCGATGGAGCCTGTCAGCATGGCTGCACAGTCGGATAAAATATCACCAAACATATTATCCGTTAGCATCACATCGAATTGCTTGGGATTTCGCACAAGTTGCATTGCGGCGTTATCGACATAAATATGGCTAAGGACAACATCCGGGTATTCCTTGCCGACTTCAATCACCACCTCCCGCCAAAGCTCGGTGCATTCCAGCACATTGGCTTTGTCCACGGAGCAAAGACGCTTGTTGCGCTTTTGCGCGATTTGGAAGCCAACATGTGCAATCCTGCGGATTTCCGACTCACTGTAAATCAGCGTGTTGAAAGCCTCCCGCTCCCCCTTTTCATTAATGCGCCGACCCCGGGGTTGGCCAAAATAAATACCGCCAGTCAATTCACGCAAAATCATAATATCAAGACCCGAAACCACCTCAGGCTTGATGGTGGATGCGGCAACCAATTGCGGGTATAGGATGGCGGGGCGCAGATTGACGAATAAATCAAGTTCGGAACGCAAGCCCAGCAAGCCACGTTCCGGGCGGACAGAATATTCCAAAGACTCCCACTTTGGGCCTCCCACCGCACCCAATAAAATGGAGTCGGCCTTCTTGGTAAGCTCCAAGGTTACCGCCGGAAAAGGCGTTCCTGTGGCATCGTAGGCCGCGCCACCAATCAAGGCTTGTTCAGTTTCGATCGGCACACCAAACTCGGCTTGCAAACAGTCGAGAACCTTCAATGCTTCGGCGATGATTTCCGGCCCTATGCCGTCACCCGGCAACACTGCTATTTTTGTCGTCATATATTCAATAACTCTGAAATTACTCTAAAAAAACTTCACTTGGGAATCGCAAACAACCACGGTGCCGAAGCGGCCCGCTTGGCTTCGAAAGCTTTGATGGCTTCGGCATGTTGCAAGGTTAGGGCAATATCGTCCAATCCGTTCAACAAACGGTGCTTTCGTGAAGGATCGATCTCAAAATGGATGGTCTCACCGAAATGGGTGGTAATGGATTGCTCTTCCAAATCGACCATCAAATTGTTGCCCGGTTTGCACTCCCTAAACAGCTTGTCCACGATAGCACTATCAAGCACAATCGGCAAAATCCCATTCTTAAAGCAGTTATTATAAAAAATGTCGGCAAAGCTTGGAGCGATGATGGCACGAAAACCGTAATCCGACAAAGCCCATGGGGCATGTTCACGTGATGAGCCACAACCAAAGTTTTCCCGTGTCAATAGAATCTCTGCGTTGCGATAAACGGGTTGGTTCAGCACAAAGTCTTGTTTCAAAGGGCGATTGCTGCAATCCATTTCCGGCTCGCCGCGATCTTCGTAACGCCATTCGTCGAATAGATAAGGGCCAAAACCACTCCGCCGGATGGACTTTAAGAACTGTTTAGGGATGATGGCGTCCGTATCCACATTCGGCCTATCCAGCGGGACGACCCGCGAATTGATTTTTCTAAACGGTTTCATTTCTTATTCCTCCCTTTCGTGTTTTCCGGTTGCTGCGTGGCTGGCTGTGCGGTGTTGGAAGTTTTTGATTTGGCGGGCATTCGGGTCTTAGCAGCCGCTTTCGTAACCTGCTTTTGCTTGGAACCATTGCCACTCGCAGCCGGTTTGACAGCTTTTTTGGGCGGTTTCGGTTGTTTGCCGTGACCGTTGGAGGCGGCGGGATTGGTCGGCGCCCTAGGGGATTTTTCAACCATCGCGCTAATGTCGACAAAATGCCCGTAGACGGCAGCGGCGGCAGCCATTGCCGGACTGACCAAATGAGTGCGCCCTCCGTAACCTTGCCGACCTTCAAAATTGCGGTTGGAGGTGGATGCGCAGCGTTCACCTGCCTCAAGACGGTCGGCATTCATCGCCAAACACATGGAGCAACCCGGATCACGCCATTCGAAGCCGGCCTCCTTGAAAATACGATCCAAACCTTCCTCTTCGGCTTGGCGCTTGACCAAACCCGACCCAGGCACTACCAGCACCAGCTTGACGCTGGCCGCTTTCTTTTTGCCTTTGGCGATTTCAGCGGCCGCCCTTAAGTCTTCGATTCGACCGTTGGTGCAAGAACCCACGAAAACCTTGTCTATCCTAATGTCGGTGATGTGCGCACCGGGCTTCAAGTCCATGTACTGCAATGCCCGGATCATGCTTTCCCGTTTGACGGGGTCTTTTTCTTGTTCGGGATCGGGGACCAAGGCATTCACCGGCGCAGTCATTTCGGGCGATGTACCCCACGTCACTTGTGGCTTGACGCTCGCTGCATCAATTTCAATGACGACATCGAATTCGGCATCGGCATCGCTGCGCAAATCCCGCCAAACCTTTGCGGCTTGTTCGAAAGAATCGCCTTGGGGGGCAAAAGGACGCCCCTTGATGTAGTCAATGGTGGTTTCGTCCACTCCAATCAACCCTGCTCTCGCGCCCGCTTCGATAGCCATGTTGCAAAGCGTCATGCGGCCCTCCATGGACAAGGATCGAATGGCATCCCCGCCAAATTCTATGGTGTACCCTGTGCCACCCGCCGTTCCAATTTTTCCGATGATAGTCAGGGCAATATCCTTTGCGGTGACTTCAGGTTCACATTGCCCATCCACCAACACCAGCATGTTTTTGGCTTTGCGCTGAACCAAGCATTGAGTAGCGAGTACATGTTCGACTTCGGATGTGCCAATGCCGAAGGCCAACGCACCAAACGCCCCATGAGTCGAGGTGTGCGAATCTCCGCAAACTACCGTCATGCCCGGCAGGATGGCACCCTGTTCAGGCCCGATGACATGGACAATGCCTTGGCGTGGATCGTGAATGCCGAATTCGGTGATGCCAAATTCCGCACAGTTGCTGTCCAAAGTTTCAACCTGCAAGCGGGACACCGCGTCGGTGATGCCTTGGTCCCGACCTGCGGTTGGCACATTGTGATCGACAACAGCCAGATTGGCGCTTATACGCCAAGGTTTGCGACCCGCCAATCTGAGTCCCTCAAACGCCTGCGGCGAGGTGACCTCATGCACGAGTTGGCGGTCGATGTAAATTAAGGCAGAACCATCTGGTTCGGCGCAAACCAAATGCTCATTCCAAAGCTTGTCGTATAAAGTAATACCAGTCATAGTGCCATCCGATCTTAGGCCGCCCCGCAAGGCGGCTGTGAAAAACGTCTAAACTTGAGGAACACATTTTTTGCGCGAAGCTATGCGTGTCATTCGTAGCCTCGCTTTTTCTTGGCTTTTGAGCGAAACCTCAGGACAAGGCTGTTAACACCTTGGCTGTAATTTCTTGAACGCCGCCAACACCTTCAATGGTGGAATATTTCAACTGACCCTCGCTGGATTTCTGTTGATAGTATCCAATCAAGGGTTTGGTTTGTTCATGGTAAACAGCCAGACGATTACGAATAGTTTCTTCGTTGTCGTCCTTGCGTTGCACCAAGGGTTCACCCGTTTCGTCGTCAAGATTTTCATTGCGCGGCGGGTTGAACACCAGATGGTAGGTTCGACCAGAACTTGGATGCACACGCCGACCACTCAATCGCCTGACAATCTCTTCGTCGTCCACGGCTATTTCAAGGACATGGTCAATGTTGACACCCATCGCCGCCAAGCCATCTGCTTGAGCTATGGTTCTTGGGAAACCATCCAGCAAGAAGCCATTTTGGCAATCATCATGAAGTATGCGCTCTTTGATCAGCCCCAGTATGATTTGATCCGAAACCAATTGACCGGCTTCCATGACTTTTTTCGCCTCCAAGCCAAGGGGGGTTCCTTCGCGGACAGCGGCTCGCAACATGTCTCCGGTGGAGATTTGCGGAATCCCGAATTTTTCGGTTATAAATTGAGCCTGGGTGCCTTTCCCCGAACCTGGACCGCCCAGAAGGATCACTTGCATGGATAGTACTCCTCACAAAAGAGTGAATTTTGTCATAAATCGACAACAAATGTCACCGCAGAGATTGCCTTCACCCAAAATTTGTTTGCAAATAGTGGCTGGAAGCCTGATGGAATCGTTTGCTAGGCTTGAAATGAAACTAATTTCAAGCTTCATTTCTTGGCATTTGACCTGATGATGCCAACATTTCCTCGGCGTGTGCCAAGGTTTGTTCAGTAATGCGAACCCCACCCAACATCCGTGCAATTTCATGTTTGCGTTGTTCAGGCGTGAGCAAACGGACTTGGGTTCGTGTGCTATCGGCATCGCTGGTTTTCTCAACCAACAGATGGTTATGCCCAAGCGCGGCAACCTGGTGAAGATGGGTCACACAGAAAACTTGACGGTCATTGCCGAGCAAGCGTAGCTTTTGGCCCACAATTTCAGCGACACCTCCGCCGATGCCGCTGTCCACCTCATCGAATATCAGGGTGGGCGTGGTTTTTGTGTCGGTTGCCGCCACCTGAATGGCTAGACTGATGCGGGAGAGTTCGCCGCCTGAAGCCACTTTCCCCAATGGCCTGGGGGGAAGACCGGGATTTGCGCTGACTTGAAACTCTATTCGGTCATTACCGTAAAGTGTAGGGGAATTTCCCGGTTCGGGGTTCACTTCGATCAGGAATTGACCTTGTGGCATTCCCAGTTCGCGAATCATGGCAGAAATGCGCTCTTCCAATTGTCGCCCCCCCTTGACCCGAGCTTCCGACAAAGAAGCTGCCATGTCCCGGTATTCCTTCTCCAATGCCTCCATTTCGGTTTGCAGTCGTGCGACAGTTTCAGTGCTTAATTCGATGCTATCCAGTTCAATGCGCAATCCATGCAAATGTTGCTGCAATTGTCTAGGGTCGACATGGTGTTTGCGCGCAAGGCGGTGCAGGTCGCCCAGCTTCTCGTCCAACCATACCAAACGTTTAGGGTCTGCTTCCAGTCTCTCCAAATGACGCCTTAACTCCACCGAGGCTTCTTTAACCTGAATTTGCGCATCGCTTAGCATAGCCAATATGCCATTGAACTCAGGAGCGATGTGACTAATGTCCGTGATGGCATGGCTGGCTTGCACCAGTAGGGCATTGGCAGAATGTTGCTCATCGTCGTAGAGCAAATCCATCTGGGCTTGACCACTGGCAAGGATTTTCTCCATGTTGGCTTGCAGGGTCTGTTCTTCTGAAAGTGAGTCGTAATCCAAGGCTTCGACTTCATGCTGCTCCATCTCCTCTATCTGGTAACGAAGCAATTCCTCACGGGCCGCTCCGTCTTTGGCCGCTTTGCTTTGGGCATCCAGTTCGTCATGCGCTCTGCGCCAGCGCTGGTAAACATTGGCAAGCCTTTCCAGCGGTTCTTTATTTCCTGAAAACTCGTCCAACAACCTTCGCTGCTCGGAGCTTTCCAACAACCGCAAATGGGCGTGCTGACCATGGATCTCCACCAATCTGGAGGCTAGATATTGCAAGGATTGCAAAGTGGCGGGGCGATTGTTGATAAATGCACGGGAACGTCCATCCAAGCTGACGACGCGCCGAATCAAACAAACGCCCTCCTCGTCCAGCAATTCATTTTCTTCCAACCAAAGCCTAGCGTCAGGGGCATCGGCCAAGGAAAATTCCAGATCAATTTCGGCGCGGCTTGCACCGGGGCGAATTAAACCAGAGTCGGCCCGCTCCCCCAGCGCCAAGCCCAGCGCAGTCAGCAATATGGATTTTCCAGCGCCAGTTTCCCCAGTCAACACGGTCATGCCGGGGGCCAACTCCAAGGATAGCGATTCGACAACCGCCAAATCTTTAATGTTTAAATTGCACAACATGGTCAGAGAGTATTTCCACCACTCCAGTTCAATTTTTCACGGAGTATTTCGAAGAAATCGTGGTTCAGCGGATGAAGTATCCGAAAAGGGTGGGCAGCCTTGCCGATGCTAATCCTATCGCCAATTTCAATATCGGGAATGGAGACATTATCACAGGCCAGCCTTGCCCGAAAATCTTTACTCTTGCGAAAAATGATTTCCACCACGCTATCGTCGGAGATAACGATGGGCCGGTTAGTCAGCGAGTGTGGATTAATGGGCACTAGCTCAATGGCTTTCAGCGTTGGGTATAGGATAGGCCCACCGCCAGACAGGGCATAGGCTGTCGATCCAGTGGGAGTCGATACAATCAAACCGTCAGATCGTTGACAATTGAGAAAAATCCCGTCGATGTAGGTGACGATTTCTATTAAGCTGGTGGAGTTCCAACTGTGAATCACCACTTCGTTGACAGCGGTTTGCTCGGCGATGATTTCGCCATCCCTGATTATTTTTGCCTCAAGAAGTTGGCGCTGCCCTTCTCGAAAACGACCTTCCAAAATCTCATCCACGCTGGCAATAGCAACTTGGGGGCTAATATCAACCAGAAAACCCAGCCGACCGAGATTCACGCCAATTAACGGAATATTGTGGCTTGCCAGGAGGCGAGCGGCGGTCAGCAAAGTGCCATCCCCCCCAATGACAATGGCAAGGTCACAATGCCGACCCAAATCTTCCAACGGAAATACCAAAGGCGTACCGTCGATGAAGCGAGCGCTGCTTTGCTCAACCACGACTTCCAAACCACGAGACTGCAAGTGCTGATAAAGTTTTGGCAAAGTCAGCCCGATGTGTTCGGAGCCGATTTTGCCAATCAGCGCGACACGCTTAAATTGAGTATCCATCACAGATTATTTAATTTAGGCAGCATTTTTTATATTTTTTACCACTACCACAAGGGCAAGGGTCGTTGCGTCCGATTTTCTTGCCTTTGCGAACGGGTAAGCTAGCAGGATCGTTTCCCAATGCATCAGGGTGGGGAACGGCTTCTTCAAAAGTCCAATGATAGGAACGAGGAGCGGAGCGTTCTTTGCGCAATCCCAACTCGATTTCCACGTCCTCCATGTCGCCGCAGATGGAGAAGTCCACCGTGTCGGATTTGTAGGCGCGGCGGATGGTTTCTATGCAATACCCGGCTTCCAAATCCAGCAAACTCCAAATCAAAAAACCATTCAGTTCAGTGTCATTTTGCTCAAATTGTTCCAATAGATCGCACAATGCTTTAACGCATTCTGACTTGATTTCGGGGATTTTGTTGCCTAATTTACTAATAGCTTCGGAAGCAGAAAACCGTGAATAAAGATTCTTTTCGGTGTTGGTCAAAAAATCGACTAGGATTGGCAAAGACTCTTTGCCAATCATTGCCGGAATGGTGACCAAATCCGACGATAACCAATCGTCATCCTGATCAAGTTCACGGAGTTCCAATAGAGGCACAAGCACTTCGACCGAGCGTAATTGCGCAAGCCCCCTCCAACAATGAAGTGGAACCCAGACTTCTTTGCTGTCACCGTCAGCAAAAATTAGGTCATCATCGGACATCAAAGCCATTAAAAACGGCACATCGGATTCGCTCAAGCCGAGATTGACATAGTCCAGCCATGGGTCACCCCTTGTTTCGGCTGGCGAGGGCAAACCGAGTAGCTGCTGGAATAATTCGTGTTGACGCTCTGACATAATGACCTATACCGCTCCTATTGGTTGGAAATCACATCTGCGACTGTAAATAATTCTGCAAGCCTGTGCTTTCGATCAATCCGAGTTGTGTTTCCAACCAATCGACATGTTCTTCCTCGCTGCCTAGGATGGTTTGCAACAGGTCGCGGGTGACAAAGTCGGAAACACTCTCGCAATAGACGATGGCTTCCCGCAACGGAGGCAGGGCCTGCTGTTCGAGTTGCAAGTCGCTTTGCAGCATCTCCAAGGGGTTCTCACCGATGCGGAGCCGACCCAACTCTTGTAAATTGGGCAGTCCCTCCAAGAACAGAATCCGCTCAATCAGCCAATCGGCATGTTTCATTTCATCAATCGATTCTTTGTAGACGGTTTCATTGAGCTTGTTGAAGCCCCAGTTTTTGAACATCCGGGCATGTAAAAAATATTGGTTGATCCCGATCAACTCATTGCCCAAAATGCGATTTAGATGGTCAATAACCTTAGTGTCGCCTTGCATGGTAGGTTCCTCATGATGAAATTTTCGATCCATGGCGTATTGCGACCATGGCCCAAGATTGAAGCTTTTGAAGATTATATTATGTACTTCTTGACACATTATCCAGCGGTTGCTAATTTTGGCACTCTGGTTGTAAGAGTGCTAATGCGGTAATGAATGAAATTTACAAACTTTCTGGCTTAAATGAACGCGCCCAACATCTCCTAAAGGTGCTGGTCGAGCGCTATATCAGTGATGGTCAACCTGTTGGTTCTAGGGCGCTGTCGCGTGAGGCAGGGCTTAGCCTTAGCCCTGCGACCATCCGTAACGTCATGGCCGACTTGGAAGATTTAGGGCTAATTACTGCCCCGCACACCTCAGCCGGACGAATGCCCACCGTCAGCGGTTATCGTTTTTTCATTGATTCACTATTGACTGTCAAACCGCTCCAAAATGAAATAATTCATCAATTCCAGCGTGATTTGGAACCTTTGGACAATGCCGGAGACATCTTGGAAACCGCTTCCAGATTGCTATCGGACATGACTCACATGGCCGGGCTGGTCACTTTGCCGCGCCGGGAGGCAGTGACGTTCCGCATGATCGAGTTCTTACCCCTCTCCGAGCAGCGGATTTTGGTGATTTTGGTCACCAACGAGCAGGAAGTGCAAAACCGCATCATCCATCCGACGAAACAATTCAGCGCGTCTGAATTGACTTCCGCCGCCAATTATCTGAATGCCGTCTACGCAGGCAAGGATTTGGTGACCATTCGTGAGTGTCTGCTGCATGAACTACAACAAACCCGCGAACAAATGAACCAAGAGGCCATCAGAGCGACAGAAATCGCCGATTTGGCCTTCCAAGTCAGTGGGCAAAAGCGAAAAAAAGATTTCGTGCTGACCGGGGAGATGAACCTGCTGGATTTTGACGAACTGGCCAGCATGGAGCGAATGCGCATCTTGTTTTCGGCTTTCCGCCAGAAAGAAGATTTGGTGCATCTGTTGGACCGCTGCTTGGAAAGTTCAGGGGTCAAAATTTTCATTGGTGAAGAATCCGGTTACGAACCCTTGGAGCAATGCAGCCTAGTCACAGCCTCCTACGCCATTGACGACCATAATGTTGGCGTTCTCGGTGTCATTGGACCCACCCGCATGAAATACGAGCGCGTCATACCGCTAGTCGACCTGACAGCAAAATTATTGGGTGCCGCCTTGAATCACAAATCATTGTCCCCATCTTAACACCCAACGCCATCAAATTGGTTGGAGTCGCAAGGTTTGCCTAGCCTGGCAAGCTTTGCCACTCCAAAAGAAACCCGTTTATGGCTTTGATCTTACAACCCAGCATTCATTATTTCCGCCCCATCGCGAAAAACATGGGGCCTATCTAATCGCCACAGGAGTTAGTAAACAATGAGCGAAGACCAGTCTTTGCAAGAAGACACTGGCAACAAGCCAGACCTAGACAACGAAGAAGAATTGCTTTTGGCCGAGGACGAAATCCCACTGGTGGAAGGCGAATTGGTTGAAGACGATGAGGAGTCGCTACCGTTAGATGAAGAAGGTGAAGAGTCAGCCCCTAAAGCGGACTTAAGCCAGCATTTAGCCGCCGCATTGCTCAAAGCCGATGAATACCGTGATCAGTCATTGCGCACCTTGGCGGAAATGGAGAATTTGCGCCGACGCACCGAAAAAGAAATCGGCGATGCGCGCAAATTTGCCGTGGAAAAATTCGCCAAGGAGTTGCTGGTCGTGTTGGACAGCCTCGAATTGGGCATCCAAGCAGCAGCCGGAGACACCCCCGAAGTCGTCAAGTTGCGCGAAGGCAGCGAACTGACCCTCAAACAATTCCTAGCCGTGCTGGAAAAATTCAACGTCAAGCCGGTGGAAGCCATGGGTGCGAAGTTTGACCCAGCCCTGCATCAGGCGATGACCATGGTGGAAAGTGACGAAGCCGAGCCAAACACCGTGGTTAACGTATTCCAAAAAGGCTATACGCTGAATGAACGCTTATTACGCCCGGCCATGGTTGTCATTGCCAAACAAAAGGCTTGAAACGGGAAACAGCCGACCCCATAACGGGTTACAGAAAACAAACATTTCCAATTAACAAAAATTCCACCTATCGGAGAACTCAATGGCCAAAATTATCGGCATAGACCTTGGTACCACCAATTCCTGCGTTGCCATCCTCGACGGCGGCAGCGCAAGGGTGATCGAGAATAGCGAAGGCGCACGCACCACGCCTTCCATCATCGCTTTCACCAATGACAATGAAATCTTGGTCGGCCAGTCCGCCAAGCGGCAAGCCGTCACCAACCCGCAAAACACCTTGTTTGCGGTCAAGCGCTTGATCGGTCGTCGTTTTAAAGACGATGTCGTGCAGAAAGACATCAAGATGGTTCCGTACAAAATCACCGAAGCCGACAACGGCGATGCGTGGATTGATGTGCGTGGCAAGAAGATGGCCCCGCCGGAAGTGTCCGCCCGTGTCTTGATGAAAATGAAAAAGGACGCAGAGGCGTTCCTAGGCGAAGAAATCACCGAGGCCGTCATTACCGTACCGGCCTACTTTAACGACTCGCAGCGCCAAGCTACGAAGGACGCAGGGCGCATTGCCGGCCTAGAAGTCAAGCGCATCATCAACGAACCGACCGCAGCCGCTTTGGCCTACGGCATGGACAAAAAGCGTGGCGACCAGAAACTGGCGGTTTATGACTTGGGCGGCGGTACTTTCGATATTTCCATCATCGAAATTGCCGAAGTCGATGGCGAGCATCAGTTTGAAGTGCTGTCCACCAATGGTGACACCTTCTTAGGGGGAGAAGACTTTGACTTGCGCATCATCGACTATCTGGCCGACGAGTTCAAAAAGTCCAGCGGCATTGACTTGCACAACGACTCCTTGGCGCTGCAACGCTTGAAAGAAGAAGCGGAAAAGGCCAAGATTGAACTGTCTTCCAGCCAGCAGTACGATGTGAATTTGCCGTACATCACCGCCGATGCCTCCGGGCCTAAGCACTTGAACATGAAGATTACCCGCACCAAGCTGGAATCTTTGGTGGAAGATTTGATCGACCGCACCAAAGGCCCGTGCTTGACCGCATTGAAAGATGCCGGTTTGAAGGCATCGGAAATCGACGAAGTGATCTTGGTTGGCGGTCAAACCCGTATGCCCAAGGTGCAGGAATTCGTCAAAAACATCTTCGGTAAGGAACCGCGCAAAGACGTGAACCCGGACGAAGCGGTGGCCGTCGGTGCGGCGATTCAGGCTGGCGTATTGGGTGGACAGGTCAAAGACGTGTTGTTGCTCGACGTGACCCCGCTGTCACTGGGCATCGAAACCTTGGGTGGCATCATGACCAAGCTGATCGAGAAGAACACCACGATCCCGACCAAGACCAGCCAAGTGTTCTCGACTGCCGAAGACCACCAGCAAGCGGTGACCGTGCATGTGTTGCAAGGCGAGCGTGAAATGGCCCGCGACAACAAGTCCTTGGGTCGCTTCGACCTGACCGACATTCCGCTGGCCCCGCGCGGCATTCCGCAGATCGAAGTCACCTTCGACATCGACGCCAACGGCATCCTGCATGTAGGCGCGAAGGACAAGGCTACGGGTAAGGAAAACAAGATTATCATCAAGGCTTCCAGCGGCTTGTCCGATGATGAAGTGAAGAAGATGATCAAGGAAGCCGAAATGCATGCCGAGGAAGACAAGAAGATTCATGCCTTGATTACCGCCCGTAATCATGCGGATTCGGTCATCCACACCACCAACAAAACCCTGCACGAACTGGGCGACAAGGTGGAAGCGGATGAAAAGTCAAAGATTGAAGCAGCGATTGAAGACCTGAAGAAAGTCATCACGACCGACGACAAGGAAGCCATCGACAAGAAGACCGAAGCCTTGACCGACCTCGCCAGCAAACTCGCCGAGCGTCTCTATGCCGCACAAGCCGCCGGCGCGGGTGGACCCGGCACAGAGGCCGGTGGCGGCGAACAAGCGTCGTCCGGTTCGTCGGAAAGCGGCAAGGAAGATGTTGTCGATGCGGAGTTTGAAGAGGTGAAGGACGATAAAAAATAAGCTGGTGCTTATTTTTTAGAGGTAAAACAACGGGCAAGCTTGAGGGTTTGCCCGTTGTTTGTTGGTGAATGAATCCGTCAAATTGCCTATTAGGTGGCTAATAACAAATTTAGGGTATACAAATGAACAATCAGATCAATCAGAAGTTAATAGATCCTCATGGTCAACTATCTGACCTGTTGGATCGGGGCGAATATATTAAAGCAGCATATCTAATCCTGTCCGAATCTAAGAAAAAAGCGTCTTTAATATCAGCATCTAACGACACTGATTCAATAAATTTCCTATTAGAATCAGATAATCTTGCAAAGTTTGCCGAGATTTTATTCAATTTATCAGATGACGGAATCATATCTGAAAATCATAAAATAATAAACCAGAGACATGCGCTAGACAAGCAATTAAAAGAATCTTTCACAGCACTAAAAAATAATATAAATGAGTTTGTAAAAATGTTTTCAGAACTTGATTTAATCATTGAAAACAAATTCGTATCTCGAATGGGATGGAAACAAAACTCTGCCTTTTTGAAGTTAAAGAAAACATTGGTTAAAGAAAATATCTCCATTAATGATATATCTGAAATAAATAAATATATAGATA
>CAIYXP010000292.1 GCA_903930145.1 uncultured Methylococcaceae bacterium
CCAAGTTCCACTCTTAGGTAGTTGTGTGCCAAATCGATTGGATACCTTGGGACATTTCCCACACTTCATGGATTCGGCATACCGCTTGCCCGCTTCCATGGCACGTCTCGCGCGCTCGGCGGCGGCGGCCATTTTACGCTGGGCGATGCGAATGGCAGCGCTTTTGTAGTGGTCTATTGTCCTTGCCAAGGCGGCGGCTTTACGTTCAATCGCCATCACCGTTTTGGAGGCACGGGCCAATTTGATTGGCTTGGCGATGGTGTCGCCCAAGTAGGGAACGAAACTGACGCCGGATAGAAACGCACCCACCCAGTCGCCTTCGGCGATGCTCATGCCCATCGATAGCGCATCCGAAGTCGGGGTGGGGTCAACGATGCCGGCCAAGTCGGCGGCGGTCTTGGTGGACTCCCATGCTTTGCTTTGGGTCAGGTCCACCAGTTCGGATTCAGCCCGCTGCAATTGCTTTGCCGTGTCGCCCTCAATGCGTTGCAGATATTCGCCCATCGGTCAATTCTCGTCGTCTGGCCCTATCCACGCTTTGTAATCATAGAATTTAGGCGCAGCCGCCCGTTCCCAAGCGGCATTCAAGACCGGGGTGTCGGCAAACAAGGCTTGCCAGCGCTCATGCGGTGTCTTGCTGGTGTCCGCCAGTATGGCCTTCAGCGTGGGTTCTTCATCGAAATTGGGGGATATTTCATGCATGACGCTGACGAAGCTGATGATGTCCTCGTCGCTGGTCAGTCCATGTTTGCGCGCCCGTGCAACCGACACTTCTATCTGGTTCCAAACCAGATGGGGCGGGATGCCGCGTATTTCATCGGGCATGGTTTGGGCAATATGGCGCAATATCACTTCGATGAAGCGCACCGGGTCGTCTTGCAAATAGTTGTCGGCTTGATTGTCGCGTATCTCAACCATTATTTTAACTCCTGTCTTTGTTGGGGATAAATTATCACCTATGATTTGTTGATCTCAAAGCGAATATGACTTTCTTGATCTTCCGCCTCGGCAAAGAACACTTCAATCGGGCCAAAAATGCCGGCCAATTGCTTGGCATCCGAAGTACGAAGAAACCAGCGCAGCACACGCGGGTCATAAAACCGGAATAATCGCGGCTGTTTGTCTTGGTTATAGACCATGGTGTGCCTACGCAGATGTTGCAACATTTCGCTCAGACTAATCCGGCTCAGGGCAAAGATTCCCCAATGATTCCCCGCACAATGGCTGATGAGCCAATCGGCAAAGGGTTTGCCTTGTTCCAATCGAGCTAGATAGGGGGCGCATTCAGCCATGTCCGGTTCCAGTTCGCCACGGTAAAGGCAGGAGAATTCGGGGCGTTCGCCATCAGCATATAAATGGTCTAGCAAGGCCGGATTGGCTGCCCCATCCAGCACAGCATAGGCATTCATTCTGGAATCGGCAAACAAATGCCGGGGAAAGTCATTGTGCGAGAGTGTTTGTTGTAGAACTAGGGTTGGCATGTTGGTCAACCTGTCGATTTGTGAGTGGTTTGAAGATTAGCGTTGCAGGCCGGCGATGGGTTGCCGACCTGTTCTGTCAAAGCAAGCTTTGACGCTCCCAAAACAAGCTTTGGCGCTCCAAAACTCAAAAATACCCTTCTTTCTTCTTTTCTTCCATGGACCCGGCTTGGTCGTGGTCGATCAAACGGCCTTGGCGTTCGGAGGTTTTGGTCAGTAACATCTCTTGGATGATTTCTGGCAAAGTGGTCGCATCGGATTCCACTGCGCCAGTTAATGGATAGCAACCCAAGGTGCGGAAGCGGACTTTAATCATTTGCGGCGTCTCGCCGGGATTCAGCGGCATACGCCCATCATCGACCATAATCAACATGCCGTCACGCTCGACCACCGGGCGTTCCTTGGCAAAATATAAAGGCACGATGGGGATGTTTTCCAAATAAATGTATTGCCAAATGTCCAGTTCGGTCCAGTTGGACAACGGGAATACACGAATGCTCTCGCCTTTGTTGATCTTGCCATTGAATACATTCCACAATTCCGGGCGCTGGTTTTTCGGGTCCCAGCGATGATTGTGATCGCGGAACGAGTAAACCCGTTCCTTGGCGCGGGATTTTTCCTCGTCGCGCCTCGCCCCGCCAAACGCGGCATCGAAGCGATATTTGTCCAGCGCTTGCTTGAGCGCATCGGTCTTCATCACATCGGTGTGCTTCTTGCTGCCGTGGGTGAACGGCCCGACGCCAGCCTTGACACCGTCTTGATTGATATAGACCAACAACTCCAAGCCCAATTGGCGGGTATAGTTATTGCGGAATTCGATCATTTCGCGAAACTTCCATGTCGTGTCAATATGCATCAATGGGAACGGCGGCTTGCCGGGGTAAAATGCCTTCATCGCCAAGTGCAGCATCACGGCGGAGTCTTTGCCGATGGAATACAGCATGACGGGGCGCTCGAATTCGGCGGCGACTTCTCGAATGATATGGATGCTTTCCGCTTCCAACTGCTTGAGGTGGGTTAATTTATAATCGTTCATGTAATTTGGGTAAGGTGATGTATTCAAACAGGTTATGCGACTGGATGACAGTCTAGCCTTGTCAACGGGAGTTGGTTGAATATTACCATAAATTCTGCTGGATCGGACTCGCAAGCGTTTGTGCCGGCAAAGCTTAATAATAAATGTATTTGCACTCGCCGAGTTTGGTAGCACAATTGTCGCTCTGAATCCAAAGCTTACCCCCCGAAGTTACAAGGAGAATCTGCATGATCGAAATCAATGTCAACGGACAAATCCATGCCTTGGACATCGCCGCAGACACCCCATTATTATGGGCTTTGCGCGACAATCTAGGTTTGACGGGCACCAAATACGGTTGCGGCATGTCACTCTGTGGAGCTTGCATCGTGCATGTGGACGGAGAGCCTATGCGTTCCTGCGTCACGCCGGTGTCCAGTGTTGTGTCCAAGAAAATCAAGACGATTGAAGGTTTGTCGACCGATTCCAGTCATCCCTTGCAACAAGCTTGGATTGCGGAAGAAGTCCCGCAATGCGGGTATTGCCAATCAGGTCAAATCATGACAGCGGCCGCTCTATTGGCAAAATCACCCACTCCGAGCGATGCCGACATTGATTCCGCCATGAATGGAAATTTATGCCGATGCGGCACTTATTCACGCATTCGCAAAGCCATTCACCGTGCCGCCGAAATTATGAGGAGCAAAGCATGAACGCCATCGACACCCGCCGTAGACAGTTTCTGAAAGCCAGTGTTGCCGTAGGCGGCGGTTTGGTCATCGGTTTCGTGATGCCGACCGCAAGACAGGCAATGGCGAGCGAACCAAAAGACAATTTCGCCCCCAATGCGTGGATACGCATTGCCAAAGACGACACCGTGACCTTGATCGTTGCCAAGGTCGAAATGGGCCAAGGCGTTTACACGTCCCTGCCTATGTTGTTGGCCGAAGAATTGGAGGTCGATTTAACCAAAATCCACCTTGAAGATGCCCCCCCAGGCAAGGAATACATCGACCCCATCCTGAAATTCCAAGCCACGGGCGGCAGCACCAGTGTGCGCAGCAGTTGGAAGCCGCTCAGCGAAGCGGGTGCGGCGACCCGGATGATGTTGATTGCGGCGGCGGCGGAAACATGGAAAGTCAAACCCGCTGATTGCCGTGCTGAAAATGGCATGGTGATTCATAAAACCAGCAATCGCTCCTTAAGTTACGGGCAATTGGCTGAGTCCGCCGCCCGTCAGCCTATCCCGAAAAAGATTGTGCTGAAGGATGCGAAAAATTATAACTATATCGGTAAGCCTGTTGCTCGCCGGGATTCGCCAGCCAAGGTCAACGGTTCGGCCTTGTATGGCATTGATATCAAGATACCCGGTTTGTTGACGGCGATGTTTGTGCCTTGCCCGGTCTTTGGCGGCAAACTGAAAAGCGTTGATGACAGCGCGGCAAAGGCAGTGAAAGGTGTTAAACACGTATTCCAAGTTGAAAACGGCGTGGCTGTGGTGGCAGACGGATTTTGGTCCGCGAAGCAAGGACGTGAAGCATTGAAAGTGCAATGGGATGAAGGCGCATTGGCACAGTTGGATAGTGCTGCCATTGAGCGGCAATTTGAACAAGCGACGACCCAAATAGGAAACATAGCCCGCAAGGAGGGTGATGTTGTCACGGCTCTAGGCAAAGCGGCAAAGACCGTGGAGGCGGTTTACCATGCCCCTTATGCTCCGCATTGCACGATGGAGCCGCTGAATTGCACGGTGGACTTGCGGGCCGACCATTGCGACATCTGGGTAGGAACCCAAGTGCCCGCGATGGCGCAAGAGGCTGTAGCCAAAGTCACGGGATTGCCGAATGAAAAGATCAAAGTCCATATCACTTACCTAGGAGGAGGCTTTGGGCGTAGGCTGGAGGTTGACTTTATCACCCAAGCGGCGGCAATCGCCAAATTAGCAGGAGCGCCTGTCAAATTGATTTGGACCCGTGAAGACGATATGCGCCATGATGTCTACCGGCCTGCCTCTTTCACAAAACTACGCGCAGGGCTTGATGCCAAGGGCCACACTACGGTTTGGGAGCAACATATCGCCTGCCCCTCTATTTTTAAACGCTATATGCCAGCACTGCTGGGCGAAGAAGGCAAGAAAGTCGACCCCAGTTCGGTGGAGGCTGCCGCCGACCATCCTTATGCCATTCCCAATGTGCGGGTGGATTATCATGTTACCGACCCCGGAGTGCCGGTGGGTTTCTGGCGCTCGGTGGGCAATTCACAAAATGGCTTTTTCACCGAATCTTTCATTGACGAACTAGCCCATGCCGCCGGTCAAGATCCGTTAAAATACCGTTTGCAATTACTGGCAAAGCAAGCCCGTATCCGTGGTGTGCTGGAATTGGCTGCAACAAAAGCAGGTTGGGGCGAACCCTTGCCCAAGGGAACAGGACGCGGCATCGCAGCCGTGTTTTCATTCGCCAGCTATGCGGCTGAAGTGGCCGAGGTCGAAGTCTCGGCAAATGGGGAAATCAATGTCAAAAGGGTTGTCTGCGCAATCGATTGCGGGTCTATCGTCAACCCTGACACGATTAAAGCCCAAGTCGAAGGCGCGGTGATCTTCGCACTGACCGCAGCACTAAAAGGCCCAATCACCATCAAAAACGGTCAGGTGGAACAGAGCAACTTTCATGATTACCCTCTGTTAAGCTTGGTGGAGACACCCAAGATTGAGGTTTATATCGTCGACAGCCATGAAGCCCCCGGCGGCGTGGGTGAACCGGGTGTGCCGCCCTTGGCCCCGGCGGTTGCCAATGCCATTTTTGCAGCCACAGGCAAACGCCTACGGAGAATGCCTTTTGATTTGAGTACCGCCTAGACTATTCAGACAACAACTTTGGATTCAGGGGCCGGAACTGGCCCGGTCTGGCTCACCATTCTGTTGAAATAAATCCTCATTCCGGCATGGATCGCCGGAATCCAGATTGCATGGATGCCCTAATCCGCACCATCAATTGATTTTTTGTTTACCTAATTCATCATGTCTGCCCATTTTATCCATCTGCGTTTACACACTGAATATTCCCTGGTCGATGGCCTAGTCCGCATCAAACCCTTAGCAAAACAAGTTGCCAAGATGGGAATGCCCGCCGTGGCGGTTACTGACCAGTCTAATTTATTTTCCTTGGTGAAGTTTTATAAGGCCGCCATGGCCGAGGGAATCAAACCCATCGTCGGCTCGGATGTGTGGCTTTACAATGAGGCCGAACCGGTTTCTCCGCATAGGTTGACTTTGTTAGCCCAAAATTTGGAAGGCTATAGAACCCTGACCGAGTTGATTTCCCGCGCTTACCAGGAAAATCAACGGCAAGGCATTCCCATGCTGATGGCAGATTGGTTGGAGGCCTCCAATGCCGGGTTGATAGCCCTCTCCGGCGCTCGCGAAGGCCGCATTGGTCGTGCATTGCTGACCGGCAATGCCGATGATGCCCGACGTGAATTGGAACGTTGGTTGAAAATCTTTGCCAACCGCTTTTATTTGGAATTGCAAAGGACAGATCGTCCTCAGGAAGAAGATTATATAGAGGCCGCTTTGGACTTGGCAGTTGAATTCAATGCACCCCCGGTCGCCACCAACGATGTGCGTTTCCTAAAGCCAGACGAATTCTATGCTCATGAGGCTCGCGTCTGCATCAATCAAGGTCGTGTGCTGGATGATCCTCGCCGTCCTAAAGATTACACTGACCGGCAATACTTGCGTAGCCCCGAGGAAATGGCGGGACTATTCAAGGATATACCCGAAGCCTTGGAAAACACCGTTGAAATCGCCAAGCGCTGTTCCCTAGAATTGACCTTGGGTGAAAATTTCTTACCCAATTTCCCCGTGCCATCTGGCATGAGCGTTGAAGAATTCTTTGCCGAGGAGTCACGCAAAGGCTTGCAACAGCGTCTTGCTGTGCTTCTGCCCAATGCCAGCACCGAACAGTGCCAGCCCTATTGGGAACGCTTGGAAGTCGAAATCGGGGTCATCAACCAAATGCAGTTCCCCGGCTACTTTTTGATCGTGGCCGACTTTATCCAATGGGCCAAGAACAACGGCATCCCCGTAGGGCCTGGCCGTGGTTCCGGCGCAGGTTCATTAGTCGCTTATGCGTTGCGGATCACCGATCTCGACCCGATGGAATTTGAATTACTGTTTGAGCGCTTCCTTAACCCGGAACGGGTGTCCATGCCCGACTTCGACGTGGACTTTTGCATGGAACGCCGAGACGAAGTGATTGATTACGTGGCTGAACATTATGGCCGGGACCGCGTATCGCAAATCATCACCTATGGCAGCATGGCGGCTAAGGCAGTGGTGCGCGACGTTGGCAGGGTATTGGGCCACCCTTACGGCTTTGTGGACCGCATTGCCAAGCTGATCCCGTTTGAATTGGGCATTACCTTGGAAAAGGCGCTCAACGATAGCGAAGAGTTGGGGAACCTTTACCACAACGACGAAGAAGTCAAAGCGCTCATTGACTTGGGCCGTCTATTGGAAGGCATCACCCGAAACGCCGGTAAACATGCCGGCGGCGTAGTCATCGCACCTTCCAGACTGATTGACTTTGCCCCGCTTTACTGTGAACAAGGCGGTGACAATTTAGTCACCCAGTTCGATAAAGACGATGTGGAGGCGGTAGGATTGGTCAAGTTCGATTTTCTGGGTTTACGAACCTTGACGATCATCGACTGGGCTTTGGAAACGATCAATAAAACTCGTGAAACTGAAGGTCAAAGCGCCCTCAACATTGAACTCATTCCCCGCAATGACCCGGAAACTTACAAGCTGCTTAAACGTAAAGCCACGACGGCAGTGTTCCAGCTTGAATCACGAGGCATGAAAGAATTGATTGGGCGCTTGTTGCCCGATTGTTTTGAAGACATTATCGCACTCGTTGCCTTGTTCCGCCCCGGACCCTTGCAATCGGGGATGGTTGATGACTTTGTCAATCGCAAACATGGCAAAGCCAAGGTGGATTATCCACATGCTAGCCTTGAGGGCATATTGAAGCCCACTTATGGCGTCATCGTTTACCAAGAGCAAGTCATGCAGATTGCCCAAGTGTTAGCGGGTTACACCCTAGGCGGAGCCGACTTGCTGCGACGGGCCATGGGCAAGAAAAAACCGGCTGAAATGGCAAAGCAACGGGAAATCTTTGTCACAGGCGCAACTGGATTGGGCGTAGACGAAAGCGTCGCCACCCACATCTTTGACTTGATGGAAAAATTTGCCGAGTATGGCTTTAACAAGTCCCACTCTGCCGCCTATGCCTTGGTTTCCTACCAAACGGCATGGTTGAAAACGCATTATCCTTCAGAATTCATGGCAGCGGTGCTTTCTGCCGACATGGACAACACCGACAAAGTGGTGGTGCTGATTGAGGAATGCCGGGATATGAAACTGGCGATCACCCCACCTGACATCAACCAATCTGAGTTCCGTTTCACCGTGCGCGAAGGGGGTGTCATTGTTTATGGTTTGGGTGCGATCAAAGGCGTGGGTGAAAACGCCATTGAGGACTTGATTACCGAACGCCGAAGTAATGGCCCGTTCAAAGACTTGTTTGACCTTTGCAAGCGCATTGATTTGCGCAAAGCCAATCGCCGGGTGTTGGAGGCATTGGTTTATGCCGGGGCATTGGATGCCTTCAACTCCAATCGAGCCCAACACATGGCGGATTTGGCGGATGCCTTGAAAGCGGCTGAACAGCATAACGCGATGACGGCGGTAGGCCAAGATGATCTGTTTGGCTTGCCAGAAGAACCCATCGCCCGAAACGAAGCATCATTCACCCGCGAACCCGTTGAAGCTTGGCCCGAAAGCCAAAGGCTGGTCAATGAAAAAGCCACCTTGGGCTTGTATTTGACGGGCCACCCCATCGCCCAATATGAACATGAATTGGTGAATTTCATCACGGCACGCTTGGGCAATCTGAGCGTAGAAAACGATAGTTATAACAATGGCGGTTATCGACGGGGCAATGAACAACGCGCCACGGTGGCGGGGCTTGTGGTGGAAATGCGCACCAAACAAAACAAAAATGGCAAGCGCATGGGGTTTGTCACCTTGGATGATCGTACCGGGCGCTTAGAAGTGGCGGTATTCTCCGAAGTCTATGAACAATTTCGCGATTGCATTGCCAAAGACACCTTGCTCGTGGTGGAGGGTGGCTTGGGTATGGACGATTTTGCCGGCCAAATGCGGCTAACCGCAGAAAAGCTGCTGACCATCGAACAAGCCCGCGCCCGCTTTGCCAAGCATCTGTTGGTGGAATGGTCCCCCATCCCAGCCAATGAAATCCAAACCCATTCCACGATAGCGGATGAATTGGCGGAGTTAATCAAACCCTTTCAAGGTGGAAACTGCCCCATCATGATCGATTATAGAGG
>CAIYXP010000293.1 GCA_903930145.1 uncultured Methylococcaceae bacterium
ACGATGCCACCACCAGCCATGGCGACGCGCACTTTACCGGACAAAAAACCATATAAAGTGAGCCAACTCTGCCCATTACCCAAGACCCCCAGCAAGGCCACTTGCGAGCCACAAGCCTGCGTGGCTTCTTCGACGGTCAAGGAAATCTTGGTAAACCGCAAACCCAACAGTTCACCGACTGCGGGCCAATCGGCCCATTCGCCCCCCTCTGCCAAACCGATCCGACGCCAAGCCGGCTCCGTGCTGGGAGTTAAACCAAATTTGTCGAGCAGAAAACTGAGTAGCACCCGAAGTGTTTGTTTGCGCAGTTCTGAAAAGTCGGAAACTGTGTTCATTGGAAGCTTGCAGGGTCACTAAAAGAAAAAACGAAACATTGAAAAAATCTGTGAAGGGAGTGATAGGTCTGTGTCAAACAAAAATCAGCGCAGCATCCACACAATGAGGAATCTCTATTTTATAGGATTTTTGACCATTTTCGGGCATTTCTACCAGTCATAAACCATTGTCAGTATGAGCTAAGTGCATGGTGTGGAAACGACATTTTGGCAGGGATGCCAAAATCCAGCGTCCAATGATGGCAAACTTTGGTTTATTTTTCCTACCAAATCAACCACTTGTACAAGCGGAAAGTTACCATCCATGTCGAGAACCGGGGTCTAATCCAACATGAAAAAGTCCGATCTGTCACTTACCTTTGTTATGACAATCTGGTGCATTGAAAAATCCAATTGATTTAACAGTAGATTCAGCCTGATGACTGTCATGGCAGCAATTCTCATTTTGACACGAAGCCTCGTCATTCCGGCAGGGAATGCCGGAATCCAGCACAAGGATGTGAAACCAAAGGCGCAAAAGCGCAACGAAAAATCCTATTTATGGCGTGGCGATGTCATACTTTCATAGTCTCGGATGCTTGGCTTCATGGCTCCGCTCTTGGAACCCAAGTCAAGCGCATTGGTTTTACGATTAAGCAAGCTTGCTTATTGGAAAATTCAATGGGTTTTTCGGAAAATCCAACTTTTTTAGGTCTGCTCCAATCGGTTTTGCCGCCATGCCTGTTTGCTTTACCGTCAAGCCAATTGGATTTTTGCAAAAACCAATTGTCTTTGAGCAAAAGAAATTTACTTTTGGCCGATTCCAATTGGATTTGGTCAAAAGAAATTTACTTTTGGTCGATTCCAATTGGATTTTGGGGAAAGTAAATTGGATTTGGGTTCATACAAAATTCTCTATTCATTGACGAAAAAGGCGCATCATTTGCGAATAATAGTCTTCGTAAGCTCAAACCATCCTTCTATGGCACTATTTTCTTGAAAGTAGTTCTTTAGTTCTTTTTATGACATATTGGTCAAATAATGGATGATTACATATAGATGATAGATTCGGTCTGCCATCGAATAATGCTATTATTTTGCCAGCAAGTTTGTGTTCCTCACGTGTTTCTTGCAGAGCCTTGTGAAAAGTTGAATTAAATGTTGCATTAGTGCTTTGTAACTTATCTATTGATTTGGATTCTGATAGAATTATATTTAATATATCTCTCCAAGAGCGAGTATCGGTTTCAAGAATTTCCCTATTGGTTATTGGAAAATGCCATGCACGAAGCTTTTTCGTCCCAAAATCTTGGATATCTGACCAATCAGACGTATTGAATTGTTTGCCTGACTCAATGTATAATCCATTCAGTTGATAAGCTTGAGATGGAGCGGTTTGAGTCAAATGTATTTTTTCGCATATGCCTTCAGAATTCAATTCAGCACAGACAATTGCATCATCTTTAATTGATTGAAAAAACTTTATAATGACTGCCTCGAATGAGGTTTCTGATTTATTTTGTATTGTCCTAATCGCAGAAAAAAAATCTATTGATTCGTCATAAATTTTGTTAATCCATGATTGTGGCATAAGTAATTCGGCAGCAAATCTGTTTGCTTCTGCTTCAATTTCACGGTATTCAAACAAAGAATGTGGATTGCCTTCTGCATTGGTATGAGAAATGATGATACCAGTGTGCCAAGGGATAATGATATGACCTAATTCATGAGCTAGGGTAAATTTTTTCCTAGTCGCGGCATTGTTTCGATTGATTAGAATTTCTGGTTGAAGATTAGATGAAATATTGATAGCAATACCATCTGCCTTTATTGGAAAGTTGAGATATTCGACTTTGGCATATAGAGATGCAAGCTCAACCAGATCATATGGGGGTTCTAAGTTGTGCCTTTCTAATAGCCTACATGCTAATTTTTCTTCCGGTTTCATGATAGTTTTCCAATTTGCTTTAGCCATTGAGTCATTTTTTTTGATTCTTCTAGTGTTTCTGCTCTAGCAGCTAAAGCATATCTTTCCTGATTTAGCTCATCCTCTAATTTTATTCCTTTTTTACGGCATCTAATAATCAAAGATATAATGCTAGGTTTCGTAGCCCATATGGAATATTCATCCCAAGACATACCAAGATATTCATGAAGCTCCATATCCTTTCCTTCCTCTCCGTTATGCCATACTTCTTCATATCTTTCTATTTCATCAAGGAATGCATCTCCTGAAAGACATTTTTCGATGAAGTTCATTTTAGTCTCCTAATTACGTTTGCTAATACGACGACCACGCACTGGTGGTTTTATTATTGTTCCCGTTAAGGGGCAGGCGACACCTCTGTGCAGACCTTGTTTATTGAAAACTTCAAGCTCGCCATGCAAAGAATCCCAAGTGTAGTATATATCTTCAGTTGGATATTTATATACTTTGCGTCCAGCTTCAATTCCAACTGATATACAGTTATCAAGAATTGATGGCTTGGGTATTGGTTTGCCTCCCATAGTTATCCTCTGAATCGATTATTTTAATATAGTGCAATTTGTTTTAAATGGCAAATCTATCTAACGATCATCCAACAACAGCACTCACATCTAATGCCGGACGGGATTTGCAATCCCGTCCGTAACGTTTTATACCATGTCGGATGCTGTGACTTCGCCCAAAACATTAGCGGCGGGGTTGCAAAATGCATTATACTCTTTTTATCAATTGCAATCTGTCTCATAAGATGTGCCAACTAAGGGGGCTTCCTTCGACTTCGCTCAGGACAGGCATTAATCGCGAATGAT
>CAIYXP010000294.1 GCA_903930145.1 uncultured Methylococcaceae bacterium
AGATAATTGATTTTTATCCTGTATTGTCAGGAGAACTTTATGGGCCTTTGCGCGATGTAAACTTGTTCAACCAAGCTAGAATTGACCCTGAAGTGCATACCCTCGTATGGCCTAATGGTGCAGATTTCGACCCCGAGACATTACATGATTGGCCGGTTTATGAACAAGCTTGGAAAGAACGGGCAAAGCAATGGGATTTGCGAGCGGCTTAGACGAGCCAAACAGTTCAAATATTTTATTTTAAATTCAAAGACCAAATACTTATGTCAGGCAACTCAATAGGTAAACTCTTCACCGTCACCACTTTTGGCGAAAGCCATGGTCCCGCAATTGGCTGCATCGTCGATGGCTGCCCGCCGGGGCTGGCACTCAGCGAGGCGGACCTTCAAGGCGACTTGGACCGGCGCAAACCGGGGACTTCCCGCTACACCACGCAAAGACGGGAGGAGGATCAAGTCAAAATCCTCTCCGGCGTGTTCGAGGGCAAGACTACGGGTACGCCCATCGGTTTGCTAATCGAAAACACCGACCAGCGCTCGAAAGATTACACGAATATCAGTGAACAATTCCGCCCCGGCCATGCCGATTACACCTATCACATGAAATACGGCTTCCGCGATTACCGGGGCGGAGGAAGGTCTTCGGCGCGGGAAACGGCGATGCGTGTCGCCGCCGGGGGCATTGCCAAGAAATATCTAAAAGAACGTTTGGGTATAGAAATTCGCGGCTATTTGTCACAACTAGGCCCAATCAAAGCGGAAAAATTGATTTGGGAGGAGGTTGGCAATAATCCATTCTTTTGCCCCGACCCGGACAAAGTACCAGAAATGGAAGCCTATATGGATGCGTTACGCAAAGAAGGCGATTCCGTCGGTGCAAGGATCAATGTCATGGCAACGGGTGTTCCGCCGGGTTTGGGCGAACCCATCTTTGACCGATTGGATGCCGAACTGGCCTATGCGCTGATGAGCATCAATGCGGTTAAAGGTGTGGAAATTGGCGGTGGTTTCGATTGTGTGGAAGCCAAAGGCACTCAATTTCGCGATGAAATTACACCGGAAGGATTTTTGAGCAACCATGCCGGCGGTATTCTAGGCGGCATTTCCTCAGGCCAAGACATCATTGCCAGCATCGCCTTGAAACCCACCTCTAGCTTGCACCTTCCGGGTCGTTCGGTGAATGTGCGTGGCGAACCGGTCGAGGTCGTCACCAAAGGCCGTCACGATCCTTGCGTAGGCATACGCGCCACGCCCATCGCCGAGGCGATGATGGCGATTGTGTTGATGGATCACTACCTACGGCACAGGGCGCAAAATGGGGATGTGGTGACGGAGTTGAAGCCGATTCCGGCAAGCTTAGCTTGACCCTAATAAACCATGGGTAGGGCGAGTTTCAAGCTCGCCCTTATGCTTGGGACTCATCTAATTTGATAATCCAATGAAAACCCACCTAGAATTCCAATCTGAGGTTTTCCCACCATTGCCCGGTGAAGAGGAAAAAATCAATCCGGGCCGATTTGGTAAAAACTTGGCAGACTTTCTCGCTGCCGAACTGCCCAAGCACGGCTTTAAGGTGAACTTGATTGATTTCGAAGATTGGGGTTTGCGGATCGAACTCGAAAACGCCGCTTTTCCGTTGTGGATTGGCTGCGGAAATTATGATGATGAGGCGAACGGCTTCCACTGTTTCATCGAACCAGCTAAGCCAGTCATCCGTAAATGGTTTGCCAAAATCGATACGACGACCGTGGTTGCTCGCTTAGCCACTGCCTTGGAATCTATCCTATTAGATACCGGTAAAGTTTCTGATTTTCGCTG
>CAIYXP010000295.1 GCA_903930145.1 uncultured Methylococcaceae bacterium
ACACCGCTTTCTCAGAACGCCCCAAACATCTCGATCCGGCTCGATCCTATAGCGAAGACGAAGCCCGATATATTGCACAAATTTACGAACCTCTGCTGCAATACAATTACCTGAAAAAACCCTTTACGCTGGAACCCTTGACTGCATTGGAAATGCCGAAGGTGGTTTACTATGATCGCGACATGAATGTCCTGCCAGAAAACGCACCCGACGCATCGATTGCATTTAGCGAATATGATATTCAACTTAAACCCGGCATTCGCTACCAGCCTCACCCCGCTTTTGCAAAGACTCAAGACGATCAATTTCGCTACCACAACCTGACAGCGGATACCTTGGAAGGCATCAAAACCATCGCCGATTTTCCTGAAACTGGCTATCGCGAATTGACAGCAGAGGATTATCTTTATGGCATCAAACGGCTGGTTCACCCGCAACTGCATTCCCCAATTGGGGATTTGATGCAAGAACACATCGTCGGCATGAAAAAGTTGTCCGACCAAGCAGGGTCAGACTTCAAATCCAGCCAAGATAAATCCGCTTTCTTCGATATTCGAAATTATTCATTGGACGGTGTGACGGTCATCGACCCGCATCATTTCAAGATTCGGTTGATTGGCAAATATCCGCAATTCCGCTACTGGTTGGCGATGACGTTTTTCTCGCCCGTGCCTTGGGAAGCGGACCAGTTTTACAAGCAAAAAGGCTTGATCGCCAAGAACATTTCACTAGACTGGTATCCGGTCGGCACTGGGCCTTACCTAATGGAAGAAAACAACCCCAACCGCCGGATTGTATTGGCGCGAAACCCAAACTATCACGACGATTTTTATCCCAGCGTTGGCTCGCCTGAAGATGCCAAAGCAGGTCTTTTGCAAGATGCGGGAAAAAAGCTCCCATTCATCGACAAAGTGGTTTCTATCCTTGAAAAGGAAACAATTCCCTACTGGAATAAATTTCTCCAAGGGTTTTTTGATGCATCAGGCTTGGCCTCAGACAATTTTGACCAAGCCATTAGTTTTGCCGGACAGGGCGGGCCGGAACTGACCCCCGACATGAAGGACAAAGGCATCAGGCTGGATACGGAAGTGGAAGCTTCAATTTTTTACTTAGGGTTTAACATGCTTGACCCCGTCGTTGGCGGATATGGTGAAGCCCAGAGTAAATTGCGCAGGGCCATTGCCATCGCAGTAGATTATGATGAATTTATCAGTATTTTTGCCAATGGACGTGGCATTGTTGCGCAAGGTGTCTTGCCACCGGGAATTTTTGGCTACCAAGAAGGCGAGGCTGGCATCAATCCCTATGTGTTTGACTGGAAGGATGGTAGGCCAAAACGAAAATCCTTGGACGAAGCCAAGAAATTGCTGGCTGAAGCGGGTTACCCCAACGGCGTGGACGAGAAAACTGGCAAACCCTTGGTGTTGTATTATGATGTCACTGCAGCCGGTGCAGACAGCAAATCCTCGTTAAACTGGTATCGCAAGCAATTTGCCAAACTGGGCATTCAATTGGTGTTACGCACCACTGATTATAATCAGTTCCAGCAAAAAATCGCTTCCGGTAACATGCAACTGTATACCTGGGGTTGGAATGCCGACTACCCAGACCCGGAAAACTTCTTCTTCCTGCTTAATGGACCCAATGCAAAAGTCGGCTCGGGCGGGGAAAACGCATCCAATTATAAGAATGCCGAGTTTGACCAATTGTTCGAACGCATGAGGAACATGGACGACGGCCCGGAACGGCAAGCAATTATCGAACAGATGCAGGACATCGTTCGCAAGGATTCGCCATGGCTATTTGGATATTATCCAATGAAATTCGCCTTGTATCATGACTGGTACAAAAACATCGCCCCCAATATGATGGCGAGAAACCGCACCAAATACCAACGCATTGATGCGGCTGAAAGGGCTAAGCAACGGGCAGCATGGAACAAACCAATCTATTGGCCTTTATTGTTGGGAGTGGTTTTGTTGATCGTCGTGGTAATGCCGGCGTGGTTGAGTTACCGGAAGCGGCAGCGGGGAACGGCGCTGTAATATAAACCAACACTCCATAATAAACTCGTGATTAAAAAAATTCATATAGAAAACTATAAGTCCATTGATAAGCTAGAGTTTGAACTTGGGCGTATCAATGTGTTGATTGGAGAAAACGGCGCAGGGAAAAGCAATATCCTTGAAGCCATTGCTTTGGCAGGGGCGGCAACGGGAAATAAATTGGACAATGAATTTTTAACTTCGCGGGGGATTCGCGTCACAAGACCAGAATATATGCGGTCAGCGTTTCCAAGCGTAGATGAATTAGCTTCTATTATACTTACGATAGAATCTGAACATAATGGAATATTGATTCAATTGTCAAACGATAATACACCTTATGCAAAATGGCTCTCCCAAGCAAAAATTAAAATATTAGCAGAAAATATTTATAAACACCTTGATAAAATAATTGACAACAATAATGCTTTAGAAAGCGAAAACCAACTTTATCGACTAAATGCAAAACTATTTCGTCTACAGTTAAATATGAACAACTTACTTGAGAGTGCCGATGCTAGTAAAAATCCGTATATCTGGATAGAATTCGAATCAAATTTAGATAAAAAGCTATTGTCTAATATAACTATTACAAATGAAACATTCTCAATTTCTGTCAAAAATTTTATATTATTCTCTCCAGAAAACTCATCTCTTCGCACTTTCCAACGAGAAGGTCAAATTGAACCGTTAGGCATCAATGGCGAAGGTTTATTAAAACTGCTTTCTGTTCTATCCAGACCAGAATATTCAGATTGCCTAAATGAAATTAAACATTCGCTACAAATCTTAGGCTGGTTTGAAGACCTCAAATTAACAGAGCCAGACACTTTTGCCGGTAGTCGAATGGAAATCAAAGATCGTTACTTGGACGAAAACCGCCGCTACTTCGATCAACTCAGCACCAATGAAGGATTTTTGTTTCTTCTATTTTATTTTGCT
>CAIYXP010000296.1 GCA_903930145.1 uncultured Methylococcaceae bacterium
AGCTCGGCTGTTTTTTTTTAAGTCGGCCACGAATTCGGCGCGTTTGGCCGGCTTGGCAGGCCCGTAGTCCCGGTGCGCGCGCTGGTGCGAGAGGCCGAATTGGTGGAAAAGCTGTTGCATGCGCCCGACCCCCAATTGGATGCCCCACTTCTGCCCGATCAGGCTTTGTGCCAGCGGGCCTGTCCACTGGTAGCTGTCCAGCCCATAGTCGGCGGGCGTCTTGTGCAGGAGGATGTAATGCAGGACCTTGCGCCGCTGGGCCGACAAAACCTGCGGGACGGCCCGCCGCTCGGGGGCGAGCAGGGCATCGAAGCCGCCATGGAGGTAAAGGTCGAACCAACGCTCCAGGGAGTGCCGGTGGACCTTTTGCTCGCGGCACACGGCGGCCATGGTTTGCCCGTCCCAGATGGCCTTCAAGGCCAGCAGCCGCCTCCGCTGGCGCTGGGCCTTGTGCCGGTAGTAGAGCTTCTGCCACAGTTCCCGGTCTTTGGGGGCAAAGCGTTGGATGCGGATTTTTCGGTTCATGACACCCTCCTGTAAGGTGCGTCGTCATGACCCTAATTATAGTCCAAAATTTTTACAACATTGGAGTGATAGGGGAGTAGGAGATAGAATTATTCACAAAACGGATGAAAAAATAACAGCCAGTGCTCTAAGCTCATCAAGTGCAAAATTATTCCCGAAAAATACTTTATGTATTGCATTATATGGCGCGACTGTTGGAAAACTAGGAATACTTGGCATTGAAGCAGCTACGAATCAGGCAGTGTGTGGGATATTTCTTCCAGAGCATATCAATACGCAATTTGCTTTTTACTTTCTTTTCTCAAAAAGAAGGTTTTTAATAGACCAAGGCAAAGGCGGGGCGCAACCTAATATTAACCAAGAAATTGTAAGAGCACTTCCGTTTCCGGTGGTCTCCAGAGAAGAACAAACCCGCATTGTCGCCAAACTGGAAGAACTCTTCTCCGACCTTGATGCCGGAGTTGCGGCCTTGCAACGGGCGAAGGCGAATATCAAGCGGTATCGTGCCTCGGTGTTGAAAGCCGCCGTCGAGGGCAAACTGACCGTACAATGGCGCGAACAAAACCCGCCGACTGAAACTGGGGCGCAACTGCTGGCCCGCATCCTCAAGGAGCGGAGGGCGAAATGGGAAGAAAGCCAATTGAAGAAATACGCCGAACAAGGCAAAGCCCCGACTAAGAACTGGCAGGACAAATACCCGGAACCCGCCAAGCCGGATACTTCCCAACTGCCCAAATTGCCGGAGGGGTGGGTGTGGGTTACAGTGGCACAAACGAGCCATTTTTTACAATATGGAACTTCATTCAAGACAGAAGAAAATGTTACAGGAATTCCTGTATTAAGGATGGGCAATATAAGTAACGGAAAAATTGATTGGAATAACCTTAAATATTTACCATTTAATCATAAAGAGTTTCCTTTTCTTTTGTTAGAAAAAGGCGATATTATTTTTAATCGAACTAATAGCATCGAGTTAGTCGGAAAAACCGCTGTATATCATGGAAATACTCCGTGCTCATTTGCCTCTTATTTGATAAGAATAAGATTGTGTAATGGGGTTGAACCAGAATATTTTAATTCGGTTTTAAATTCATCATATGCTAGAAAGTGGATTTCGACAGTTGTAAGCCAACAAGTTGGTCAAGCTAATGTTAATGGGTCAAAGCTGTCAAATTTTTCAATACCTTTACCAACATCGAATGAACAACAACAAATAACCTCCGAAATCTCCCGCCGCCTCTCCATCGCCGATAGCACCGAGAAAACGATAGACCACGCCCTAGCCCGTGCCGCCCGCTTGCGTCAGGCGATTTTGAAACGGGCGTTTGAAGGAAAGTTAGTTCCGCAAGACCTCAACGACGAACCGGCCAGCGCCTTGCTGGAACGCATCCGCGCCGAGCGGGACAAGCAGACCAGACCGACTCGGTTTCAAAAACCGAGTCGGTTTAAAGATGCTTCCAACCCATCATGAGAATGCAAACATGCGTACAAACTAAAGTAGGTCGGCATCCCTATGCCGACGCGGTTGGCGGCAAAGGGTTGCCGCCCTACGGTTCTACTCATTCGATTACATCAGGAATCCCTCGATGAAAACCATACAACTATCTACCCATGTCGCTGCCGATGGCATGTTGCATATACCAGCCCCGGATTTTGCCGACCAAGATATTGATGTGGTCGTCGTACTGGCTCCATGAGTAATAGAACGGCCAAAGTTGACGCAACAATCTAAAGATAAATCTGCCATGATTTATGAATCAATAGAACTTAATGGAAGAGTTTTGTATTTCAATCCGCCTTTGGTGCTAAACCCCTATTGGGACGAAAGCGGGGAGCTTTTAATGGTCACTGATGACACATTTGAGCTTCATGTCTACTCCCAAACCCGCGAGCAATTGGCAGACGATTTGGCTGCGGAATTGTTTTTCCTGTGGGACGAATACGCCCAAGAACCCTGCGAAAACCTGACCGAGAAAGCACAAGAATTAAAAGCGAGATTATTGGAGCGTTGTCGGGAGAACCAACATGCCGCGTGATAAACGGAAAGTCGAAGAGGCTCTGATCCAAAAGGGTTTTGAGCGCAAAGAAGGCGACCATCATTTTTTCGTGTATGTGACTTCACAAGGGAAAAAATCCAGCGTCCGTACAAAAACCATATATTTATGAAACTATCTCCCAAAATTCAAGCAACGGCCTTTGATGTGGCATCTTGGGAGGTCGATGCGGAGTTTGGGGTTTTCCCGCAAGGCGCGAGAGCCAAGGACGCGGTTTTTGCGCCCAATCCTCCACCTGAACCTGTCATAATTCCCGGTCGCCGCTATCTGTTTAAACGTTCTAGGGAAATTTATCCCGATCAATTCTGGGGAGAGGTCATCGCTTATCGCGTCGGCTGTTTGCTTGGCGTGGAGGTTCCACCCGCTTTTGCCGCATGGAATTCAAACACAGGGATTTGTGCCGCGCTTATCGAGTGGTTTTATGTCGATGGGCAAGAAACCTTCATGTGGGGCGGGGAATTTTTGCAGAAATTACGGCCTGAATTCGACCGAAACAAGGGATGTCAACACAACGTAAAAGACAATACCCGGTTGATGAGGTTAATGAGCCTAGGTCTCAGTCATAGGAAAATCTTTAAGACTGATTGGCAACAATGGTGGGTAGATGCATTGTTGTTTGATGCCCTCATCGGCAATACCGACAGGCACCAGGATAATTGGGGATTCGTATTCCGACCAGATAGCTTCAGATTGTCTCCCTTATTCGATAATGGAACTAGCTTGGGGCATGAACGGCTAACCGAAAAGGTGGCGCGATGGTCGAATATAGATTTGGACCGCTACATCAATAAAGGATACCACCATTTGAAGTGGTCACTCGACGAGCAAGTTCCAATAAACGGCCATCTGAATTTATTGCGAAAGGTCTTGTCTGAGTGGCCACAAACCTGCCAGACTGCAAAGCAGCGCTTGGACTTCTCAGAAAAGGAACTTGCCGAAACGTTTGATGATCTTACGGCTTTGGATGTCCCGGTTTGTTTTTCTCTTGAGCGACGTTCTTTTATACTTCGCTTGCTGCGGCGTAGGCACGAACTTTTGAAAGAACTTTTTGAATGAATACCCTGCAATATATTATTGAACCCAAGCGACTTTGGTTGACTTGGCAACCCGTTGATGAATCTGCTCCGACTCGTACCCGGCGAGTGGTTGGGGAAGTTTGCCATGTAGAAAACGAAGAAGTATTGTTTCGTTATCTAAGGGATTCACCCGAATTTCACGAGGCAAAGCTAGCAGGATTTGAGGATTTCCCTGCTTTTCCGCTTAAAATGGTTGAAATAAGACAAGGTGTGGTTGAAGCGCTGATGCGCCGCTTACCACCAAGAAAGCGCGAGGATTTTGGCGAATATTTAACCCAACACGGACTTCCCACCCCTTTTCAGCATTCAGATTTTGCGCTGTTGGGATATACCGGGGCGAAACTGCCTAGCGATGGCTTCGCCTTAGTGCCAGAAGTCCCTCCCGATGAAGTACCCTGTGATTATTTAACCGAAGTTGCTGGTTTGCGTCATGTGTTCAATGGCGATATTTCTTTAATCAGCGTGGGTGAGCCAGTTTTTTTTATAGCCGACAAAGACAATGCTATTGATCCTGATGCGTTGGCTATAGTTTGCAAGGGCGATAAGATTGGCTATGTCAACCGCGCATTAAAGGATACTGTCCGGTATTGGCTAGATCGTCATCAAATCAACGCTTCCATTTATCGGTTGAACGGCAAGCCCGAACGCCCTTTAGCCTATGTAAAAATCTGCGTCAGATGATTCGATGGCATACACCGTCCAAGAGTTTGCGCGTTAAGCCGAGAATAGCATGGAGTGTTATTATTCCAACAGGGGCATTATGATACCGGATGCGCCTTGACCCATTCTTTCAACACCTCATCCATACGCGCTTGCCAACCATCCCCGGTAGATCGGAAGTATTCGACGACCTCCGGGCTATACCGCACCGACAGCAACACCTTGCGGCTTTTGGATTTTGGCCTGCCACGCTGCACTAATTGACCGCTTTCAAACACGCTGGCCCGCTTGAAAAAGTCATCGTCCAACTCCGGCAATTCGTCATACTCCTCTTGCTGGATGACATGGGCATCAAACTTGTTCAAGTCGCTCCCGATATCTTTTGACTTCTCGTTCATTGGCCTTTCTCATAGTAAAAACATGACGGGCTTCGCCGCGTTGAACCCAACCCATCACGACCATTCTTCCTGCCAAATAACCGATGGTGATTTGCCTAGACTCGCCATAGTCTTTACGGTTGTCATCGGCAGTGACATACTTGCCAGCAAAAACGTGTGCCGCGTCCATGAAGTCAAGCCCCGGTCTTCCAAGGTCTTGGCGCGTTTGGCGGGGTCACAGGTGATAAGCCTATTATTTAGTGTAGCTACTTTAATGTTCGTGGTCAACGAATCTATAACCGACTTTTGGTCGTCTCATTCAAATTAAGAATAAACAGATTCATGAGCAACCTCTCCCAACAAATCGTCAACAAAGCCTGGAACTTCGCCCATGTCCTGCGGGACGACGGGCTGTCTTACATGGCTTATACCGAACAAATCAGCTTTCTGCTGTTTCTGAAAATGGCCGACCAGCAAACCCGGCCACCGCATAACAAACCGCCTATCGTTCCGATTGAATTGGGCTGGCAAAGCCTGTTGACCAAGGACGGGGATGAATTGGAGGTGCATTACCGCCATATCTTGGACGAATTGGGCAAAAAAAAGGGCATGTTGGGTGAGGTGTTCAAGAAGGCGCGGCCAGACATTCAAAACCCGACGACTTTGAAGCGGCTCATTTTCGACCTGATCGAACCCGAAGACTGGATGAAGATGGACGCTGATGTAAAAGGCGACATCTACGAAGGTCTGCTTTCCCGTTCGGCTGAGGAATCGCCCAAGGGTGCGGGGCAGTATTTCACCCCGCGTGTGCTGATTCAAGCGATTGTGGACGTGATGAAGCCGTTTCCAGAGGATACGGTCTGTGACCCGGCTTGTGGGACAGGTGGCTTCCTATTGGCGGCACACAGTTATATCAGCCGCCATTTCGGCAATGCACTGGACCCGGACCAAAAAAAGCATTTGCGTAGCGGTTTTGTGCAGGGTTGGGAGTTGGTTCCCGCAACCGGGCGACTGGCGGTGATGAACATGATTTTGCACGGGATCAATGCCGACCCTTGCCCGATTCATTCCGGCATCGACAGCCTAGCCAATAATCCGAGCGAAAAATTCAGCCTAGTGTTGACCAATCCGCCATTTGGCAAGAAAAGCAGCATCTCCATCGTCAACGAAGACGGCGACTTGGAAAAGGAAGACCACACCTATGAGCGGGAAGGGTTTTGGGTCACCACCAAGAATAAGCAGTTGAATTTCCTGCAACATGTCAAAACGCTGATGAAGATCAACGGGCGTTGCGCCATCGTCGTGCCGGATAATGTGCTGTTTGAAGGTGGCGCGGGGGAAACCATCCGCACCAGTCTATTGAAAGCCTTCGACGTGCATACCTTGTTGCGCCTGCCGACCGGCATCTTTTATGCGCAAGGGGTCAAGGCCAATGTGCTGTTTTTCGATGCCAAACCCGCCCAAGAAGCCCCGTGGACGCGGCAACTGTGGGTGTATGACTTGCGCACCAACATCCATTTCACCTTGAAAACTAACCCGCTACGGCGCGAGCATTTAGACGAATTTGTCCGCCGCTATTTCAATCTGGATCAAGACGAGGCCGAGTCATTTCGCCAACCAGAAAACCCGGTTCGCCCGACGGTGCAAACGCGCATCACCCGCGAACCCACTTGGTCACCTGAAAACCCAGATGGCCGTTGGCGTTGTTTTGACTATGAGGAATTGGTTAAGCGCGACAAGGTCAATCTCGATATTTTCTGGCTCAGGGACAAAAGCTTGGAAGATTCCGACAACCTGCCGGAACCGGACGAGCTTGCGCGTGAAATTGCCGACGATCTGCAAACCGCCTTTGAGCAATTCAACTCAATTGCGGCTGAATTGGGAGAGTGATGACGTGATTATGGGGCAGCTAGTTCAACCGTACATGCGGAAAACCGATTCCTTCGTCTAGCTTCTGTGCAAAAGTTGACTGCTGTAAATCTGCGCTGATGTGCCATGTGAAGGACGGAAACGCAAAATTATCCCCAATCGCTCACTGCTGAGGCTAGGTTTATCTTTAATTTTTTTGGTTTCCTCCGACCATGTTTTTTGACTGGCGAGCAACAAAAGTGGGCGGATTTTTAAAAATGCGTAGCACCCGTGTAGCACCAACAAAAAAGGCTTGCCGTCGATTGACTGCAAGCCTTTGAAATTTTTGGTGCCCAGGGGCGGAATCGAACCACCGACACGGGGATTTTCAGTCCCCTGCTCTACCAACTGAGCTACCTGGGCGCTCATGTCTAAAGAATGCGTATTAAACAAGTTTTGTCGGGTTTCGTCAAGCCTGTAATTCTATTGACATCAAAAATAGTTCGAGGTGATTGACGGGCATTGAACGACAGCCTAGGATTGGTGCGTCACGATTGGGTTCGCTGAGGGTTGAAATCGTCCTCTCCGTTCCAAGGTGCTACTTTAAACAACAACAACATGCCGGGAATAGTTGCAAAAAAACATAGCCAGAAGAAGCGAACCCAACCCAAGCCATCGACGTGGAATTGCAACAGCGGCCCGAATTTTAGGTCTCCGCCCTCTACCAAAAATCCGGTGAACGCATTCACCACGGTTCTTGGGGTGGCGGCTAGGCTGGAAAACAAAGCAAATTGAGTGGCGGTATAGGAAGGATGGGTGGTACTGGCTTGAAAGGCCACAAACGCCGCAGTCCCCAAACCCACGCCGAAGGCTTCCGCGCCGATGATCGCAGCGAGATTGATGAGGTTGTGGTCGGCATTGACCAACCAAGCAAAGCCTAAGATCACCAAGGCTTGCAAAACTCCGAATATCCAAAGGGATTTGGAAATGCCTAGATAAACCATCCATATTCCTCCGACGATGCCGCCAAGCACGCTTAACCAAAGACCGGCGTTTTTTGCCACCAAGCCGATTTCAGTCTTGCTGTAACCCATGTCTAGGTAAAACGGGGTCACTAAGGCCGTAGCCATGCTATCGCCGAGCTTATAGAAAAAAATGAAGGCCAATACCGCCAGAGCATTGGCCCAACCTTTTCGCCCAATGAATTCCCGGAATGGTTCGACCACGGCGCTACGCAGGGTTTTCGGCGCAGCTTTGGAATATTCTGGCTCCGTGACCAATAAGGTCATGATGAGCCCCGGCAGCATGAACAAGGCCGTCAACCAATAAACGGCGCTCCAAGGCAAAAAATCGGCCAAAATCAAGGATAGCGAACCGGGTATCAGGCTGGCTATTTTATAGGCGTTGACGTGGACGACATTGCCTAAGCCCATCTCCTCGTCTCGCAATATTTCCCGCCGGTAGGCATCGATGGCAATGTCTTGCGAGGCCGAAAAAAAGGCCACAGCAAGGGCCAGCCAAGGGATGATGCTCAAGTCCGGCTTAGGCACCAGCCAGCCGAACATGGGAATGAGTGCCAGCAATGCCAATTGAGTCACTGCCATCCAAGTTCGGCGGCGACCCAATGGAAGCAGTCCATAACGGTCGCACAATGGGGACCAGAGAAATTTCCAAATATAGGGCAATTGCACCAAGGCCATCAAGCCGATGGATTTTAGGTCAACGCCGCCATCGCGCAACCAAGCAGGGAGCAAGCTGACCAGCAAATATAGCGGCAGGCCGGAAGTGAATCCAGTCCCGACGCAAATCAACATGCGTCGGTTGAAGAGCGACTCACGCAGGGAATGGGTAGTCATAATCAATGGTTAATGGGGCATGGTCGGAAAAGCGTTCGTCCTTATAAATGGACGCCGCACGAATGGTGGTGAGCAAATTGTAGCTTACAATGTGATAATCGATGCGCCAACCCACGTTTTTGGCCCAAGCTTGTCCGCGATTGGACCACCATGTGTATTGATCTGGTTCTTGACAGACCGCCCGGAAAGCATCCGCCCATCTTCCTGATGCAAACACTTCATCCAGCCAAGCCCGTTCTTCCGGCAGGAAGCCAGAGTTTTTCTGGTTTGATCGCCAGTTTTTCAGGTCTATGTTCTTATGGGCGATGTTCCAGTCGCCGCAGAGGACATAATCACGCCCAGTTTGGGCGCATTCGTTTAAAAAGGGCGTGAATCGATCAAGAAAACTGAATTTGACCGCTTGCCGCTCTTCACTAGATGAGCCGGAGGGCAGATACAAAGATACCACGCTCAAATTGCCAAAACGGGCTTCCAAATAACGGCCTTCTGCGTCCATGTCAGGCCAGCCTAAGCCTTGGATGATGGCATCGGGTTTGGACTTTGCATAAATGGCCACTCCGCTGTAGCCTTTTTTTACGGCGTCCAAATAATAACATTGATAGCCCTCAGGCCGGTAAAGCGGGTCTTCGATTTGGCCTTCTTGCGCCTTGGTTTCTTGCAAGCAAACAACGTCGGCCTGTTGCAATGCCAGCCAATCAAAAAAACCTTTTCGTGCGGCAGAACGTATGCCGTTGACATTGAGCGTAATGATGCGCATAGAGGAATACAGAATTTACGGTTTTGCTATTGGATTAGCCTTTGCTTCCAACCAATGAGTAGGGCAAGAGGAGCCTGACTTTAAGAAAAATTATTTTTTTCTTGCGAATGTCCTGTCTTTTCAGTAGCATTAGCTGTTTGTTTCCAACCGATGTTTGAGGGGAGAGCGCTTCCATGAAAGCGGGTATACATCCAAAATACGCCACCATTAAAGTCCATTGCAGTTGCGGCAATGTTTTTGAAACCAAATCGACCACTTGCAAGGATCTGCATGTCGAAGTTTGCTCTGCTTGCCATCCATTCTATACGGGCAAGCAAAGGCTTGTCGATACGGCAGGCCGTGTGGACAAATTCCGCAAGAAATACGGGAAGGCGGCGTAAGCACCTCGACGGGCTGCGCCTTCTGGGTTTTTTAAACCCAGAAGGCAAGCCATAAAAAAATACGCTGCTACCACAAATCTTTTCAGATTTCAGGTTAGATTTGGTCTCAATTCGCATTACCCCACTACGTCAACAGTCAATACAAGAAGTTCGGTATTGAAGTTTCACAAAATCGTAACATTCCACTAATACTATAGAGATAGCTTGTAAAATTGGATTTTTTTACAGGTAATCGCTGAGGTCAAGCTGACCATGTCTAAACTTGGAGTGTTGGAAATTGAACCAAACCCCTCACAATTCATCCACCAATGAAACAGTCTTGCCTACAGAATATGCCAATCTTAGGCGGCCAAAGCCTACTTGGTCGCTAGAATGGCCTTGGGCTTTTATATTAACTGGTCTAGGGCTTTTAACTATTTTACTAACTGATTTTCCACAGAGAGATTGGTCAGCACCTTTTATTGAGTACAAAGCTTTAACCCATGAAGTTAAATCGACCTATGCAACCGTTACGCAACTAGTTAAAAATGGTAGCGGTAAAACAATTAATTGCGAAGTAAACTATAATTTCAAAGTGCCAAACAATAATGATTCACTTACATATATTCATAAAACAGAAGAGACAAGTTGCAATTACTATTCTTCCCTGAAGGTCGGGCAAAATATTCAAATACTATACGCTACATCTCATCCGAACATGTCGGTCATTGATAGAGCGGATGCCCCATCAGCTAAAACAACTATCATATCTATGGTTATCATATTTATACTAAGTCTTTTGGCAATTTCAAGAGGACTGAACATACTGCATCTTCGGAAAAAATTGCAGCAAGAAGGCAAGAAAACCAAAGCAATCATATTTGATCGTTGGGAGGAAAATTCTGATCCCAGAATGTATTATATAGCCTATGCTTTTAAGACATCAACCCTCCGAGGCAATAGAGTAGTCACTAGGGCAGATGACAACGTTGATGCCTACCACAAATATCAAGTGGGCGACACAATCACCGTGTGTTATTTGCCCGAAGATCCACAAAAAGTTTGCCGTGTGATCAAGAATAGTTAAATTCTATTGATTTTATAAACTTCGCAGGCCGTATTGTTCCAACGTCGATTTTAGTACACCCACCTCCACGCTAACCGGCAAAGTGGCTTTGCCAATCTGTTCCAGCAAGATCAGCCGGAGCTTGCCGTCCACATTTTTTTTATCCACCGCCATCAAGTCTAAAAACTGATCTGTATTCAATTCCACTGGCGGGGTGATAGGCAAATGGCAACGCTGTAGGATACGCTCAATCCGCAGCACATCGGCATCCGTCAGCCACCCTAAGCGCCGGGATAGGTCAGCCGCCTGGCACATGCCGATAGACACCGCTTCGCCATGCAGACAAACCCCGTAGCCCATCCCGGTTTCAATGGCATGGCCGAAAGTATGCCCTAGGTTCAAGGTGGCGCGTTCGCCGGTCTCACGCTCATCTGCCACCACCACCTCGGCTTTGTTGGCACAAGACCGCTCTATGGCGTAAATTAAGGCATCTGGAACCCTGTCAAGCAAAGCTTCTAGGTTCGCTTCCAGCCATAAAAAAAATTCCTTATCACGGATTAAGCCATATTTGACCACTTCCGCCAAGCCTGCGGAAAGCTCCCGGTCAGGCAAGGTATTTAATACGGTGGTGTCTGCCAATACGCATTGGGGTTGGTAAAAGGCACCGATCATGTTCTTGCCCAAGGGATGGTTGACCGCCGTCTTGCCGCCTACGGAGGAATCCACTTGAGCCAGCAGGGTGGTGGGGATTTGCATGAAGGGTACGCCACGCTGATAACAGGCCGCCGCAAAACCGGCCAAATCGCCAATCACCCCGCCGCCGAGCGCGATGACCGTCGCGTTGCGGCTGAATTTACGGCCTAGCAGTTCGTCGAAAACCAACATGGCAGAATCCATGGATTTGTAGGACTCCCCATCGGGCAGGATGACCGTGGAAACTTGTTTTCCCTGCAAGTTGGCCAGAACCCTATCCAAATACAAAGGTGCAATGGTCGTATTGGATACAACCATGACTTGCCTAGACTGGATATGCCGGTCAAACAATTCGGCATTATCAATTAGATTGTTGCCAATGTAGATGGGATAACTGCGTTCTCCAAGGCTTACGTTGAGCGTTTTCATCAGGCATTACCCAAACGATTGAAGGCTTTAAGAATATGCCGAACAGAACTGCGGCTGGATAATTCGCCGGTATCGACAATCAAATCCGCTATGGCATGGTAGATTGGGTCACGGGCATTGAGGAGTTCCTCCAAGCGGGCGCGGGGGTTTTCCGTTTTCAACAAGGGCCGGTTGACATCCCATTGGGTGCGTTCAAGTTGTTTGTCAACCGCGCATTGCAAGTAAACGACAAACCCGCGCTTACGCAAAACCTCTTGATTTTCAGGGAGAATGACCGAACCACCCCCGGTGGCGAGAACAATTGGGCTCATCAAGGTCAAATCGGCTAGGGTTTCGGCCTCGCGCCTGCGGAAGCCTGACTCCCCCTCATATTCAAATATCATCGGGATGGTGACCCCGGTCCGTAGCTCAATTTCTTTGTCGCTATCCAAAAACTCAACGCCCAAAGTCTTAGCCAACAGTTTGCCTATGGTCGTCTTGCCAGCCCCCATGGGTCCGACAAGGAAGATGTTACCGTTGAATTTCATGATCCTAGGCAAGATTCCTTAAAGTTGTCCCAAATTCTGTTTGAGGATCTTGGGGGTGATGAATATCAGCAATTCCTTTTTGTCTTCAGATAGCTGATTTCGCCTAAACATAAACCCAATACCGGGAAGATCACCAAAAAAAGGCACTTTGTCGGTCGTATTACTTTTGGTCGACTCATAAACCCCGCCCAGCACCACGGTTTCGCCGTTGACCACTTGCACCGTGGTATCGATCTGCCGCTTGTCAAGTCCAGGGTTCCCTTGGAAAAGTTTGCCATTTTCACTGTCTTTTTTGATCATTAGCTCCATGCGAATGTTATCGTCCGGGGTGATATGGGGTGTGACATTCAATTCCAGCACGACATCTTTGTAAGTGACGGTGGCCACCGTGGTAGCCGTGGCGCCCCCTGTAACAGGGATTTGGGTACCCTGTTTGACAATCGCTTTGGTCTGGTCAGTTGTCACCACACGAGGGTTGGAAACAATTTCAATTCTGCCTTCTTTTTGTGCGGCGGACAATTCCAAATCCAGCAAATAATCGCCAACTTTCAACACAGTCGCACCGACTACGCCGCCTGGCCCAGCCAATCCGGTCATGCCCATGTCTGACAGGGCATCGCCACTGGCAAAAAAACCACTTTCAGGGACTGTTCGGATAAAACCACCTTCGAGATCAGGGCGGGCAGCAATGACATGGTTGACCGCAAAGCGGCTGCCCAACTCCCTGGCGAAGTTATTATTGGCAATGACCACGCGGGATTCCACCATCACTTGCCGGATTGAAATATCCAACTGCTTGATTAAGTCCCTGATACGCTCAATGTTTTTGCTCGTATCCTTGACGATCAGTTGGTTGGTCCTTGGATCAACCGTGACGTTACCCCTTGCGGAAAGAATAGACTGGCTGACATCAAAACTGGTGGTTGAAGTCAGGGTGGAGCCTCCACCAATACTGGACGGCTGCCCAGACACTTGACCCGATTTTTCTGTCGTTGACACCAAAACCTTTTTGATTTCCTCGGCATTGGTGTAGTTGATCTGGATGATCTCAGTCTTCAGTGGTTCAAGTTCCTCCACCACCCGTTGTTGTTCCAGTTCTTCTTTGTTTTGCTTGTTCAATTCGTCCAATGGCAAGATTTGAATAATATTCCCTTCTTGGCGTTTGCCTAGGTTCTTCGCTTTCAAGACCAAATCCAGCGCCTGGTCCCAAGGCACGTCATTCAATCTCAGCGTGACATTGCCTGCCACCGTGTCGCTGGCGACAATGTTGAGGTTGGTGAAGTCGCCCAGAATCTGCAACACCGAGCGCACGGGTATGTCTTGGAAATTGAGGGACAGCTTTTCGCCATCGAAGGAGAAGGATTTCTTTTTGTTTTCCTCGACCTCAAACCGGGTCAGCGGACGAAATTCAATGGTTAACATATTTTCCGACTGGTAAGAGGAATATTCAAACTCCTGCCCACTGACGGGGATAATGACCAATTTCGCCCCAGAGGCATCCTCCATGGAATCGATAAATTGAACCGGCGTGGCAAAGTCCGTGACATCCAGCCTACGCGCCAAGTTTGGCGGCAAGCTTGCGCGTGGAAAGCCGACAATGACTTTGGTGCCTTCCTCGCGCGTGTCCGCAATCATCCTTGGATTGGAAAGAGAGACTAAAATCCTGCCCACCCCTTTTTCCCCCCGGCGAAAATCGACATTGGTAATCGCTTGCCCCATTGGATAGGCGTCCGCCATGGGTCGTTGGGAAACCCGGCTTGGAAATGATGGCGCAGGAATGGGAGGGGGGGCTTTCCTCATAGGCTCGGCAGCCGCCCCCCATGAGTTCCCTTTTTGCAGCACGACAAAGATTAGATTACCCTCCACTCTGGTCGTGTAGGGGCTTGCTTCGGTCAAATTGATCACGACACGGGTGCGGTCTGCCACGGCGATGGCTTGAATGCTTTCGGCTCCGCCCACATTAACGGGAAATTGTTTCTTGTCCAATGCATTGCTGACACCGGGCAGGTCCAAAGCGATGCGTGCAGGGTTGTCAGTATGGAAAACCCGAGGCGAAAACGCCGGGCCACTTAGGGTTAATTGAACTTGAAGATTGTCACCCGGCAGGGTAGTGAAATCCAAAGCAAGCAACTCTAGGGGTTGGGCGAAAGCCAACGGAAACCTAAAGAAAACCAACAGCATAACCCCATAAAGCCAAAGATTGCATCGCTTGGGGATATAATGCCTAAACATAGGCATTTCCATCATTTTTTTCATTTTTTGCCACCACTCGTGTCACCTAATTCCAAAGAGGCTTTGCGTTCGCGCCATCCCCCAGGACTGTCGGGTATGATTTCAAGCAATTCAATTTGTCCGTCCTTGATGCGGATGATTTTACCAAAGTTGCGGCCCATGAAATTGCCAACGCGCACACGGTGTATGGTTCCATCGGTCGCCCTGACCAAACCCCATAATTGACCTTGTTGGTTGATCGTTCCCACCATGCGCAAGGTATCGAGTTCGTAAGACTCAAGCTCCTCCTTGGCCCTAGTCGTGTCAGGCCGGATACCGTTGTCACCCTTGGACTCCTCGGTAATTTCACTTCTATCGGTTTGCATGAACGGGTCGCGTATATCTTCGGGTTTGAACAAAAAAGGCTCCACAGTTTTAATTTCTGGCAAGGGTTCGACGGCACCTTTTTGCTTCTTCTTCACGCCATCCACCCATTCATGCAGATCATTCATATTATTGTCACCGCACGCTGTCAGTGTAACGGCTAAGAAGGCAATGGCAAAATGCTTATGATAGGTTCGTTTGAATGGATAATTCAAATATTTGTGCATGGCTACTGCCTCCTGGCTTTTTTCTCGGGATTCGCCGTGGAACTCGCATCATCCAAATAACGGTAAGTCTTGACGAGCGCATCCATGGACAATGGCTTGTTTTTACCCCCAGCGGAGGCATCCTTGCGTGGAAGAATCTTGATGTTATGGATAGTCACGATCCTTGGCAATGCGGCCAAACCGCTGATAAACGAGCCAAACTCCATGTACGATCCCAACACTCTGATTTCAATTGGTAGTTCTGCGTAGAATTCCTTTTGGGTCTCGGCCCCAGGCTTGAACAGTTCAAATTCCAATCCGCTCGCCAAGCCTGTTTGAGAGACATCCACCAGTAATTCGGGCACTTGCGTCTTGTCGGGCAATTGACGTAAAAGATCGCCAAAGGATTTTTCGATTTCCTCAAGCTGCTGCCTGTACTCTTCAAGATTGGCCGCCTTTTTTTGCTTGATCTCAAAGGTTTTCTTCAACTCCTCCTCCTTGATTTGCACGGCATTCAACTCGGCAAGTTGATCTTGGGTATCGAAATAATAAACCAAACCAACGACAATGCCACACAAAAGCAACACGGTGGCGGCTTTGATTGAGTTTGGCCATGAGCCAATATTGTTTATGTCTAGGCTTAGGTTGGACAGGTTCATGACGCGCCTTTCTTTCTGGCATCAGCCTTTTCAACTGACTGCTTCATTTGTAGTGTGAATTTACTCTGACGCTCTCTTTTGTTGTCCTTACTTTCGAGCCTAGTTTCAATAATGTTAAGAATAGGGTCTTTCAGCCATGCGGATGACTCTAGGTTGCGCATATAAGCCGAAACACGGGCGTTGGATTGGGCAACACCATTCACGATCAAATTTTTATCCGCTTGGGTCAAGTCAGACAAATAAACCCCTTCCGGTATGGTCCGTCCCAATTCGTCAAAAAGATGCACGATCTCGGGGCGGCTTGCCTGCAATTCTTGAATCACTTCCATTTTTGCCAGCAATCGCTTTTTCTTAACTTCTAAATCTTGGATTTCCTTGATCTTTTTTTCCAATGTGGCGATCTCAGAATCAAGATAGCGGTTGCGTTCCGTTTGGTATTCCACTCTGGAGCTAATGTTCAAGTGCAAAAGCAACATCAACGCCAAGGTGAGGGCTATCCCAAACCCCATGGCTGCGATGAAGTCCTGCTGCTGCTGCTTGCGGAGTTCCGCTCGCCAAGGTAAAAGGTTAATGCGTGCCATTAGTCGAAACTCCTCATCGCCAACCCACAGGCCGTCAACATGGAGGAAGAATCATTGCTCAAGCTTTGTGGCTTCACCCTGCCCGACAGCGACATATTGAGGAAAGGATTGGCAATGATAGTGGGAATGCCAAGGGTTTGTTGGACAAAATGGTCAATACCGGCAATCGATGCGCAGCCACCTGCGAGAAATAGATAATCAACACCCTTGTGGGAACTGGAAGATAGGAAAAATTGCAAGGCGCGGCCTACCTGTTGCGCCAAAGCTTGCTTGAATGGATCAAGCACTTCTGGCAGATAATTATCCGGCAAGCCGCCCACTTTTTTAGCCAAACCCGCTTCTTCGTAGGACAAACCATAACGGCGCTGGATTTCCTCAGTCAACTGCTTGCCTCCAAATGCCTGTTCACGGGTATAGATATGACGGTAATTGTGCAACACATTCAGCGTCGTCATGGTGGCGCCAATATCTGCAATGGCGACAGTCAATGCCGCACCACCATGCGGCAACTGGTCGGAAATTAATGGAAAAGCGTTCTCCAAGGCATAGGATTCAATATCGACAATTTCAGTCTTCAGCCCAGCCAGTTCCATTGCGGCGACGCGGTCTTCCACATTTTCCTTACGGGAAGCCACCAGCAAAACATCCACCATGTCCGGCTTTTTTTCATTCATGCCCTGAACTTCAAAGTCCAAGCTGACTTCATCCAATGGATAAGGAATGTATTGGTCGGCCTCCAATTCAATTTGCGCTTCCATCTCATCGTCGCTAAGATTGGCCGGCAAATTGATTAGCTTGGGTATGACCGAGGAAGCCGCCACCGCCACAGCGACATGCTTGAGTTTAGTGCCAGATTGAGCCACGACCGCCCTGACGCTGTTGCCAATGGCCTCAACGTTCACGATGGTTTTTTCCACAACCGCATCCTGCGGCAACGGAACCACACCAAAGCTTTCCACGCGGTAGCGGGAGTCGACTTTGCTCAATTCAAGCAACTTTATGGCAGCGGTGCTGATGTCGATGCCAAGCAATAGCGGTTTCTTATGTCTTAAAAAAAACATGTCTAAGTTCCTTGTACTTCCCCCAAAACGAAGACTGCCGGCGCCCCGTTGGCGACAACAATCGATGCCCGTCGATAAGACTTTCACGGGATTTAACCGTGACGCTGTAGTATATTATCATCGAAAGTTTACTATCGAAAAAAATAGGCTCGCAATGTACGCTATGGTACTTGCTGAGCAGACAAGCATCCACACCAACTAAAGAACAAACGAGTGGTTAGAACTAAGAATAAATCAAGCCAATCCAGACCTCTGCGAAGCCTTGCCCTCTTTTTATTCTATTTGTTTCTGGGCTTGGTGCTAGCCGGCGGGATTGGATCTTATGCCTTGTATCGTTACATTGAGCCGCAATTGCCAGACATAGATTCGTTGCTCGATGTTCGATATCAGATTCCAATGACTGTTTACAGCCGTGACGGCAAGTTGATCGGTCACTTCGGCGAAAAAAAACGAAGCCCGATGAATTATGCCGAAATTCCTCGATCAACGATACAAGCTTTCCTCGCGGCGGAAGACGACCGTTTTTTCGAGCATCCGGGGGTGGATTATCAAGGCTTGCTGCGGGCGGTGTTTGAATTCGTGCGCACCGGGGAAAAGCGACAGGGAGGCAGCACCATTACCATGCAAGTTGCAAGGAACTTCTTCCTGAGCAACGAAAAGACTTTCTTCCGCAAGGTCACCGAGATCATGCTTTCCATGAAGATCGAGGCCAAGCTTGCCAAAGAACAAATCTTGGAGCTTTATCTCAACAAAATCTATTTCGGTCATCATGCCTATGGCATTGATGCAGCGGCTCAGGTCTATTACGGCAAGCATGTGCCTGAGCTAACCTTGGGTGAAACCGCCATGATCGCGGGCTTGCCCAAAGCCCCGTCCGCCTTTAACCCCGTCGTCAATCCAGATCGGGCAACGGAACGAAGGGATTATGTGCTGCGGCGCATGTTGAAGCTACAGTTCATTGACGAAGCGCAATACAATGCAGCCATTGCCGAGCCAGTGAATGTCACCTTGCATTTTCCAGTGATCGAATTTGATGCGCCCTACACGGCGGAAATGGTGCGTAACGAAATGTTCCAGCGCTACGGGGACGAGGCTTACACCAATGGCTATAAGATTTTCACAACGATAGACAGTCATTTGCAGGAGATTTCCGACAAGGCGTTGCGACGCGGGCTGCACAATTATGATGAGCGCCATGGCTATCGGGGAACCAAAGACCACATCGACCTGAAAAAATTCAAAACCGACAAGGAATGGGACGAACAATTAGTCAATTACCCAGAGGAAGGCGATACCGAACCCGCCATTGTCCTAAATACCAAGGAACGTTCAGCGGATATTTATGTAGGCCGGTCAGGAATCGTGCAACTCCCGTGGGAGGGCGTGAGATGGGCGCACAAATTCCTCAACCAAGACTCTCAAGGCGCATACCCTCGCAGTGTCAAGGAGTTGCTCAAACCGGGTGAAATCATCCGGGTGAGGATGACGGAGAAGGGCGATTGGGAGTTGACCCAAGTGCCAAAGGTCGAGGGTGCGCTGGTCGCCCTGGACCCTAAAAACGGAGCCATTTTGGCGATGTCCGGCGGGTTTGATTTCTACCACAGCAGTTTCAATCGGGTCACCCAAGCACAACGCCAACCGGGTTCAGGATTCAAACCGGTACTGTATGCGGCTGCTTTTGAGTCGGGCTACACGCCGAACAGCGTCATCAACGATGCCCCCATCACCTTGCAAGACGGAACCGCTTCGGGAGGAACTTGGCGACCGCATAATGCGAGTGGTCGCTATTATGGCCCGACCCGCTTGCGCGATGCCTTGGTCAAATCCCGAAACTTAGTTTCCATCAGGCTATTGCGTGAAATCGGCTTAGACAAGGCGATAGAAACCGCAAAGATGTTTGGGTTTGTCGAAAGCGAACTGCCTAGGTCCTTGTCTTTGGCCTTGGGTAGCGGAAGCGCAACTCCGCTTAGGATGGCCCAAGTGTTTGCGGCCTTTGCCAATGGCGGGTTCCGCGTCGACCCTTATCTGATTGAACGCATTGAAACCAATGATGGCGGGGTCGTTTTCCAAGCGACACCTTTAGTGGCTTGCCCAAATTGCGACGATGCCGAGAATAAACCCGCCAACGAAGCACCCAGGGTCATGTCTCCCCAAGTCCATTACCAGATGAACTCCATTCTGCAAGATGTGATCCGCTATGGGACCGCGACCGCTGCCTTGAAATTGAATCGTTCCGACATCGCTGGCAAAACTGGCACGACCAACGAGCAGCGGGACGCATGGTTTAACGGCTATATGCCCAGTTTGGTTGCCGTCAGTTGGATGGGTTTCGATTCACCCAAACCTTTGGGCGAAGGCGAAACCGGGGGACATACGGCCTTGCCGATGTGGATGCACTTTATGCAGGATGCGCTGAAGGATATACCCGAAACCGACTTTAACCAACCGACTGGATTCGCCGATGGGCGCGGACCCAATGGCATGGTTCGGGATGGAACGTATGACGACTACCCTCTCGATCAAACAACCAAGCATTCCGGCAAACCAGCTAAGAAAAAAACCAAGAAAGCGGTGAGCCGTAGCAAAGCCCCCGAGAGAACCCCATCACATAGGGATGACGATACCGACGAAGGCGCGGACTTTTCCGCTCCCTCGGGTGGGGGCGGCGGCAAGAGCGTCGAGCCCTTGTTCTAAACGATTGGAAAGATGGCTAGTGAAGACCGCTTAAGGGTTCGCATTGCCAAGGAGGCGGCCCGTATCATGGCAGAGGAAGGCATAGATGACCATGGGCTTGCCAAAAAAAAGGCGGCATCCCGACTCGGCGTGGCGGCCCATCGCAATTTGCCTCGCCGTGAGGAAATCGAAGCGGCATTGACTGAACACCAGCGGCTATTCGGTCAAAACGAACAGCCGCTGCAACTGGCGAAACTGCGTCAACTGGCCCTAGAAGCCATGCGCTTTCTGGCTGGCTTCTCGCCTTTGTTGGTCGGTGGTGTTTGGAACGGGGCCGCGGGCAAGTTCAGCCCTATCCGGCTATATTTGTATGCCCACACCCCGGAAGAGGTCCTGCACAAACTGATGGAAACCCGCATCCCCTACACGGAAAAATTCCATACGATTACACGGGAAACCGAAACCTTCAACGACCAGCCGGCCTTACAATTCTATGTGGACGGCATCCGGGTCGAACTGCTGCTACTCCCGCACTCGTGGAAAGGCCAAGCCTTAAGCAGAAAAGGGGAGCCAGTGTCGGGGGGAGGCATCAAAGAGTTGGAAACAAAGCTGAAAATGGAATCCTATACCCTCATTTAACTTGCACTCCTATGACTTCATTGCAAAACGATTGCTTTATCCGCGCCTTGCTCAGGCAACCCACCGAGCGCACCCCGGTTTGGATGATGCGCCAAGCCGGACGCTATCTGCCCGAATACAGGCGTGTCCGCGAACAAGCCGGCAGCTTCATGAACCTATGCACCAATCCTGAGTTGGCTTGCGAGGTCACTTTGCAACCCTTGGAACGTTACCGCTTGGATGCCGCCATCCTGTTCTCCGACATCCTCACCATCCCCGATGCCATGGGGTTGGGCCTACATTTTGTCGAAGCGGAAGGCCCGCGCTTCAGCCACCCCATCCGAACCGAAGCCGATGTTCACACGCTTATCGTGCCTGAACCGGAAGCAAGCTTGCGCTATGTCACCGATGCGGTACGCCTCATTCAACGGGAATTGCAAGGTAAGGTTCCGCTGATAGGCTTTTCCGGCAGCCCTTGGACGCTCGCCACTTACATGGTGGAAGGCGGCAGCAGCAAAGATTTCCGTAAAGTGAAGACCATGCTCTACGACCGCCCTGATTTGTTGCATGAATTGTTGGGAAAGCTGTCCGATGCCGTCGCCGCTTACCTCAATGCGCAAATCGCAGCGGGAGTCAATGCGGTGATGCTATTCGACACCTGGGGCGGATCTCTGACGACCGGGCAATACCAAGAATTTTCCCTGCGTTATGCCCAACGCATCCTCGACCAACTCCATGTGAATCAACCCACGGGCATCATTCCCAGCATACTCTTCACCAAAGGCGGCGGCTTGTGGTTGGAATCCATGGCGGAGACGGGTTACAACGCCCTAGGGCTGGACTGGCAAACGCCTATTGGGGATGCGCGCCGCCGTGTTGGTAACCATGTGGCTTTGCAAGGCAATCTGGACCCAGTGGCCTTGTATGCCTCGCCAGCAACCATCCGTGATGAAGTGCATAGGATTCTGACGGATTTTGGTCATGGAACAGGCCATGTGTTTAACCTAGGGCATGGGGTACACCCCGACATCCAACCTGAGCATGTGGGCGCGATGATAGAAGCCGTACATGAATTTAGCCCAAGGTTTCACGCCTAAACCATGGCTCGTTGTGGCATCAGACTGCGTTACCCGGTCAGCATCCTACCCGTGGATGACAACGGATTGGAAGGAAACACCTTGGAAATTGGCGATGCCGAAACCTTAAGCGAGGCCATGAATCTGGCTGAGCGACAGGGCTTTCAAGTGAGGGATGATAGTGACGGCGGACATTGCCGACTGGTTCAAACGAGGGCGGATGCCCGTCTGGGTTTTATCATCACGGTTTATTCAGATGGCTAACCTAGCAGCAATGATGTCTGAACAAGCTGTTCACCAGATACTAGGAGTGAAATCGTCATCATTGCCCACGGTCATCGACTCGCCGCTTTGCACTAGTACAAACAAGCCCTGCCGGTAAGCGAAACGGGCGGTGTCTTCCGGCACGACCATTGCCGCCACCGCGCCCATGACCCGGAAACCTGCATATTGCGGACACAGCTTCTTGAACCGATCTAGGCGCGAGACATGATCCTTGACATCGTCTGCCTTCAGTTCGCTTTTCACCTCAACCAACACCGCATCAAGATTGTTGACCACCAGCAGGTCGATTTCCATGGCATCACCGTCACGCTCGGCATAGACCCCGCGATACACCTGATGAACCGCGATGCCTCGTTGTTGGAACAAGCGCACGACGGCAGGGCGCACCATCTCCTCGACAAATTCGCCCAAGCGGTTGCCCAAACGCCCTATGGCGGTGGTCACTTCTTTCAACTTACGGTCGGTTTCTTTCATCTGCCGGTCAGTTTCTTTTATCTGCCGATCAGTTTCTTGCATTTTTCTGTCGGTTTCCTGCATTCGACGGTCGGTTTCTTGCATCTTTCGGTTAGTTTCCTCCGAACTCAGTGCCAGTTTGCGCAGTATTTCCCAAACTTCTTCTTGTACGGTAGCCATGGCTTCCCCCTTGGGTTGTTGTAAGGTTAATATTCCACAACTTTTACGGAGGGTTGTCCAGACCTTTAACATGATGTACCGTCAAAGCTTGCTTTTATGCTCCCGGTAGGCTTTGGCTGGTTCCCAAGCACCTGCTTGGGAACCAGCGCCTTGCAAGCTCAAGATAGGCTGCGGCTCAGGAAGCTGGAGCATCTAGGACGGCATCCCCAAGCAGGAGCTTGGGGACGAGCGAAAACAGAGATCAAAAAGCATGGGAAAGCACACAAGCCAAACGAAAACCGACACTGCCGTCACGGTAGCCTGGATTGAGGCTGAAGCGGGACGAAGCACGGGCGACGTCTCGATGGTTGACCCAAGAGCCGCCACGCAGCACCCGCGGTTCGCCTCCCCCTTGCTCCCACACTGAGCCATCGGACTGCGCGCCTTTATAGTTGCCATGCCAAAAGGGTCTTGCACCCATTCCCAGACATTGCCCACGGTGTCATGCAAGCCCCAAGGGTTGGGTTTAAACGAACCCACCGGGGCAGTCTGCTTGCCGGACCATTCGCTGCCGGAACCGCTACAGTTGGCGCGGTTGCTACCAATCGCATCGCCCCACCAATAAGCGGTTCCGGTCCCGGCCCTCGCGGCATATTCCCAATCGGCTTCACTGGGTAGGCAATAGAGCTTGCCGGTCTGCTCCGCCAGCCATTGCGCATAGGCTACTGCCTCTTGCCAAGACACATTCATCACCGGCCTTCGCTCCCGCCCCCAACCTTGATCGTCTGGCAGGCTAATTCCAGCAGATTTGGCATAATAGTCATACTCGTCAAAGGTGACGGTATAGCGGCCCATCGCGAAAGCTTGCGCAAAGTTGACCGTATGCACCGGCCTTTCATAAGCACTGCCCTTAATATCGCCCATGCGGAAGATACCCGCAGGGACGATCACCATCTCCGGGCCTAGGCTTCCGTCTTTTAAGGTGTCGCGGTAACTATCCAAAGGTTTGCGGACCGGCGCGGCGGGGTTTGCAACT
>CAIYXP010000297.1 GCA_903930145.1 uncultured Methylococcaceae bacterium
CCTTTAGGATTGCCAGCCCGAACCAAGAATATCATCGTAGAGGTATACGGGGCGCTATTATTAGGTAAACTAGATTGCCAATTTTCTTGGATCAATCTTGCCTTTTGATAGAGTTGGTCTATGTCATAAGCTAAGGCCAAGGTCGCGACATCTGCCGTCAATCCGTCGATGACTGCACGTGCTTGTTTGCCGCTTCCACCGTGGGATTGCTGAATCTCCACACTTTGCCCGGTTGTATCCTTCCAGTGCTTAATGAAAGCTTCGTTGTATTCTTGGTATAACTCACGAGTAGGGTCGTATGACACATTAAGTATGGTGATATCCGCAGCATGAGCTGTAACCGACCCTAACAGAAATGAACTCAGTAAAGCGGATAAAAGTTTGTCTAGTATGGATAAACGCATAATTGCTCCTATTTAATTGGTAAAGGTTATTGTTCAAGTGACAAATCCATTATAGCGTTGGTTTGCCATCGCCAAAAGCATTCAGTGAAACTTCAAAATAGAAAAAGTTACTCGGTTCTGTGGCATAAGCTCCGAGTTGCTGGCTTGCATCCCTGGTGAAACTTCCTGGGTTGTAACGACCATAGCTCATGACCCATCCAACGTATGGGTTGAGCTGATGCTGTAGGCGAAGATCAAATTCGTAACCCATAAAACTGCCGTCTTTACCCGTCCTATCCCGTAAGCCAGTCCTATTCCATCCATCAGTATTACTAGCCAGCCAAAACGCACCTACACCAGCATCCACCTTCAAGGTTTGGGTTGGGGTTAGTTCTTGACGAAGTTTTGGCGTGATAATATTGTCCCAAGAGTAATAATCTTGCCTAGACCAAGGCTGATTAAACCCATAAAAAGGGTCGAAACGGTCATTGGTATTGCTTGTGAAATTGGCATTGGGGTCTTTGTCACCACTGCCATAGCCAAAAAATACGCTGGTTCGCGGCTTCCAGTCATGATCCCATGTGTATCCCAATTCTATGGCATAGCCTATCGCATCATGCTGTAAGTCTTCTTGCACAAGCTTTCTTTTCACCGTTCGGGTGACCCCAAAAGTGCCGAATTGTTTGTTGATATCGGCATCGAAATCAAATCCGCTTTTGCCAAACAAACCATAAATGCGCAAACCTGGAGCATAAATGTCCCGATCATTAGAACGTTCAGTCGCGATTGTGTTGTACGGGTCGCCATTTTGTTTTCGCCCTATAAAATAGGGCTGAATGGTAATATACTCAGACCAGCGACGTATGCTAAGCACACCCCCATAAATCCATGTTTGTTCCTCTGCCCGATCAAACTTATACATTAAACGCTCAAGCGGTTGCAATCCAAAGGTGTCCAAGTCCCAATCATTCTGTTTTTTTCCGAAATGGATGCGGAAACCTTGGAAGGTATTGGTTGTATTACGAAACTGGTTGTTACCAATCAAGCGCCTATCTAATAATTCCAAATGCATTCGACCGCCTCGGAAACTTAATGGTCGGTTATTGCCTAACGCATTTTTGAAATAGAGTTCAGCATATCCCTGAATCAATTCATTTTGGTTGGTGGTTCCATTATCGTTAGGATAAATACTATTGAAACTTCTAGAATCTTGGTATTCAAGTACAAATCTGAAGGGGTCAAGAATATCATGAATGCCTAAGTAAGCTCTTGTCCGCAACAGGAATATACTATCTGGGTTTGGACGAAACCTTGGAATTACAACACCCACCGGGGTTTCTTGGTTATAAATTCGATAATCGTTTTCTCGATATTCGAAGCGCATCCTGTGGTCTAGGCCAACATCTAGCCATTCTATGTCACGAAACTGCTCAAACTGGGTTTTGCTCAGATTACGCACATAGCTTGGGGGGTCGGGTTCAGGCTCGACCCTATAGCCTCTAGTTTTGACAAAAAAATCTTCGGCGTTAGCCAAGATAGGGGATGTAATCAGTAAGCTAATTAGAGTTAAACCAAAAAATTGACGAATAGAATGGCTTCTTGTTGATTTAGCTTGACTACCCAACAGTCCGCCGACAGTTGTGAAAATTAATTGAATTTTATGACTTTTCATATTTCGACACTTTTTTTCCGGTTTGCTTTGCAAACGCAATCAACTACAAAATTAAAAAAAGGCGGGCGTAGCCCGCCGAGCTAAGGGACGCAACAAAGAAATAAGGAG
>CAIYXP010000298.1 GCA_903930145.1 uncultured Methylococcaceae bacterium
CAGCTCCTCCGCCAGCCAAGGGAACAGCGAGCCTTGAATGCCGAGCCACGTCTGTGATAAAGTCTCTCTCAACCTGTTCATTTGCCGATAGATATTGTTTTTTGAGAAACTTCAATTTTATCACTTTGAGCAGGTTATTACCCCCTATTTGGCCCCCTCTGCGCCACTGATTCAGCTTGCTTTAATGAATTTTGCAAGTTCCTCAAGTGGCTTATTTTAAGTCTTTGCGCGATTCCCTGGCCGAGCGCTTCCATTTGGCGGTGAAATCGGCGGCACTAAAAGCTTGTGCCAAACCTGCCCGTTTTCCTATTGAACATTCTCCCGCCATTCGACGGGTTTTGGTTCAAGGTTTTCCTTATCTTATCTTCCGGGAGTTAAGTGGAACTATACAAATCCTTGCCCTAGCCCACCAGCGTCGGCGTCCGCATTATTGGCTAGGCAGGATTTAATGCTATCAGTTGCATTCTGGAACGCGGTAGATACCGTCTTGCCGCCCATCATGCAAGCGCTAATTTCGGATTGAACGGCTTGCCCGATTTCAGCACGCCGAAGGCGATGTGGACGAGCTTGCGCATGGCCGCGCAAACGACGGCCTTGCCGTTCTTGCCGTTGGCCTTGAGCCGCTCGCAGAAGGCGCGGACGGCGGGGTTGCGCTGCCATGCGACCATGGCTGGCATGAACAGCGCCTTGCGCAGCAGGGGGTCGCCGGTCTTTGACAATCTGATCGTTCCCACGCTCCGGTACACTGCCATTAAGTCAGCGTTCGTAGTCCCGCCTTTAGGCGGAAAACTAACCGGAAAGAACCGGCTAAAGCCAGGACTACAAACAGTTTTGACATGCGCAAAACCCTCCGGCGAGGGAACGAAATGTTGGTTGAACTTTTGGGGGATTAGTGTATCTTATGGGGTGTAACGGTTTGCGGCGAGCTCGGGACGTGGGTCACCAGTCGCAAACTTGGACGGTTTGGACGCCCCCTTACCGCTCCCATCTCCAATATTTAATTTCGCCCTGTATTTCTTTGTTGCGCTTCCGGTCCATGTACCCTTTTTGTGTCGTGGCGTAATTTGTCCTGCCTGTCCAAATTCCTGATTCTTCTTTTCCCCTATCAAATACGGCAAGGCAGGCCAATGGTTCACGCCTACCTACCTCTAAAACGGCTCAGATAATAAAGTTTATCCACACCGCCAAGCTTTCCGGGGTTCCAGCCATATTTCATCAGGCGTTTTGATGTTGACGGCGGTATACAGCAACCATGGCGCACGCTCACCTTTCATGATTTTCCATTCACCCTTTGAATTTTCAAATAGGCTCCTGTCTATCAACAATTGATTTCCAATCACGTCGGTAAATTCTTGGCTATTTCCCCCGCCAAATTCATCCATGAACCTTTCAAACAAATCTTGTTCGTTCAGGCGTGGCGAAAGCTTTTCGATTCCAGCCGGATTGCGCGGAATTGGCATTGCACAGCCAGCGTTTAGATATTTCTTCATGCTTAACAAAAAGATTCCGGCATAATTGTTTTCATCGCACCAAATGGTGCGTATTATGCCGCTTCTTACCCCCAGATGAACCGCTGTAAACAAGCCACCGCAACGGTGAACGCTTGTCGCTTATCGCCCCCCTCCCGGCCTAATTAACTTAAGGAATGTAGTCAGTCAGCCCGTATGAAGCGAAGCGGAATACGGGTTTACGAACCACTAACATCCGGATTTCGCCGCAAAGCGGCTACATCCGGGCTGCACCTTTTACCTTAAGTTAATGGCTTTGAGCCAACGCCCGGGAGAATGCCTCTAAGTCGTAGTTGAAGGCCCAATGAGTCAAGGTATCGTCGAGTGCGGCATCGATGCCTTGGATATGTTCTAGAAGTTTGCTGATCTGCTCAAAATCACCCAATTCCACGGCATCCTTCAGCGCGGCCCGCCATTCCTCGGGGCAGTCCGCGAGGCGCGTCGACACCGTGGCGAGGTGCAACAGCTTCTTTTCGGGTGACGGTTCAGCAGCCTTGACGAACCGCAGGCCGATGCGTCTTTCAAAGATGGCAAACAGATCATCGGTGCGGAATGGCTTGCAGACGAACTCATCGCAGCCGCAGGCTAGGTAGCCCTCCCTGTTCTCTTCAAAGGCACTGGCAGTGAGCGCGACCACCACGGATTTTACCGCATCGGGCCTGGTAGCCATGCGCATCTTGATTTGTCGGGTTGCCTCTTCACCGGACATGACAGGCATGCGCATATCCATGAAGATGATATGGGGTTGCCAAGCCTCCCAGATTGCCAGCGCTTCCCGTCCGTCGACCGCCTCGCGGAATTCAAGCACCGGGGGTTGCGGATTGAGCGCGTCCAGCAGTGCCAGAAGCGGGGTTCGGTTGTTCGCCAAATCGTCCACGATGAGGACACGGCAGACTGGCTGACCGGGCTCTAGGCCGACAATCGTCCGACCGACATCCGATGCCGGTTCGGTGGCGTCCACTGCACGAAGCCGCAAGGTAAAGGTGAAACAACTGCCCTTGCCCGGCAGACTGACTGCGGTCAACTCCCCCCCCATGAGTTGGACGAACTGCTTGCTCAGGGCCAGACCTAGGCCAGTTCCTTGCTGTGCATTACGCCCAGTGACGGTCTGGGTAAAGGGTTCGAACAGTCGCTCCAGTTCATCGGGAGCGATGCCTGGCCCTGTGTCGATGACGCTGAACTGGATTGTATCAAGCTCGGTCGCTTCGACCCGCAGCGTAACTTCGCCGACCATGGTGAACTTGACCGCATTCCCTACAAGGTTAATGAGGATTTGGCGCAGCCTCAGCGCGTCCCCTTCCACCCAGCCAGGAAGTTCTATCGCCTCGACGGTCAGGGTTAGCCCCCGGTTGCGGGCGCGTTCCGCGAAAATGGCTTCCGTTTCCGCCAGCAACCCGGTAAGATCGAAGTGTGCCATGCGGAGTGTCATGTGCCCAGACTCGATCTTGGCCACGTCGAGAATGTCATTGATAAGGGCCAGCAGGTGCTCACCACTGCGCTGGATAGTGTCCAAGCTTTTGCGCTGGGCGGCGGTCAAGTTGGCATCGCGAATCAAGACTTGGGAGAAGCCGAGGATGGCGTTCATGGGGGTGCGGATTTCGTGGCTCATATTGGCCAGAAAAGCCGACTTTGCCCTATTGGCCTCCTCCGCCTGTTGCTTGGCGATGAGCAATTCCTTTTGTGCCCGCTTGCGTTCCGAAATGTCACGTGACACCCCGCGCACCTCGACATGGCCTGTTTTCTCGTTCAACCAAAAGGTCATAATGACCTCCGTCGCGATCATGCGCCCGTCTTTATGGGGATGCCCCACCTCGTCGACATAGGAGTGGCCAGGCTTGGTTTGACCGGATAACAGTGCTGTCGCCCTCTGCTTCAAGACCGTCTCCAATTGATCTGCCACCTCCGGTGTCAAAAATGCGCCTATGGGTTTTTGCACATATTCCGTGGGTGTATAACCGCACATCGTCTCGATGGAGGGGCTGATATAGGAAAAGTGCAGGGTCTCCATGTCGAGCACCCAGACCACATCTTGGATTCTCTCGGTGATGATGCGATATTTTTGTTCACTTTCGCGCAGGGCCACCCCCTGCTCGCGTAGCGCGGTGATGTCGCGATTGACACCGACCACACGCACGGGCTGGCCCTCGGGGTTCGCCTCGATGATCGCCGAGGTCTGGATGTAGCGTACCCGGCCACCCGGCAGCAGGATGCGGAAGACATCCTCGTAGGGGGCGTTGTCGCGGATGGCGGCGGACAGGACGGCCTCGGCGCGTTCCTGGTCTTCAGGATGCAGGCACTGTTTCCAGAACTCGTAGAAGAGTCCGCTCTGCCGAGTGTCCTCCGGCACCTCGTACCAGGCGCACAGCCGCTCGTCCCAGTCCAGTCTGCCGCTAGTCATTTCCCAGCTCCAGATTCCGATGTCGGCGGCCCGTGTGGCCACTTTGAGCAACCGCATGGTTTCCTGTATCCGTTTTTCCACAGCCACCCGCTCAGTGATGTCTTCCACCTGCGCAATGAAATAGAGGGGTTGGCCCTCGGCGTCGCGAACCAGTGACGGGGCGACTTGGCCATGGATGATCTTGCCATCCCGATGGCGATAGTGCTTTTCGAAAAGCGCGCTGTCCCGGGTTCCGTTTAGCGCCCCCTGGATAAAGGCCGAGCTGAGTGCTTGGTCGTCGGGTAGTGTCAAATCGTTGACGCTCATGACTAGGAGTTCTTGCCCGCTATAGCCAAAGATCGCGCTCATCTTCTCGTTGACCTGTAGGAACCGCCCATGGACATCCACCAGACACATCCCGGTGTTGGCGTTGGCGAAGGCCAGCCGGAACCGCTCCTCGCTCTCGCGCAGCGCCTGTTCCCGCTGTTTAATGGCCTCTGCCATGTCCCGGAAACAGGTGTGGATGTCGGCCAACTCCGCGAATCGGTAGTTGATGGGATCGTCGGTGGCGGGGAGTTGGCCTTGCTCTAGATTCCGCATTTTCCCGGCAAAGGAGGCCAGCGGCAGTACGAGCAGCCGGTTCAGCCGACGATTCCTGAAAAAGGCCAAGAGCATCATTAGCCCTGTGAAGATAAACGAAAAGACCAGCAAGGCGTTGCGTTGGGTAGTCAGCAGTTCCGTGGGGATCAGGGCGACGATGCGGGCTCCGATGGCGCTTTTTTGTGAAATGATGGGTATCCAATCACGGTCACCGACGTTCAGCGTCCGGCTTGCGGAGGGCGCCCCCGTCCATTTTTTCAGATCGAAAGAGGGAATCTTCAGTCCGGGGCCGCTGGAGAGCATGACGAAACCGTCATTCGCGATAAGCAGCACGGGGGTTCCGGAAAATCGCGAAAACTGGTCCATAAAGTTCTGGACATAATCGAGATTCACACGTCCCAAATACAGCCGATCCCTGCTTTGGAATGCAAAATAGACACTCGGGGCATCGTCCTCGTAGCCCCGCATGATGTCGGAATATTCCTTGCCCGTGTTGACGGATTCCAAATAACGGGCTAGCTTTCCCCCGGAAAAGGAAAAGCCGGTAAACACCTTGCTGTTTGCCGCATCCTTAAAAACCTGCACAACGCGCAGCTTCTGATCCAGCAGATAGAGGTTGGAAAAGGCTGGAAACAGTTTTAGCACATTGGGCGAGCGCTCCGCCTCGGGCAGGTCGGCGAAGGTCTCCAGACTCGCCCGGGCTTCATCAAGGCGGCTTTCCAGAAACAACTGCACCCTGGCGGCGTCGGTCAGGCGCAGTTCCAAGTATTTGCGGTTGATCCCGGCAAGGGTGAACCAGGCGGACAAAAACAGTAGGGTGGAAGCCAGAACCAGCACCGACACGTCCAGCAGGAGGTTATAGCGTCCCAAAGGGGTGCTGCGAGGATGCCTCATTCCAGCTCTTGCCGCAAGTTTTGAATGAAATGGAAGTCGCCGTTGACATCGCCGTTACGGTCGAATGTGATCGGCCCTAGGCTGGTTTGATGCGTCGCTCCCGAAAGCAGGTATTCCTTGACACGCTCGGGGGTGTCATAGCCCTTGGCGAAGGCATCATCCAACAGTTCCAATGCTTGCTCAACCCCGACGATCTGGACATGGGCTTCATAGCCAAAGCGTGAGCGGAATTTCTCAAAAAACGCTTCGAGCGCGGGGTTTTGGCGACGGGAAGGGTACTGGCTAGGCAGGATAATCCGCTCGATGGCATCGCCCGCAGTCTCCAGAACTTCCGGCGAACGCGCCCAAGGGGTCAGCAGGATCGGCACATCGGGATGGATATAATGAAAAAGCTGGGCGATGTTCGCGATGGCGATCTGGAAAGTGCCTGCCAGGATATACAGCGCATCGAACGGTTGCGCCATGATTTCCCGATAATCGTCGGGCCTGAATTCAGAGACCAGCAACTTGCGATGGACGATGCGCCATTGGCCGAGTGCGTCGAGTTCAGCGGAGAAGGCCGCAAACGCCGGGTCGGTATAGGGTAGATTGCTGGTGTCCTGCAACACCAAAATACGGTGGCCCGGCATTCGGTTGACATAGCGGGCGATGGCACGCTGTTCCTGTGTTGCGTCGGGGACAATGCGCAACAGGAAGTCGTCCTTGCCGGTCAGGGCCGGACTGGTCGAAGCCGTATTGATGGTCAGCGCCCTGGAACCCGCAAACAGGTGCGAACTGGCTAGGGCGCACTTGGAAGGGTGGGTAGTGATGAAAAAGCGCACACCCTGCGCCATGGCCTTCTGAATGAGGGACGCTGTTTCTTCCGGCTTGCATTCTTCGTACACCTTCAGGATTTGGACGCGGCTGTGTGGATGTTCCTCTAGGAATAATTCGGAGGCATTCGTCTCGCTGGACCCGACCATTCCCCTGGAAGTCATTTGAGCGATCGATGCCACTAACACCGGCGGTGCCTGGCTGAATTGTCGCCACAATAGCAGGGATGCCGCTATCATGATTAGCAGCACTAGAAGCTTTTTCATCTGTTTCTCCGATAATTCAGCACGGCCCTACTTTTTCAAGGAATCTTATCGGACAGCGCACCGATTTCCACCCCATGGAGAGCTTGAATGCCGTCCTATTTTATCTTTAACGCGCGACATAAAGCGAATACAATACATTACCCATGTCTTTGTGGAAGAAGTAAGCCTTTATGATAATCCCATAAAAGTTGTTGTAGCCTGAGTCAGGAGTTCTTGATGCGAATACTGGTGGTCGATGATGTCCCGGACAATATCAGGGTACTAAGCAGGATACTGACCGATGACGGGCACGATATATCTGCTGCCACCAACGGACGACAGGCTCTCAAACTCGCTACAACCTGCTCCCCTGACCTGATATTACTGGATGTGATGATGCCAGACATGGACGGCTACGAGGTTTGCAAGCGGCTCAAGGCCGAGCCTAAGTTAGGCTCGATCCCAGTTATTTTCATTACCGCACTAACCGACGTGGAGGACGAAACACACGGACTGGATTTGGGGGCGGTTGACTACATCAGCAAGCCATTCAAGGAGGCCATCGTCAGGGCGCGCGTCAGGACCCAACTGAAACTCAAGAGCCAGTACGACACCCTTGAAAAAATGTCCATCCTTGACGGATTGACCGGCATACCCAACAGGCGGGCTTTTGACGAACGACTCGATCAGGATTGGCGACGGTCGCTCCGCTCCGGTGAGCCCTTGGCAATGGTAATGATCGATATCGATCACTTCAAGCTGTACAACGACACCTACGGACATCTGGCCGGTGACGACTGTCTCCGACGGGTGGCAGAAACCTTGACCAATGGACTGTATCGGGTAGGGGATTTCGTCGGGCGGTTTGGCGGGGAAGAGTTTGTGTGTCTTCTCAGTGGGATCAATACCAATGGTCTTTCTGTGGTCTCTGAAAGGCTCAGGGCGAGTATCGAGGCGCTCCAAAGACCCCATGGCGCATCGTCCACATGTCCTTGGGTGACAGTCAGTGTAGGCGCTGCGATCTGCCGACCTACGCAGGAGATGACGCCTTCCGATCTCTCCGAGGCGGCTGATCTCCAGTTGTACACCGCCAAACAGCGAGGTAGAAACCAAGTTAGTCTGACACAGCTTTGATGCTGCCGAATAATGCGCCCAGCCAAAGAGCGACGGGGTGCAGATCATTCGTCTGCACATGGATTAACCGGACAAGAGTCGCGCCAAATCACGGTTGGCGCTCGCCGTCCATTGCCGGGCCAAGGAAATCACACCCTGGCCGGGTTGCCCACCAACAAATTGCGCAGTAGTTTTCTGGTTAAGTCGACCGGGATGATTAATATCGCCAAGCCCAAGGGGTATGCCCATTCGTACAAGCTTAAAGGGACAGTCCTGGTGATTTGCCCGCCTACGTAGGTGAAAACGATTTGCACCAAAAAAATGAACGCCAACACTAAGACGAAGTTTTTATTGCCGCTTAAGTTGTCAAATAAATTTAGGCTTTCAGTCCGGGCGTTGAGTGTGTTGAACGAGTGGATAAAGGCAAAGAAGGCAAAAAAACCCGTCAAAAAGCTGGCATCTGAACTAAAGCTCGCCCGGATGGGGGGATATGTCAAAAATAGAAAGCTCAGGGCGCAACTGATAATGCCATTGGTAAAGATGGACGACCACATTTCTTTGGTAATCAACGAGGCTTCCCGTGGAATGGGGGTTTCCCGCATGTAACGCTCCACCGCCGCCTCGCCCGAAAAGGCCAAAGCCGCCAAGGTGTCCATAATCAGGTTGACCCATAATAATTGCACCATGGTCAACGGCAAATCATACCCAAGGAATGGCCCTAAAAAGGCAATCAGGATGGCAGACAGGCTGACCGTCAACTGGAACACCAAGAACTTGCGGATTGATTTGAACAAGGTGCGACCATACAGCACGGCTTGGGTGATGGAATAGAAGTTGTCATCCAATACGACAATGTCGCTGGCTTCTTTGGTCATTTCCGTGCCGCTGCCCATGGCAAAGCCGACATCGGAATTTTTAACCGCCGGTGCGTCGTTCACGCCATCCCCTGTCATGCCCGCAACCCAGCCCAGTTCTTTGGCGAGCTTCACCAAACGACTCTTGTCGGTGGGGTAAGCCCGCGACACCACATATAAATTCGGCAGGGCCGCTTTCACTTCGGCGTCGGACAGTTCTGCCAGCTCGGTGGAGGTCAACACGATGCCTTGGTCGTCGGTGATCAAACCCACGTCCTTGCCAATCGCACGGGCCGTGTCTTTGGCATCCCCGGTAATCATCACGACATGGATGCCGGCCCGCTTCGCCCGTTGCACGGATGCATAGGCCGTGCTTCTCAAGTCGTCGCGCAAACCTAAAACACCCAACAAAGTCAACTCAGTTGGCAGGGTTTTATCTTCATGTATGGGGTTGTCGGTCATGGCCACGGCAATCAAGCGCATGGCGCGGTCGGACAAGGATTTGATGGCCTGCAACAGCGCATCTTTGTCCAAGTCATGTTTTTCGCCGTCTTGGCCCAAATACCCTGTGCAATTTTCCAATACCACTTCCGGGGCGCCTTTCACTAGGGTAATGGCCGAACCATTGACGACTTCGGTGGCGGAGAATTTACGTGCGCTGCTAAACGAAATCAAATTGACGATGCGCAAATTGTCTTGAATGGCTAATTGATTGCCCAAGCTCAGCAATAATGCCTGCTCAGTCCGGTCCGCCCCGACTAATTTGGGTTCATTTACATTGGATGCATCAATCACCGCGCTGGTATTGTTACGCAGGGCAAATGCCAGTTTGCCTTGCAATTCTTCCGGCAAGTGTTTGAATTTTTCATAATGTTGATTGTCACCCGTGATGAATTCGGCGACGCTGAGTTTGCCTTGGGTTAAGGTGCCGGTTTTGTCAGAAAATAATATGGTCAAACTGCCGGCGGTTTCTATTCCCAATAATTTGCGCACCAATACTTTGGCCTGCAATAACTTGCGCATATTCAATGACAGGACAATCGCTATCATCATGGGCAAGCCTTCGGGAACGGCGACGACAATGATGATGATCGATAAAATTAATGCGGTGACTAGGTGGGAAATAATTTGCGGAATCGGCAACTTCACATAAGCATCCAAGCTACCGACATCCATGAATATATGCTTGTACATGAAAGTCAGGGCAATGCAAACCGCACCCACATAGGCAAATGTGGTGATTTGCCCACCCAGTATAGTCAGTTTGTTTTGCAATGGTGATAATCTATCCTCGGCACTTATCACCTCTTCCAGCGTTTGCCCATATTGGGTTTTGTCGCCAACCGCTGTCACTTTCATGACCGCTTCGCCATCTTCAATCAGACAAGCCCGTTCAATGATATTATATTTATGGATTTCGTCGATTTCATTCATAAGGGCATGTTTCTTGACTGCTTCGGATTCCCCTGTCAATGCCGCTTCATTGGCATCAACATATCCCGCCACCAAGAAACCATCAGCCGGCACGGTATCGCCCGGCTGCAATAATACATAGTCGTCCACCACCAAATCATTGATGCTGATTTCAAGGAGTTTACTATTGCGGAACGCCTTGACTTTAATGAGTGAGGCTTCTTCCAGTAGCTTTTGAAACTCTGTTTCATTTTTATATTCCGACAAGGTGGCGACAATGGTGGCAATGAACACCGCCAATGCAATCCCCACGCCTTCATACCATTCGGCATAGCCAAATGCAGCCAAGCCGACGGTGACAAACAGGGCAACAATCAAAATGATAATGATCGGGTCTTTAAGATTGCCCAGCAATTTACTCCAAAATGATTCGACTTCCTGCAAGGTGACGGCATTGCTGCCATTTTGCAAACGCGAATGTTCCACTTGTTCGTCGGTCAGACCTTGGTAATTAAATTGCATGACGGGTTTTTCCTTTGGTAATTTAAAAGAATGGATTGATTCGGCAAAAGGGATGGCCCGATTGCCGCTGGTTCAGTCATTGCCCATTTGATGCTGCCTGATGATGCTTTCCGCCCAAGACTGGTGGGTGGCGGGTTCGCACATCGAGCCTTGATGCAGGAATACGGCATGTTCCGCGTTGAGGATGCGCTCCGCCATGCGCAAGTCGGCATCGGGGATGGCATAGAAGGATTCAACGAGGGGAACCTGCAAGGGGTGGATGACAGTTTTGCCACACAGTCCGTGCGCCAAATCTTGCATGACTTCGGCATGCAATATCTCGGTTTGCTCTATGTGTTCGAAAACCGGGGCGGTGAGCTTGAAGCCATAGGGTTTGAAAATCGTGACAAGTTGGGCGATGGTCAGCCCTAGCGGGGTTTGATAAATCGTCAGATTGCGTGGTCGGCGGATGCCCAATAGGGCGAGTAGGTCGTTGCCGCCTATGCGCAAGGCGAGTATCCTGCCCTTGCAAGAATGCCGCAGTAGCTCGTCGCGCAATGACACCATTTCGAGGGTGTCGAAGACTTCGCGAGTTTCCAGCGTCAACATCGCCTGGAACGGTGAACCGATGAGTTGATTCAAATAATCATCAAGGTTGGTTCGTGTCAGTTTGGGAAACACGAAGCCGTCCAATTTTTCCACGCATGGCATCAGTAAGACACGCCGTAGGATGTTTGGATTGCGCACCCGCACGAAACGGCTCAAGCGGGTGTCGGCCGTCATCCTCGCCAGGCAATCGGCTAGATTGGTCAATGCCGAGCCTAAATCCCTTTCGAATATGGCATCTTCCGTGCAGAAAATCACCGAGCGTAGGCTGGGGTATTTTTTACCGTTGGCAATCGCAAGCAGGTCCTTGTGGGTGGCGGGGACGTAGAGGCTGGCACCGATAGGTTTCTCAGACATCGTGTTGACCCTCGATTAATGAAACGGCCAAATAAGGCATGTCTGGATCGATTTCGCAAGCCATGTTTCTTTCCGCAGCCAACTGCAATAGGTGGGCGACTTCAGGCAGTGAGGCATCGCGCACCATGACCCGTTTCGGTGTGCGCCGCAGCAACACTCGGGTGGCTTCACCCAAGCCCGGCTTGACTAGATTTTCGTCGCTTACCCCGAATCGGGCCATGCAATCACGCAAGAAATTCCGGGAAACCTCCCTTGCCGCACGGGTGTCCACAGGGATGCCAACAGGCCGATGACCCGAGGCATAACGCTCGAAGGCCGCTTGCAGCAAGTCATCCACATAGTCGGTGGACATGTCCTGCGGGGCGAATTCATCATGAAACACGCACCCGTGAAAATCCCCGTCACCGATCTGCCCATTCAGCACGGAGCGGCTGACCAGACCCGAGATGGTCGCATTGAGGATGCTGGAGGGTATCAGATAATCTTCACAACTCGCCGCCGCACCCGCCACCCCCGCCAAATCGGACACGACATAAAGTTCGGGGTCGATGCGGGTCGCCATGGCTTGGTTGAATTGGGCAACGGCGAGCGCCAGCTCCCGTGCAATCACCCCTTTGCCGGTCCAACCGTCCACGAACACCAGCGTTTCCGGCTGGCGCCCACGGGTTTCCAAGATGTGGCGCAAGGCGATGGTGTCTATGCCACGGTCACGGATGATGGAGATGGAATAATGTTCGCAATCCCGTTGCCACAGGCGGGACAGCAGATGTTTGAGCACCACCCCGACGGGGGTGCCGGCACGGGCCAAGGACACGAGGGTGATTGCGCCGCAGCGCCGCGCGGCGATGATGGCAGCCAATTCAAGCAAGTCCCGTGCAAGCCGCAAGCGGTTGGCGGCTTGGGCGCGGCGGAAAATGGACAGGTAAGTGGGCGACGGTTGGCGTTCCCGGCTGAGCATCTCACTGTAATGGCGCTGACCGCTTTGAATCAGGTGCTCCTTCTCGGCAATCTCGACGAACTCGACTTGGATGGGTTTGAGCAAAAAGTTAACGTCTTCGGGACGATAACTGCCATGAAAATGCATGAATGCCTGTGTGTTCATCCCAACGCCGCCAACGGCGCCAAGCCGAGTTCGAACAACTGCGAACCGCAGGGTGTCATCGCATAATCACATTCGGCCATGAAGGCGGCATCGCTAAGGCTATCGCCCATGCCTACGGTCAGCAATTCATCATGGCCTAGGCGCAAGCGTTCGATGAGATGGCGCACGGCATGTTCCTTGCCTAGGGATGAGGGCAAAACCGCCAGATTGTTGCCGTTGCGGTGTAGGTAAAAGGCCCCCTTGCGCCTTTCCAGCCAAGGGGCGACAAATTCCTGCTGCAAGCGGTCTAGGCTTTCAGCTTCGTTCTCGCGGTGTTTTGCCATCCAATAGAATGGTACACCGTAATCCTCGCCTATCCTCATGCGCACCGCCAAGCTATGGGTTTGGGCAAACGCCGTGGCTGTTTCGAGCAATTCCTGTAACACCGCCTGATAGCCGGTAGCCAATGCCCTGCCCCGTTCCAGCCAAGCCTCGTCGGGCTTTCCGCCCGGAGCCAGAAGCACACCGCCGAAGTCGAGCACGACCCAATCCCGAAAGGGCAACTTGACCCGGCGAAACGCATCGCCGCTACGCGCAGTGACCGGTATCACCCGCGTATGCTCGTCAAACCAGCGCCATAAAATGCGCTGCTTGCCCGTCATGAAGGAATGGGCGCGGCCATCCGCCAAATAAGCGGTTTCGCTCAACGCGGCACCAGACGGGCATTTGGCAAGACTTTGGAACAAGGTGTCGTCCAAGTCGAGAAAGAGAACTTTATCCACCAGGGCAGTGGTTAGCTCAGTTCAAAGTCGGCAGGCTTTTGATTTAACTCCTCGATGATCTTGCACACAATTTTTTTCTCGCTCTCGTCAAAATTGCCGTCCGCCCCGGCAATGGCGATGATTAGGCGCACGATCAAGCGAGCCGCCTCGTCGTTGTTTTTCATCTTGTGGATGGCCTCAAACGCCTTGGCTTCACCCAAATCCTTGTCGAATTCAATCGCAGTCAGGAAATTTTGAAAAGATTCAATCGTCTCCTTGCTGGAAAAGACCGAAAACGTTTCATAATGCTCGATGAAGCGGATCATCTTCTGCTTTTCCTGCGAGGAAATTTCGCCGTCGGCCATGGCGACCAACACCGACCCGGCCATGCAGGCGTTAAGGAAGTCTTTGTTCTTGAATTTGAGGACTTCAGTTTTGAGCTCGCCCGCTTTTTGTTTGAGCGTGTCTAGGAAATTTTGAAAACTCATGGTTGTTCTCCAGTGGTAGGAATGGCAGTTTGGCTTGCCGGTTAATTGGCAAGCCAAACCGATGATATAGTTTACAATTAGTTTGGTCAGGTCGAGGCTTAAGTCTGTGAACCCGTCCCACTCATTTATTGCCTTCGATCCAATTCAAGCCCCAGCGATACGCCTGATCCATTTCCCTCTGGCTGGCGAAATAGACCACTTCCTTGCCAATCTTGATCGACCCGCCTTGGTTTTCGAGCAGCGCGATGGCACAGCAAGTGCGGCGGTCGTCATGGGAGTCTAGGCGCACCTCGATTTCGGGCTGGCCCGGTGTGCGCAGGATGACGACGGCATCGGTGGAGGACCAGTTCGGCACACCTTCATAAATAAAGGCATACACTAATATCCGTTGCAGATCATCCCAATGCGCACCGTTAATGCGTAGGTTTTCGCCGCCCAAGCTCGCACCCGTGCGGTCATCCCCGTCCAATTGCACGAAAGGAGGCCGGTTAAGCGCCCCAAACGTGTTGCCTAGCGCTTGAATGCACCCTTTGGAGCCGTCACGCATGGTGACCAAGCAGCCCAAATCCAGATCGACCCCGCCCCCGCCGGAAAAACCGCCAAACAGCCCTTTTTTCGCCGGGGGCCGATGCCAATTGAGGTTGATGAGGATTTCCCCGTGGTCGGCCCCGCCTTTCTTCTCCAAGGAGACTGTGTTTCCACGCTTTTCCAAGGTGATCTTGCTGAGGCTGACGGTTTTCGGTGGCGGGGGTGGCTCGGCGGCGGGGGCGACTTCGCCGCCGAAGTGCCGCACCAAGGCATCCAAGCCCCCGTTGAAGCCCTGTCCCGTGGCCGACAAACGCCAAACCCCGTCCTTGCGGTAAATCTCCGCCAGCATCAACGCCCGCTCGGCTTGGAAATCGGCCCCGCTGAAGCTAAAACGGGCCGCTTCATGGCCGGCCTCGTCAACCAAGCGCAGATAGCCGCTTTGCAGCTTGGACATCACTCCCTCGCCTTCGATGCTGGCAGTGATGACTAGGCGGGCGATGCCAGCAGACAACTTTTGCAGATTGACGGCGAAGCCTGCCCTGTCGCCGGGCGGGGTGTAAAGCTTCACCCCGCCGCAAGGCGTGGTCGGCTGGTTGTAGAAGGTCATGTAGCGGTCGTCGGAAAGCTTGCCTTGGTCATCAAGCCCGAAGCAGGATAGGTCGATCACCAAACCCGGCGCATCGATTTTCAAGCCGATGCTAAATTTCCCCGCACCGGGCAGGAGATCGGCGATCTTGACACGTTGCCCCAACCGGATGTCCATGGGCTTACCCGACGTGTACGCCGTGTTGCAGTGCCAAGGCGCGCAAACCGCCGGAGAATCCTTGTCCGACCGCCCTGAATTTCCAGTCTGCGCCATTGCGGTAAACTTCGCCGAAAATCATCGCCGTCTCGGTGGAATAATCTTCCGACAGGTCGAAGCGGGCAATCTCGACATTGTTGTCCATGTTGACAATACGGATAAAGGCATTGGCGACTTGGCCGAAATTTTGCTTCCTGGCTTCGGCGTCGTGAATAGTGACCGCCACGACCAGCTTTTGGATTTCCGGCGGGGCACGTTTCAAATCGACTTTGATTGCCTCGTCATCGCCATCGCCCGAGCCGGTGAGATTGTCGCCAGTGTGTTCCACCGAGCCATCTGGCGATTTCGGTTGATTATAAAAGATGAAGAAGGCATCGTTTGGCACCTTGTTGTCCGCACCTACCATGAATAGGCTGGCATCCAAATCGAAGTCCTGTCCGTCGGTGGAGCGCGCATCCCAGCCCAGGCCAATCAACATGTGGGCCAAGTTGGGCGCTTCCTTGCTCAGATTGACATTTCCGCCTTTTTGAAGGGTAATCGCCATGATCATTTCCTCTCTGGTTGAGTTATGTAATCACTCGGTTTGGCTGACTGGCTTTAGTGCCGTCCGGCAAACCGCTCAAAGATTTCTACAGTCATAAAATAGGCAGCGTCCTAGCTGCTGTGCAATTTCCATCAGTTCGTCCCCCAATGGGGTCTCGTGACAGATGATACACAGATCGTATTCACCCTGCCCGACGTTATATAAATAATTCTGGATATTTTCCCCGTAATTGTCCGCAAAACCCATGCATTTGGAAATCCCCTCGCCGACTAGGATGGGCGACCGCGTGGTTGCTTGCACGGCGACGGCGAATCCCTTAGCCTCCAACTCAAGCCCCAAGCGGAACGCCGGGTGCATCAGTTCGCCCGTCCCCAACACCAACACGCGGGCGTTGGCATCCAATCCTGCCACGAGGGTGTCAATATTCTCCGGCGGAATATGGATGGCTGCGCTAATGCCGAAACGTCCCAAGCGGTCTGCCATGAAACCTTCCTCGCAATCATTATCGCCCACGGCGGGCAGGGGCGGTTCCCCTGGCCAATGCTCGACGGGTTGGAATTGGAAAGCACCGCGCAAAGCGGCGACACGGCGCACCGGGATGCCTATTTCTGCGGAAAACCGCTGGCCGGCATCCGATCCGCTGAAATCAGTGATGGAAGCAAAGACAATTTGCTGAAGCTGCGGGTTCACGGATAGGTACGCCCGCGCCAAATTGCACAGGGTCGAACCGGTGCTGATCTCGTCATCGATTAACACCAACGTGCCGGCCGTGCGGAATAAGTCATCATGATTTCCGTCTAGTGGCCGGTAGAGGAAAAGCTCGGGGGCGTGGGTGTGCCGCTCCTCGAAGCCTAGAAACTCCCTGCTCGCCACGCGGTAGCGGGTGGAGTGCAAATACAAGGCGGGATGGTCTGGGTTGCGCTGCAAAAACGCCTCGAACACACCATGGCCCAAGCCAGTGGCGGTCTCCGCCATGCCGATGAACACCGTAGGCGCAGCCCCGGCCGGAATGTCCGCCGCAAGATGCGCATGAATGTTGCGCATGACCGTGGGTGCGACCGGCCAGTGCTTGCCCAACACCTTGCTGATGAACAAGAAACCGCGTTTGCGGTTATTGCGTGCGGCGAAGGCGCATAAATCATCAAAGGCAAAGGCTGCACCGGGGAATATGTCCACCGACAAAAAGCCCGTTTTCAGCAAAACAGTGCGAGTTTCGTTCATGCCGCCTTGGTTTCCAAACAATGCGCACGGGGGATTTCGACAACACGGGAACCCACAGCGGCACTCGCTGCAAGCGCTTGCCCGGCAAAACCGTGAACCGCACCCCGCACCGCCAAATAAGGCAGGTTGACCCCGGCGGCACAACTCATGCCAATGCCGCCGGAAAATCGCGGGTTGACTTCCAGCAAGCGCAAGCCCCCTCGCCCCTCGCGAAACTGAACGTTGAACAAGCCTAGCAGGCCGTAATGACTAGCCAACTCCGCGCAAGCCGCCCGGATTGCCGGCAAATCGACGATGTCCTGCCCATAAAGGCCATCCAAGGGTTTGCGACGTTGCACGAGGGCAACAAGCTGATTGCCATCGCCCACGCAATCCGCGCTATATTCCACCCCATCCAGATATTCCATTAACAACAAACTTGGGATGAAATCTGCCTCGTCCAGCAAACGACGAAAATCATGGAGGGGGGTATGGTGCAAATGCCCTGTGAGCAGCAAATCCAAGCCTAGGCGATGCTCGTCGATGATGCGAAACCCAATGCCAAAAACCCCTTTGGCGGGTTTGACGCACAGCACCGGATGCCGCGAACGCAAATCAGCGTAGGCGGCATCAAAAGCCGACAGCGAATCAAACGCGCAAAACTCCGCTGGAGGGACACAACACTCTGCCGAGTTGGAATAAAATTCAAGCTTGTCGTGGATCGTCCGCAAGTTGTCCGGGCTTGCCGTGCTAATCAGACGAACACCCAGCGATTCGAACCGTGTCGCGTTTTCGGCCAAAAGGACGGCTTCCCGCCCCGGAAAGAAAACCTCAATGCCTTCTTGCTTGCAAAAATCCAAGCAAAACGACAAGTATTCATCGCCATGACGATTCGCAGGTTCCAGCGCGTGATGGTGGGCGGACTGAAAACCCGTGAAGCGGGGGTGGTCGTGACTGCACACCAAGTCAAACTCCCCCGCCACATCGCCGCCGCGTATGGATTCCAACACGCTATGGAGGTTGGAAAACGCCTTGTTGAACCAGACCCGCATATCGCTGGTTTAATTAAAGGAAAGGTCTGATGTTGGGGAGCAACTCCTGACATGTGCGCCCCTGTCCATTTTCACCGATGGCATGCATCTTCCATTCGTCGTTATGGCGATAAACCTTCGCCATAATCATCGCGGTGTGGTCGCCTTGGCAACTCAGATTGTAGCGGGCGATTTCCTTATTGCCTTGGGCGTTGACGATGCGGCAATAGGCATTTTGCACGCGGGAAAAGTTTTGCCCGGTGAAATTGCTCACCGCAAAGATTAGGCTTTTCACCTGGGCGGGCACTTTTGGCAAATCAACGATGATTTGCTCGTCGTCCCCTTCTCCGTCGCCGGTAAGGTTGTCGCCCGTGTGGCTTATGCTGCCATCGCGGCTTTGCAACTGGCGAAACCACACCACATCGACAGGATTCCCTTGTTCATCGAAGAGCATGCAGGAAGCATCAAGGTCGATGCTCTCGCCCCCGCCGAACAAACCACCCAATAACCCTTTGGATTTTGCCGCATCCCAGCCCAACCCCATGATGATTTTGGTTAATGCACTGCCCGCTTCCTTTTCCAAGGAAATCTTTTGACCTTTTTGTAGAGAGATTGCCATAAATTTAAGTCTCGCTAAATGCGGATTGACGAAGTGTGATGCATGGCATGGCGTCGAATGATGGCCGCACAATCGCATTAATCCAATCATTGACACCCGCCACGCCTGAATTTTTTTGGTGCCTTCCCCGCGCCTTCCGATCATCGGCACGGTTTCCCGTCACAACTGCCCGGTTCACCCCGAATTCCCGGCTTGGCGACTGAATAGCCCACGATTGCGGGAACAGACGATGACTTGGCCCTGACCACTGAATTTCAAGACCAAACCCTCGCCCGAGGTGACCGAACCCACCAGCGAACCCAACAACCCCCCCTGTTGTTGCAGGAGGGTGACTTCATAGTGCAGGCCGGACGACCAAGCCACCGCATGTTTATTGTCGATGGTGATGGGATGGCCTTGAACGACATCCAAGGTGAACACCGACCCTGTCCCGCACACCGCCAGTTTGCCATGCCCAGTCGCCTCCATCACGACGAAGCCGCCCGTCCCGCCGAACAATGCGCCGCCCAAATTGTTCATTCGCGCCTTCAATTCGACGGTGGACTCCGCCGCGACAAAACTGCCGTCGGAAAGCACGAAGGAAGCCTTGGGCGACACGTCCAAAATCTGGATGGCACCGGGCGTCGCCGGGGACAGCAGGCAATCGCCATCCCCGCGCACGGCGACGATTTCCTGTTGAAACAGCGACTCCTCATTGACCAGCCGCCGCAGCAAGGATTGCCCCAAGCCTCCGCGCATCTGGCCTTTCAGGTCCAATGCATCCTCCATCATGACCATGGCATCGGATTCGCAAAAAATCTTTTCGCCCCGTTTCAGACTGACCAGCAGGAAAGGATCGATGTCGCCGGTGATCGAGAAAACTGGCATGCCGGCCTACCCGATGTTGACGCCGTGGTCGGATGCCAGCGCCTTCAAACCGCCGGCAAAACCCTGGCCCACTGCCTTGAATTTCCATTCAGCGCCATTGCGGTAGACTTCACCGAAAATCATGGCCGTCTCGGTGGAATAATCTTCCGACAAATCAAAGCGGGCGATTTCCGTGTTGCTGTCCTTGTTGACGATACGCATGAACGCATTGCGCACCTGCCCAAAGTTCTGTTTGCGGGCCTCCGCATCGTGTATGGTCACGGCGAACACCAGACGCTGCACGGCAGGGTCGGTCCCCGGCAAATTGATGCTGACTTGCTCGTCGTCCCCCTCGCCCGCGCCAGTCAGGTTGTCACCGGAATGCATTACGGCCCCGTCGGGCGACTTTTTATTGTTATAAAACACAAAATGCCCATCGGACAGCACTTTGCCGTTTTCACCGGTCAAGAACACGCTGGCATCAAGGTCGAAAGCAGACCCATCGGTGGAGCGGGCATCCCAGCCCAAGCCCACCAATGCATTGACCAAGCCCGGATCGGTCTTGCTTAAACTGACATTGCCGCCTTTTTGCAAACTAATAGCCATAAGTCACTCCTACCAAAGTTGAATTAAACCTACAAAACATTAATGGATTGGGTTTTTGCAATCAATCCACGCACCTTATTATCCCGATTTAGGAGCATCCAATCATTGCCTGACCAGACCAAGGCAAGCCCCTCAATCGCGTGCTAGGATAGCATAGCTCGTTATCTGTCTTATCATCCAAGATGCTGCCGATAGGCATTCGTTCGCGAAAACCCTATTCATGATACTTATCATTGATTGCCTAGGAGAGGAAAACCACTGATGTTGGGGTTGTCGGGCATCCATGCAATGCCGTTTAGACCGAATCATCCGTCAATGTCCCTCGACCATTTGTATCACTGCCAACCGCCCGCCCTCTTGCGGTGAAAAAAGCAGCGTGCCCCCATCCATCAGCGGGGCGGCCATGCCGATAGGAATGGGGTGCTTGGTTTCGCCGGAAATTTCGGTCAACTCAGGCAGGTTCTCGTTGACCAGCCACCATGCCTCATTGTGCCAGACGAAATAACCCACCCGTTTGCGCAATTCCGGTGCAAGGCGTTCATTGGGGAAGATGTTGCGGTTGACATGCCAAGGGAACAGCGATTGGTTGGTGTAAACCATCAGCCTGTGATTGTCCGGGGTGAATTGACCCTCCCGGCGGGCCGAGTAAAGATTCAACACGGGCAAACTGCCCCGGTATGGGGTCTCGCAAAACGGACAACGGGGCGCGGTGGTATTGTCGAACACATACCACGCTTGGCTACAGTTGGGATTTTGGCAGGGTTGGATCAAATCCACCGTTTTCACCAGCGCATTTTCCCATTCGTCGGCGGTGGGACGCTCGGAAGGTTTATGCAGACCTTGCATGAATGCCCGGTCAAATAACGGGGTCAGATAAGGCCCGGACACCGTATAAGGTATTTTGGCCGTGTCCTTCCATGGCAGTTCGCTAGGTTTGATGTTTTTAGCCCTAATGCGGTTGCTGGTGTCGGAGGGATGTTCGACGAACAGGGCTTTCTCACCCATGGACAAGGTCTCGTCGATTTGCGGGTCTGCGTCATGCACTTTGTCGCCACGCAAGGGATGGCGGTAGAACAGATACATGTAGATCAACACAGCCAAGGCATGGCGGTCGGTGGCGATGCTGGGAAGTTTGCGCTTGGGGTCTTCTTTGCCCAAGTGGCACGTCATGACGACTTCGGGTGCGATGAAGTCCGGCGTGCCCACCACGTCGGGCGGATATTTGCCCGGAACCACCAAACCATCAATGTCGATGATGCAGGCACGACCGTCCGTGGGGTCGACCAATACATTCTTATAGGAAAGGTCGGAGTGGGCCAAGCCTGCGGCGTGCATCCGTTTCACTGCCCGGGCGATGAGGATGCAAATTTTCAAGTACTTCCGCCAATCCCCACGTTCGCGGGGGTCGAGGAATCGATTTTGGTTATTGGCGCTGGCGAACCACTTACCTTCCTTTTCCCTGCCCTTGATCCCCAGAAAATCGTCATTCCTAGAACCAAACTCGAAAAAGAAATGGCGCTGATAGGTGGGGGCGACCACACCGATGCGGCCGTTGAATTCAACCACGGCGCTAGGCCAGCAGAACAGGTTTTTCCAATAATCCCCGCCGGCGTTTTCAAACAGGCTCTGCCGATAGCGCCCCGTAATCATGAGCAGCCGGTCTTTGGTCTGCGCATCCTGCTCTTCGCGGAAAAAACCCACGACATAGGATTTGTCGGGGCTGAAATAAACATCCTTCATGCCTCCAGACCCGATGATTTCATCCACTATTTCAATGGGTTGTCCTTCAACAGTTTGCAATTTTATGATGTTCGCCATGGGCTTTAAGGTCCTGGTGCAAGCAGCGCGAGGGTGCGGTCGTCGTGATTGCCGGGGCTCCAAAAGCTCATCCACTCCAACAGCCGCTCATTGGGTTTCTCGTCGTCCAGCAAGGGGGACAACTCGTCCCAAAGCGCATCCCATAACACAGGTTTCACCAAATTGCCGTCGGTTTCAAATTTAGGGTCGCTGATGCCGTCGGACATCAGGGCAAATACCGTAAAATCTGGGGCGATGAACACATTCAGGCGCTTCATGATCTCATCGTAAGAAGACAGCACCGCTTGATCCAAGAAACGGGTCTGGCCGGCGTATTCACCGGAATCCACTTCGCCCAGCAATTCGACCCCGACCCCGCGTCGATAGACGGCCACCGCGCCGTCACCCACCCAGAAGCTGGCGAACAAATGGCCCGCTTGGAGCTTTCTGTGCAAGCCTAGAATCAACGTGGTGGCATAGTCTTTCACGGGCCTGCCGTTGGCAACAGCCTCGTCCTCAATAGCCTTGTGCGCGGCAAAGGCTGCACCGCCTAAGACCGGGTAAAGTTCTTTTTTCAAATCTTCGCACAGATTCAAAGCCCCCTCCGGGCGTGCGGCAAGTTCCCGCAGTTTCCCCGAAACTTCCCCACCCTCCAGACACTGTTTCATCTTTTCCACGGCCCGCTGCACGGCGATTTGGGAGCCTTTCCGTGACTGTGGGGCGCTGCCGGCGCCATCAGCCACCGCCAAGATGTTCCAGTCCGTCTCGGCATCCAGCAGAAAATCGTCGTCGCGGAAACTACCCACATGCGCATGGGAACGACCGCGTTGGCTGGCGGCAACCATTTTGCAGCCGTCTTTGCCTAGGATGAATGCGGTCGCAGCGTCGGGCTTCCAGTCTTTGTCACAGGCGTCGGAAGGCAAATCCTTCCATAACGAGCGCGGATCGGGGTTGACGACCAGCCTACACTCCCCCTCCATCACGGCGGTCAGACGGTAGCTGAATTTCAACGGGTATTCGCCGGCGATGGCGGGGATACCCTGCAAGCGCCTGGATTCGGGATCAAAAACCAAGCCCAATTCCGGGGGTATTTCCATGTTGATAATCTTCAGATCTTCCACACCGGACATTTCCAGCACGGCGTCGAAGGGTTCGCCCACCTTGGCGTTCTTGCCAATGAAAAAACTAGGCCGGTTTGATGGGAATGGCTTTGCAGGGCGGCTAAAGGAGGGTATGACGGGATGTCCCGGACGGGTAAATGGCATAGGGGAATCTTTGGTTAGGCTTGGAATGTCCAGTGGCAGGGCGGGCATGGCCGCGACATCCGGGTCGGTTTGGGCTTCGCCGGCTGGGGAAGCAGGGTCGGCAAATTGCGCACCCTGGTTAAACGCTTGCCAGCTTGCCTTGATTTGCTCGCAAAATTGTTCAAACGCCTGTAGAACCGGCTGACTGCGAGTGAATTCGGCCAACAATTCGGCGGGGGCGACTTCAGCGTTCACAGTGGGTGGCTCGTCGGCATCATCGGCATGGCAAATGCTTTGGATCAACCAATCTAATGTTTCCGGGGATATATGAGGCTTGGTTGGCATGGATTAACCCTTGCCCCGGTGGACATCAAAGCCGTCAGCGTCAGTATTTTCGAAATTCACCGATTTTCCGCACCAAGGGCATTGTGCCAAGCCCAGACTACCGATGCACATCAGTCCACCGCAGGCACACATCGCAAACGCAGAGGGATTGCCACAATGCGGGCAACCGGGTGTGCCGATCAATTCGCCGGTGTTGACTTTCAGGTTCGGGTTGCTGTCGTCGGTCCATGCAAAATAATTTTCATCAAGCGGATAGCAGCCTGACAATTCATAGGCCGCGTTGTCTATCTTGAAATAGTCGGTTTCGAGGTGGATATTCGCCCGGTCATATTTGATGAGATAAGGCTTATGGCTTTTCTGGCAACGGCCTATCAGGGTCACGCAATCCTTGTCCACCAAATTGGGGCAAGGCGGCGGCAGGTCACGGATGATTTTCAGCAAGGTGTCGTCGATCTTGGCAAGCTGCACACCGGGTGATCCATTGCCGACACTCCGACTCTGGGCGGTCAACGAAGCCGTGACCCAGCGGATAAAATCAGTGAAACTGTCGCCTTGGGTCTCTTCAAAAACCAGTACGTTTTCAGTCAATTGCCTAAGCACCGACAAATCGGCGTAGTTTCCAAAGGCGACGGCAATGCAATGCGCCTTGTGCGCGTAATCCCTTTTCCAGCGGCTAATCGGTATGTCCGTGGAGTCCGTAGGCTTGCCATCGGTAAAAATATAGACAATCGGTCGCCAATCGCCTTTGCACTCGGCAGTGGTGGCTATCACCACGCGGTCAATTTCATGCATCAGGTGGATGAGTGCCGCGCCGAGGGCGGTCCCACCGCCCATGGGCAGCCTCGGCGGATAAAACGAGGCGACATCCACCAACGGCGCAACGGTTTCAGCCTTGCCGGCAAACGCAATGACGGACAAGTATACGGTTTCCAGTGCGTGGGGGTCGTGCCGCAAGCTGCGCACGATTTGAGACAGGCCGTCTTCCATTTTCCTAAGGTTGTCGCCAACCATGGATTCCGACACATCGAGAACAAAAAACACCGGCAGTCTGCGCATGGCTAACTCCTTATGAAACGGGCTAAATCACAACTTGCACTTCGGGCGGCGGCGGGGGCAGGCTCGTGGGGGAGGCAACGCCTGCACTGCTGCTGCCGGTGGCCACACTGGCCGACACCCATTTGAAGAATTGGGCGAAGGAGGCGATATCGGTGGTGTCCAAGCTCACGACTGTCGGCGTCAACTCCTTCAGCAAAGCCTCCTTGGCTTTTTGACCGGCGGCACAGGCAACAATATTGCCGAAATGGCGTTGCTTCACTTTTGCGATCATTTCCCGATAGCACTGCAAGTCCGACGGGCTGCCGTCAGTCATGATAAACAGCAGGGGTCGCCAATCGCCCTTACGATCCGGGCTGCCGAGAATGACATCGCGGTCAACCCGGTCAATCAGCAATTCCAGTGCCGCGCCTAAAAAGGTCGCGCCCGAACCGGGCACTGCAATTTCCGGCAGACGGACCTGCTCCAAAGGGGTCAGCGGGAAAAGCTCTTTGGCCTCGATATCGAAGGTGATGACGGACAGGTGTACGCTCTCAAGCGCATAGGGGTCTTGCCGCAAGGCGGACAACATGGATTGCATGCCCACATTCACCGCGTGTATTGGCTCGCCCCGCATCGACCCGGATGTGTCCAGCAGAATGTAAACCGGAAGTCTTCGCGTAGTCATAGGTGGATTTCGTATTGCAAAGCTGGCGGATAATGGTTTTACAGGTATCGGTCACGCAAAATATGGACAAAGGTGTCGGTTTCAAAGGGGATGCCTATGGCTTGAAACTTCCACCCCGTAGATTCCCGCTCCAGTTCGGCGAAAATCATCGAATGGTGCGGCGCATAGGTCGCATCACCCGACAAGTCAAAGCTTGCCATTTCACGCCCCTTGCCATCCACCGCATGGATAAAGGCATTCTTGACTTTGCCGAAATGCTGTTTGCGTTCTATGCCTTGGTAGATTTGCACGATAAAGGCTATTTTCTTGTACTGCTCGGGCAGTGCCGACAAGTTGGCGATGATTTGCTCGTCGTCCCCGTCGCCCTCCCCGGTGCGGTTGTCCCCGGTGAGGTGAATGTAGCCGGACGGATGGCGCAAACTGTTGAAGAAAACCACATCCCCATTTTTCAGGTTGGGGTGCCCATTCTCAACACTGCCTAGATTTTTGACCTTGCCATCGGCGGCACAGAGAAAAGCGACGACATCCAAGTCGTAGTCTTCAGTTTGTTTGTTGCCAAACAATCCCCCTAGGAAGCCACTGGATTTCTCCTCGGCAATATCCCAGCCCAAGCCAATGGTGACTTGGGATAAATCGTACACATCTTTGCGCAGGCTGACGCCCTGCCCTTTTTTCAGTTTGACGGCCATGATGAATGTCCCGAAATGTGTGAAAGGCTGAAAATTACATGACTATGTTGACTTCCTGTGGCGGGGGCGGCAAATCGCTCAAGCCCATGACTTCCTTTTGGCCGGATTCGACTTTCTGGCTACCAGAGGACACGGAAGCCGACACCCATTTGAAGAAGGCTCCGATGGCCGCCGAATCGGCGACATCCAACTGCAAGACTATTTCAGTGATTTGTTTCAACACATTGGTGTCCGCGCTGGGTCCAGCCGCACAAGCCACGATGATGCCGGTCTTGACTTTCTTCAAGCTGTCCAAACCTTTGCGCCAATTGTCTGTGGGCGACCCATCGGTCATCAAGAAAACCAAAGGCTTCCAATCGCCTTTTTGTTCCGCCGAAGTCTTGACCACTTCCGCCTCAATCCGCTTGGACAGCAAAGTCAGCGCTTCCCCCAAGCTGGTCGAGCCGGTGGCGACAATCACGGGAATCTGAAACGAAGCGAGTTCGGTCAAAGGGACCACTTGCTTGGCACTCGACTCAAACGTAATAACCGACAAAAAAGCGGTTTCCAGTGCATAGGGGTCTTTGCGCAATGTCGAAACCAGCACTTGCACGCCATTTTTGACGGCTTCGATGGGTTCGCCCGACATCGAACCCGAGACATCCAAAACCAGATAAACAGGAAGACGACGCATGAGAATCTCCTTATCGTTTAGAAAATGTACTAATAAAAATCAAAGATTGTCGAATCAGGCCACATCGACACCGAACTGCCGGCACAATGCCTCCAGACCACCGGCATACCCTTGACCGACGGCCTTGAATTTCCACTCATTGTCACGCCGGTAAACCTCGCCGAACACCATCGCCGTTTCCGTGCTGTAATCTTCCGAGAGATCGAAGCGGGCGATTTCCAAGTTGCCTTCTTGATCGACAATGCGGATGTAAGCCCCACCAACCTGCCCGAAGTTCTGGCGGCGCATGTCGGCATCGTGAATAGTGACGCTCACCACCAGCCGTTGAACATAGGCAGGCATGTTGCCCAAATCGACCTTGACTTGCTCGGCATCGTCTCCCCCACTCGCGCCTTCCTTGTTGTCACCCATGTGCTCGACCGAACCACAGGCCGATTTAAGCTGGTTGTAGAAGATGAAATCATTGTCACTCCGCACCTTGCCGTATTCGCCCAGCATGAAAACACTGGCATCAAGGTCGAAATCTTCGCCCGCCGTGGTGCGCTCCTCCCAACCCAAGCCAATCATGATGCGCTTCAGGTTGGGCGAAGACTTGGATAAGGAAATATTCCCGCCTTTGTTTAATTTGACCGCCATAGTTAGTTTCCCCTTAAATCTTGCTACCTATAATCTTTATTCCTAGTCTACGTTGACGCCAAATTCATGGCACAAGGTTTCCAACCCGCCTACGTATCCCTGACCCACTGCCTTGAATTTCCATTCGGCGCCACGCCGATAAATTTCACCAAAAATCATCGCCGTCTCGGTGCCGTTATTGTCGGAAAGGTCGAAACGGGCAATTTCCACGCCAGTTTCCTCGGCAACAATGCGGATATATGCCCCTTTAACCTGACCGAAGTTCTGCCGCCGTGCTTCCGCCTCGTAAATGGTGACGCTCACCGACAGGCGCTGGATAACGCTTGGCATCTTGCTTAGGTTCACCTTGATCACTTTGGCATAGCCTTCCTTGGCCCATGCCTTGCTGTCTTCGATCAGTTCGACCGAGCCGCACGATGATTTAAGTTGGTTGTAGAAGATGAAATCTTCGTCGCCCCGCACCTTGCCGTTTTCAGCCGTCATGAAGACGCTGGCTTCAAGCTCGAAATCGTTGGCTGGCTTTGCGAGTACCTTCCAACCCAAGCCGACCAAGATGCGACTTAGATTAGGGGAATGTTTCGATAGGGAAATATTCCCCCCCCTCGTCAATTTCACCGCCGAAGTCGGCGGGATCGGGGCCGGCACGGGTCTGGGTTGGGGAGGGTGTTGCTCCTGCCTTGGAGGTGTCGGGGTCGACTCCGGCTTTGGTGAAACCGGGGTCGGCGCATCAACGGCCGGCTTGGGTTTCCCACAAAATGGACAATACTCGGTTGCCCAACCCAACTGCATTTTACAGTGTCTGCACACCAACATTAATTAACTACCGGGTGGCGGTTCGGGCGGCAATCCCGGCGCTCCAGAAATAGGAGGCGGCGGCGGAACGCTCGCAAACAAGGCGGTCAGTTCGGGAATTTGGTTCAGGGGCAGCCACGATGGCAAACCCTCGCGCCAAGCGTAGGTCGCAGCCGCCACCTGGCCTGCCGCCGCCCATTGCTGAAGTTGGGCGTATGGATAAGGTCCATGCTGTTGACCATTGACCGCAATGAAATACTGGTATTGAGTGGGTAGCGGCGGCACACCAGGAAGGGGCGGTGGTGCCACAAACGGTGGAGGCGTGGCAGTTTGCCCATTGGCTGGCTGACCCTCCTGTGCAGGTTTTTCCAGCCACTGGTCCAACCTACCCGCTTGGAAGAATACAGGCAGCACAACCCGCTTTAGTCGTGGCAGTTCACTTTTCTCGACTTCCCAAGAATAGGCGTCTTCGTTGGAATTATCGACCGTGCCACTCCATTCTTTTAGGGTATCGGCAGCCCTTAGCCTGCAATGGGCAATCTCGGCATCGCCCATGCCTTTCCGTTTGGCTTTCTCCCGCAATTCGTGCGCAATTTCCTCGGCGATGGCGGCGGAAAAGCCTTTGACCGGCTTTTGAGCGCCAGTGTCGGTATCAACCAGGCACGGCGTGTAAACGTCCAGCGCATAAAATTCTGCCAGCGCCGTCAAGAAGAGCAGTTGCTTGACATCAAGACTGTTCAATTTATCGGTGATTTCTTCCATGATCTGCCTATGGTAGGTCTCCGGCAAGCCATTGAGCCGAAATGCGCGCTCGTTGCCGATGCGCCGGCTGTCGCCACGGCTGACGGCAAACACATACTGTCCGGGCGGAACCACCTCCGGGTTACTGTCACGAGTCAACACACCAAGCATGACCCCGATGAGATAATGGAAAAAGTCATCGGCCAAACGATTCAATTCGGTCGTCGACGGTGCCAAAGGGTGAGTGAACTGGGTGGAATCCCTATGGGTGTGGAGGGGAATTTTCTCGGATTCCTTGCGGTAGCTGGTGCGCCAAGCTTCCATGCCGCGCAGCGTGGTCAACGGAATGCCCGACAATTCACAATAACAGACCGCACGTCCCGGCACGCCAGTGTCGACAAAGGCAAGCTGTTGCGGCGAAATGCCCGCTGCCGTGGGTATCTGTGCGAGCATCTCCTCCTTGAAGCGCTTCTCGTATTCAGCCGCCTTGGACACGCCGATATAACATTTGAATTGATCCGGTTTAGGGGCGAAATCTTTGCCCCAACTGGCATCCACCCAAGGCATGGCACGGGTCAGCAATTCCTGGAACCGCCTTTGCCGCTCTGCGGGGCGTATCGCTTCCAAAGCGAGTATCAATGGATCGACCTCGTCCGGTTGTTGGTTGGAAATCAGGGCGATCTGCTGTTCGGCCTTGGCCCTTAACAAACCAATCAATCGTTCCCGTTCGCCAGAGTCCGCCAGCATGGGAAACAAGGTCTTGGAACCGCCAATATCTTTGAACACCTCGTCGGCCCATGTGCGCAGTTCCTGCATCGCTGGCATCGGCGCACTCTCCGCCGGCGTTTCGACACGGATATAAGTGGCATAATCTTTGTGGATGTCTTCCTGCAACAATTCAACCTTGCGTTCGACCGAGCCGATCATCGCCAACACGGCATTCCTGCCTGCCTGCAATTCCCCAACCAAGCCCGTCCAGCGGGCATCGCCGCGCTCATCAAGCCCTTGCCGTTCGCCCAGCCATAGAGAAATGTCCTGCAAGCGCAGGGATGCGTGGGTAGCCGCCTTGTTGCGCAGATGGAACTTCAAAAAGTTGCAAATCTCTTCTTTCAACTGCTCCAAAATGCGCCTGGCTTGCTCCTCTTTGTTGCCGAAGCTAAAGAATCCGCTACCCTTGGTTTGCTCCAGATTGTCCAACAGGCGCTCGTATTCGCAGGTGCGGACGACATCGCGTATCTCGCCATAGCGCTTGGCGTTGACTGCCAATGCGGCAATCAAGCCGGTGTTGGGGTTTTCCAAACGGTCTTTGATTTGCTCCACCGAGGAAAGCACGTATTCCAAGCCACCGAACTCTTTGTTGTCGAGATAGACATAAAGCTGATTATGCAATTTGTCTTTGATATCCTTGATGAGTTGGTTGGCATTGTGGGTAATCCGGTCTTCCGTGGTGTCGGCGGTGGAATCTTGGTCACGCACGACATCATGCTCCAATTCCTTGACCACCTCCCGAATGCGACTCCCCCACTCGTCCTTGTTAAAACCCGAGGCAATCTGTTCAATGCGTCCTGCCACCTTCTGCCGCATCCCTTCGATGAGCGAGCCCTGCCGGTCCAGCAACAAATCGTCGGTAAGCTGGTAATCGACGAACTCCCCCCGGTTGATGCTGGCCTTGGGATCGCTGATCTCCGGGAATTCGATAAAAGGCTTGGCCACCAATTGCATGTAAGCCGCCATGAACTCATCGCGTTGCTTGTCGGTGGCGCGTGACGAGCCGACATTGTCCGCTGCGACACCAAAGAACGCCTTGAGCATTGCCTCGGTCCAATGATAGGCGCGAATGTCGCGCCTCACGCCCAATTGAGTGTCCAGCACCGACTGCCCAAAGGCCGAATAGCCCTGATAGTAGGATAGCTTCATGTCGCCATACCGGTTGCCCGGCACCGGCGGCGTGAAGGGCAGTATCTTGTGCTGGCGTTGATTGACCGCGACGGAGCGCTTTCGGTTGGCGAAATCGATGGAGGCAAAATCCTCAAACAGCGCATCGGCCACCATTTCGTAAACGTCTTTCTGGTTACTGGTGTGTAATTGCGCCAAGTTGCCCGAATCAATCAAATAGACCTCGTCAAAAGGTGTCACACTGAGCTCAGGCCGGTCATAGTTGTCCCAGCGCGTCACAAAATGCGCCCCCCCCCTCATGCAGGTTTCCAGTTCCATGAAAGAGGCATAGCCATTCGCCTCGGTGCGTTCTTTGGCGGCACTTTGATACCCGGTCGGCAAAAACAACATCATTTCGACTTCTGCTGCGCTAACGGTTTCTTTGGCTATCCATTTAGACAACCAGCCCATGTCCAAGAACGAACCCGCACCGGTTCCGCCAGCCACGGAGCCGATGACGACAATCCGAAACTTGCTGGTGTCCAAGTCCAGCCCCAGAGCTTTAAGTTGGGCATCTTTATTCAAACCGCTTTTCAACCAGACTAGCTTGGTGCGGATTTTTTCCTTGATTTTGGTGTATTTGTCGAAGAAATACAGGCGGGAAATGGCACGAATCTGGCCCGCACCCTTGCTTGGGTCTATGCCCAATTCGCGGATTTTTTTCGGTGTCAGCGGAGACCAGTCCTTGATGTAGGGGTACTTGGTCAAATCATCGTCGCTACGGCTGTAACGCTCGATTTCGAAGCTTTCGACCAAGCGATCCTCGTCCGTCAATTTGACACTGTCGGCAAGCGGGTCGGTGCGCTGCGACTTCCCCGACTCGACCAAGGCCCCATGGTCAAGGTCGAAATGAATGAATTGCGCCACCGGAAATTCCGATAGACTGGAAATCCGCATGGGATTATGTGGCGGACCCCAGACAGAGGTGAGTATCCGGCGGCGGACGCGCAAGATGACTTCCATGCCCGTGCCGCCCACGCCAATGTACAGGGTCGGGCGAAGTTTGACGATTTGATCGGCTCTATTGGTGGCGCGTGGCGCAGTGTCTGGTTCGGCCATGATGGTTCTCGTATCTGTTCGGTTTTAATTGCGCAGTCTCAACGGCGTCCGGTGATGAGCATCAACACTAAAGACAGCAAGGCAATGCCGATAAAGATTCCCAAGTATAGCGGCGTAAAGAATTTGTCTTGATTGACGATGCCCAATACGCTGCCAGTCGCCAAGCTGGACAGCAAAGTGAACAGCCACCAACCCGCCGCGTTGGCGGAGCGCGGCGCCACCCTTTTGCCGACGAGCATGTTGGCATAACCGTTCTTGGCAAAGAAAAACCCGATCAGCAACACCAGCAAGACACCGCCGCCGATGGCCATGTCGCGGGGGCTGGTGTCAGTCTGAATGCCGTCGTTAGGCACATTCACCGAAATATTGGTTCCCGTTTCAGGGGTGGCCTGCTGCACCGACCCGGCATTATAGGCGGGTTGGGGCGGGTTGGGGGCAGGTGGAGGTATTTTGAAACCCTTGGATTCAGGCACAGGGACAGCATCCGAAACTGCCGGCTTGGTTGCCTGAACTTGAGTATTGACGTTGCCTTTGATGGGTGTTTTATTCTCAGCCATGATAGTTCTCAGTTTAAATACGAAAATGGTTATTCAGCTTGAGACATTGAGCAAATAAGTTTTGGCATCCGTTAAGTGTCCGTGTATTAGTCATTGTAAACTACCCAATGGGGTTAACGCTATGCCCTGGCTTTTTATCCGAGACTGATAATTTAGTCATTCGCCGTTGTATTTTAGCGATAACCTCTCCTGTGTCGGAGTGCAACTCTTGGGATTGAAAGGGTTTCAGTTTGAATTTTTGCAGCCGCCCATCGACTTCAATCTCATAATAGCGTTGCTTCGCCGCTAACATAAAAGCCAAAAAAACAAGACCAATCAGGGCCAACAAACCTAGGCCAATAATAAAAATTGGATAGGTCGGATAATTAATTTGAACAATGATAGGCACTTTGACGAATGAGGATTGTATCCCGGTTGGCGGGCTAAACACCTCAGAGATGGGGTCTCCCGGAAACAGTTCATTGAGGTTGCGCCTGAACGTTTCTGACACAACGATTTGCTGATTATTAAGCCCTATGTCGACCGTGCCATGCACTTTAAGCGTCTTACCCAAAGAGCCCAGTGCCGTAGATGACCAGATGGAGGGTATCTTGGCCAAGGGAATGGGGAAATTGACTTTAATTTCCCGCTGTGCGCTCGGTTCCAAGCCGACTATGTTTTGCGGTTCGACGGACAGCGGGTTACTCCATGTGTCAATGGTGAATTGGGCGGAAATATCGGCTGCTTGGATAATATAGGGATAGAATAAGTTTTCCAATGAGGCCACGATTTCCACGCTAGGCTGCTGCTCGGAGGCAGCCACATCCAAAACCACCGTTTGCTGGTCGGCAGCCAGACTCACCTTCGTCTTCGAACCCGCTCCATTCCTGATTTCCTTTGGCACTAGGCGCACCGATTCCCGGTCTAGGGGTTTAAGCCGGGCCGACTGCCCGGTGAAGACTTGCATGATGCGACCGCTTTGCAACAATTCGCGCAGTTGGGCATCGGCTTCCTGACCGTAGGCCATGGCATAAACCATGAGTCCGTTGGCTTGGTATACAGCCCCCTTGACGGGCATCCCCAGCGGGAAAACCACCGTCCTGACGATTGACGGTTCGTTATGTATCAGATGGTAAAACTGTCGGTTGCGCTTTGCCGTTTCGGCATCATTATTGGGGCTGTTTTTATTATTGGTGAAAATCCACACAATACCCGGCTTGGTTTGAAACTGTTCGATGATCGTCTTCGTCACCGCTTCTTCAAAATCCGTATCGGCCAAACCGCTTGTTTTGGTTTTTTTTGCAACGGCGATGGCGGCAACGGACTCTTCCAAGGGCCGCGATTGGCCGCTTGCAAAAACCAGCATGGGCGATTGACTGCCCCCGGCTGACTGATTGAATGCGGAGACAAAGATTTGATCTTCCGGGCCGCTGACGGCTTGAATGACAGCCAGCACAAGAGGCTTGAACTGAGAGTTTGGATCGCTGTAAAACGGTTCCATCCACCCAGAATTCTGAATAAGAAATGCCTGCTGTCCGGAAGCCACAGCGGGTGAAAACAGCGCCAGTAATATTAGCAAGCAAAAACGCATGAGTTTTTTATTGTTCTTGATGAGCTAGGCTAAGAGTCTCCATCCAGGAATAGGGTCGTCAAAGTCCGGGTGGTACAAATAAATACATTTGCGATAAACGAAAGGGCGAGCCAGCCAGGGACGGGCGACTTTCTTGATGAAAAAGTCTATGTCGCCATCCCCCGTCACCATCTGGAATATCGTAGTATGCTTGACTGGGTTTTTAAAGAGGCTATCGGACCCTTTATTCCATGGAATGCGCGCGCATAACGCCGATTTGTCAGGAGACTCCAGCAAAGGTAGCACAATATGGTTTGCAGTGGCATCGGAAACCTCTTCGGGGTCGAGCCACGGATGGCTCCTCAACTGGGTTTCCAGCGTAAAGTTGACCGTACCGGAACCGAACCGCGGACAGGCTGTTTCTTGTTTTTCAGGATGCCCACTCGCCAGTGTGATGTAAGTGTAGCGTTCGGTCCCCTGGTCAAAACCCAGTTGCCATAGCATTCCATCCCTTGCGAGGTATGGGCTGCCGAATTCAAAACAGGGTTGAAAGCCTTCCGGCCAACTGATAAACGCGATGGCTGGCTTGCTGTCGATACCGTCAAATTTAAGGATCAATTGACCGGTGCGGCTCAGCCAAATGATTTGGCGACGGTCGATGATGGACGCATCAAAAGGCTCGGCCAGAAAACTATGCTCGACCTCCATTTGCTCGCTCTGGAGCGGGTTCCTAGGATCGACTTGCAAAATCACTCCCACATTCCCGTCCAGTATCGCCGGGACAAATATTCTTTTCCCTTGGAAGCAGCAGGGCGCACCTACGCAACGCCCCGGAAGCAAGCGAAGCCCATAAGTGAGATTGAGGATATTGATGCCTATGACCGCAAGCCCTTTATCGGTCGGCAGATAAATATTTCGCCGGACAAGGTCTGGGCAGGCGAGTCCCCAGCGGCTGGCCAGCAAAGTTGACTCTGGCAGCAATTGGGGGTTGCCCTTCAATTCCGCCCACTGATTCGAAGAGTCGCGGAAGACAAACAGCATCCCCTTGCGTGGTTCGACGGCAAGCAATGAGGGCCGTCGCATGGAGAAGTTGCCGACTAAAAAGTGATAGTCCCCCGGTGGGGGTAAAGGGATCGACGTGGCGGGGTCTTGCTGAAGTGTCAAGTCTTTGGACAAAGCCAGTTTGGCCTGAGTCTGGCGCAAACCGGGCAGCCCTTGGAAATCGGGGGGTTGACCACAGCCAAAAGGGGGCAGCCAACTTTCCGTGCGCGACCCCAAAGATGTCGGCAGCGGTTGACCCGTGACGGGAGAGTGGCGGAAGGCAGCGGGGTAGAGAACATTTTCATGCCCCTCGGCCCATAACAGGGCGCCGGTCAGTTCGGCAAGTTCGCACATACTGTACTGCTCGCTGGCAGAACCCAAGCCACAGTAGTCAAGCAGTTTGAATGCGTCGGTTTTTCCATTCCTTGCCCAGCTTTCCCTGCGGCCATCAGTGTAGTCAAAATCCCAATTTGCCATTTATTTCAAATTTCATTAGTGAGCGTTTTACGCCATTCATCACCCCGAAAAGCCACTTTCCTCTGCCATTCCGACACGCATAATCAAGCGTGGGAATCGCTTGATAATAATGATCTGGATCAATGATGCTGTCAACTGTGAGGATACAAAAAATGCGGGGGCGGTTTTACATTTGGGTGGCCATTGACCCTTAGCGCCATTCGGTTTGGCCTTCCGCAGGCCTATTGAGTGCCATGTGTCACCATTGGCGATCCCAAATCGGGGGGCAGCGCCTGCGTCATTCAGGCGAAATCGGCGAGGAGTAAAGCGCCCTTGATATTTACCCAAGTACAAATTTCCTACGTTTATCAGACTTTAGTACTATAATTTGTCCATTCTGGCAACGCTAACGGATCTATATGAATGTTTCTACCGACGCCCTCTCCACATCCCCTGCACCCCGTGTCTATCAAAAAAACTCCCTAATTGCCAATATCGTTTTTATAGCCCTACTTGTTTTCGGCCTGCTGTTCACAGGTTACAGCTTGGTGAGTGATATCAGCGGTGCCGGTGGAAAACCTCTCTCTTGGCTCCCCTTCATCTTGCTTTTCACGGCGTTGCTCACTGCCCTAGGGTTCGAATTCGTCAACGGTTTCCACGACACCGCCAACGCCGTGGCAACTGTCATCTACACACATTCGTTACCCCCCAATTTTGCAGTGGTATGGTCGGGGGTATTCAATTTCCTCGGTGTCTTGTTTTCAAGCGGCGCGGTTGCCTTTGGCATCATCTCATTGCTGCCGGTCGAATTGATGCTGCAATTGGGTTCAGGTGCCGGTTTTGCCATGGTTTTCGCCCTGCTCATCGCTGCCATTCTGTGGAACCTCGGCACTTGGCATCTCGGTTTGCCAGCCTCATCGTCGCATACCCTGATCGGCTCAATCATCGGTGTCGGTGTCGCCAATGCCATGATGCATGGGCGGGGCGGGGCTAGCGGCGTCGATTGGGCGCAAGCGACCAAAGTGGGTTATTCATTACTGCTTTCCCCGATCATCGGTTTCAGTTGCGCAGCCCTGCTACTGCTGGCCTTGCGGACCTTGGTGAAGAACCAAGAACTCTACGAGGAACCCAAAGACAACGCCCCACCGCCTTGGTGGATTCGCAGCATCCTCATTTTGACCTGCACGGGTGTTTCTTTCGCCCATGGCTCCAACGACGGGCAAAAAGGCATGGGGCTCATCATGCTGATCTTGGTTGGCATCGTACCGACCGCTTACGCACTCAACCGGGCGATGCCGATGGATCACATGACGCAGTTCTTGGCGGTGGCTCGCGTGACCCAAGAGGATTTGGCCAAGTCCACATCAACACCGGCCCCTGCCGACCCTCACGCCACCTTGACCGACTATGTACGCACCAAAGAGTACAGTTCCGAGATCGTGCCAGCTCTCGCCAGTGTGGTCGGCGACATCGCCAGGCAAGTGAAGGGTTACGGTTCCCTAGCCCGCGTGCCAATGGAGGCTGTGGCCAACGTTCGCAACGAGATGTATCTGGCCTCCGAATCCATTCGCCTGCTGGATAAGAATGGTGCCGTGAAATTCGACAATGACACCCATTCCAACCTCTTGGCCTTCAAGAAAGAAATTGATGACTCCACCAAATTCATACTGCTCTGGGTCAAAGTGTCAGTCGCCATTGCCTTAGGTCTGGGCACCATGGTGGGATGGAGGCGCATCGTCGTGACGGTGGGGGAAAAGATTGGCAAGTCTCACCTGACGTATGCCCAAGGGGCATCGGCGGAAATGGTCGCCATGGCGACTATCGGTGCGGCCGATATGTTTGGCCTGCCAGTGTCCACCACGCACGTACTGTCCTCTGGCATAGCAGGTACAATGGCCGCCAACAAATCGGGATTGCAGCTCACCACTCTGCGCAACCTGGCAATAGCTTGGATTCTTACCCTGCCTGTTGCAGTCGCGCTTTCCGCCTCCCTATACTGGCTGTTTACCCAGGTTTTTTTAATATCCACGAGTTGAATGGACTGTCCCAACTTGGGACAGTCCAAAAGTTCGCGATTGCGAGGATAGCGGACATCGCCGGCGCATCAGCAAAAAACCTAGAGAGCCGGCCTAAGCGGAAGGGTCAGGCGAATCCACCGGGCCAATTGCGTCGCCGTCTTTGGACAATTGGCTTTTAAGTAAACCAATCAGTGCTGTTTGAATAGGCTCCCAGTCAATATTGGTGCCCTGGGTTGCTTGTATTTTAATGCCTTTGGGGCTTCGGTCGACGGTGCAAAGGGGGTTCCCCTGTGCCGACGTCACAACGGCGCGAACAGGGGATGCACCCAAACCCCTTTCTTGGCATTTGGATTCAATCCACGCCATCGCCCGTGTTTGCGGCATATTGCCGTCACGAATCCGTTCCACCGCCCTCACCACCAGAGCAAGATCACCCCCCCTTCCTTTGTAGGTGGCCAAAGATTCGGCGGTCGCGCAGCCGATCAGCCCAGGTTGGCGCTCCAGCATGTCGATGACCGCTGGCGGCAATCGCGCAAAGGCCATTAGGCGTTGTACATGGGATTTCTCCCAAGGTGTGATCTCGGCCAATTTACGGATCGAAGTCGCGGCATTCACATTCATCAATATCTGCAAGCCTTTATAAATCTCGTAATCAGTCAAGGTTTCGTGGAAAAAGTTGTCCAGCACCGTACTTCGCGCCGAGTGCACGTCATCCATCTCGCGCACAAATGCCGGTATCTCCTGATACCCGAGATACCGGTAAGCGCGCATTCGCGTTTCACCGGCAACGAGTTCGTAGCGCTTGCCGACGGCCCTGACAATAATCGGATTGTTTAACCCATCCTGACGGATGTTTTCCGCCAAACCGACGACTTTCTCTTCGCTTAGCGTCAGCCGGTTTTGAAATCGGCTAGAGTCAATCCTGTCGATGGGGATCAAGATCACTGCATCGGTTTTTGCGCCAGCTTCCCCCTCCGCTTGCCCTTCCCCCGCATACGCGCCCGCCGCGTTGCGGTCGGTCGGTTCCACGGTAGCGGGCAGACTGGCAAAGGTCGGCATGCCATTGACGGCGGATTCTGGCGCGGCTTCAATGATGCCTTGCTTGAGCAATCCGCTGAATTTAGGCGGTACGGACTTCTTGGCGGCAGTCATGCGGCTTCCCCTAGGCGGAGATCGGCAACGGGCGACCATTGGCCGTCCAAATGGATCTGATAGCGGTCGATCAGCGACCAAGCCAAGTTGATGACGGCTTCGGCACTGACCGTTCCGGGTTCCCGCTCCAACACCGTTCCGCTCAGTGCGTCATCAAGCATGTTGATTTGCCGTCTAAACGAGGCGGAAAATGGCAAGATGTTGTCGTTCAGGTGGTTAGGGTAGCAAGAACCCAAAGTTTGCAGTGCCTCCTTGCAGGAACCGTAGCTTGGGTGATACCCGTTGGCGACGATATGGACACCGAGGTTCAGGTCGGGGAATGCGTTGTTCAGTTCGTTGACATTCGATGCCAGAACCTGCATGGCCTTCAGCGACTGCCCGTCAAGCATCACCACCGCCAAAATTTCATTGGAGGCAAGCATCAGCGCGTTGGTGAGCAGGCTGGTCGACGGGGCCGTGTCGATCAGCACCACTTCGTAGCGCGAGAAGAAAGCCATGCAATCGCGCACCATCCGGTTGTAGATGAATTCCCGGTTAGCTGCCGACATCATCCAGCTATCTGCTTCCGCCAGGGTGATGTCGGCGGCAATCAGGTCTAGGTGCCCGTCCGCGTAGATGGGCTTGACCGCTTCTTCGATATTGACGGGCTGCCCGCGATAACACCGCCGCATCAGTTCTCCGATATGCGTCAATTCTTCTGCGGCCCAGTCAATCCCCATCAAGCCAGTGAGCGAAGCCTGAGGGTCACCGTCGACTAGCAGCACCCGATAACCCATCATCGCGAGGGCGCTCCCCAAGTTGCCCACCACAGTCGTCTTGCCCACACCGCCTTTTGACATCCTGACGGGAATTTGCACGGGCATTCGATTGAAGTTCTGTGCGTCGCTACCGCCCTGTTGCCGAATGCGAATGGCTCGCAAGTCTTTAGGTTCGTAAAGCCGGTTCTTTTCTTCCGAGAGAAACTCATCAAAGCCGTCGGGCGGCAATAGGCTTTGGGCTAATTTTGCCTTCATCTGAATATTTTTCACGATTTATCCTGTATTGCTTGCTATCTAAAGATCACTATACTTGACAACTATTATTGCCGCAATAAATCCATTAATCATTGAACTTGGACGTTAGTGACTGTCCCAAGTTGGGACAGTGTGGGGGAGGTCGTTTGATGGCTGCCATGACGAGGATGCGTCGTGTCAAAACCGTGGCGGGATGCTAGATTTTAAGGCATGGCCTTTGGTTGTGGGGATGGGATTGCGCCACTGTCCCAACTTGGGACAGTGGCGCAGTTTGGATGATGGTCAACGGTAATGCGCCAGTGGTCAGCGCACTGACCAACCCTGCCGCCACAGACTGTCGCCTAGGGGCAATTCGCCTTTGCCAACCAAGAAGACAACGGCCCTTGGTCTGAGCGTTTGCCATCCGGGCTTTGGTAATACACGTGGTTGTCGCTTGACGAAACGCCCATGTAAGAGTTGCTGCCTGAATAGTGGCGGTAGGCCATGCTAGCAGACATCTGGGTGAATTGACCAACCGGGGTGAATAGGTTGGCGTAATTTTCTTCCGCCCAATTGAACAGGCACTCAGTGGCATTGTACCCACTGTTCAATTTTGGATCGCGGATATAATTAAGGGCCTTTTGCCATGCGTAATTCCCCACCTTTGCACCTGTCTCACGCGAAACCATGTCACCCTGGACAAAATGAATGCCGCCATAGCGTCTTGAGATGCCCGCCTCATCTGCGGCCTCGGTGAAGGTCGCCCAATACAGCGTCACATCATGCGAGGGAACGGTTCCGGGTTGCACCCGCGAACTACCCGCCGGGACGGTCACTTGATGGCCGAAGGCATCCGAGCCGGTGAAATTCTTCAATACCTCGGCCGCCGCGCGTGAAAATATGCTGTGACCGGAGATGTACTCGGCAAACGGCGGTGTCACCAACGTAGATGCTTGGTATGGTTGCCAAGCCTCGGCGGCCACCGTTTGGCCATCGTAGTAAGGTATAGTCTGTCCGGTGTACAAATAGTGGATCGCCGTCACCGGGCGCACGTAGTCGTAGAAACGTTTGGCTTCCCAAGACACGATGCTGGCATCCAACACGGCGTTGGTCATGGCGAAAAACATTTTCACATCGTCGTCCAAGGTGTGCTTGTCGCGATTGGACACGAAAGTCGCGAATAACACCCAATGGCCCGGTGGCAATTCGGATGAGGGCCCGTCGGCCCAGTACTCCGCAATGGTTTTCTGACGGTCATCAAGGTAGCGGGTGTATTGCACCACTTGATCCGCCTGTGCGCGAAACGCCGCCGAACTTGTGGCGGCGGGCGGACCCGGACGGAACTGGTCGGCGGAAGTCAGCGCAAACGGCGTGACCTTGCCCCAGTGCGGCGCGATAAATTTCTGCACCACAGTGCCGCCATGACCATCCGAGACTCGCAATGGCTGCCAACGCGCCGGGTCGATAATCGCGTCGGGCGTGTTGACGGGGGCATAACCCGTGTAATCGGAATAAGGCGTGTGGCTGTCGCTTAAATCGCCCAGTTGATTGGAACCGTCATGGTGGCGATACTCAAGCAACGCCGCCGCCGCGACATTGCCGATGCCAATCGCCGTGGACGTGTCGGTGCTAGTGTTTGCCGGGTTGTAGCCCAGCGTAGACATTCTCGCGTCGAACTTGGCTTGTTCCGATGGGAACAGATCCGCCAAGGCACGATAGGCTGCGAAACTGACGGCTGCTTTTTTGTTGTCATCCGTGCGTTCGCCGGCAGGCCGCCGTAACGTTGCGCCGAGGCGGGTGCCAACGGCCTTGGCATCATAAGCCGCCCAAGCATCAAACATGGCAGTGTTCACAATCGCCAACGCACGCGCAACGATGGGAGGCCCGGGGCGGGTGTCGCGAATCGCTTGCAAAGTCACATTATCCCAATCGGTGACAATGGTATCCGCGGATGCCGGATTTGAAAAAATGGCACTCAACGCCAGTGTCGCAGCCGATTTAAAAAAAGAATTGGGGTTGTTGTTCATTTGCATCACCTCATTGGAAAGCAGATATTTCGCCAGCCCATGCTGTACGATGACAATCAACGGCATAGCCGAAACTGTGTCATATGACACAGCTTTGATAATACGCCTAATATTTGTCAGTGAAAAGGTGAATATTTACATTGCATTTATGAATGTTTCGGGTTGCAATCGAGTGGCTAATCACGGGACTGCGACGCGGGGGGCAATGCTGTTGAATTAAGCAGTAGGTCGGCGTCCCTATGCCGACAACAGGCTTGCTTGTTGCTTTGGCGGCAAAGGGTTGCCGCCCTGCTTATGATGTGCGGGTTTATTTCAACAGCATTGGGGGCGGGGAAGCAAGCTCAGCGCTGACCGGTGTCACGCAGCAGATTGCGTCTGACTGATTTGAAAGCTTCGGAATCCGGCGGGTCGCGGCTGACTTGCTGGCGATTGGCGACGAGCCGTTCCAAGGACTGGATGCGGCGTGGATCGGGCAAGTGCGACTCCCCGCCCATAGGCAGGCGCTTTGCCACCTGCAGCAGGGCACGGGGGTCGTAGCCTGCCGAGCGGAGAATCGCAACGGCGATTTGGTCGGCCTGCTCCTCTTTGCGAGGGTCTATGGTTTGCCGCACCGACCCGGCGCCCACGACCACGCTACGTTCTGGCGCCGGCGAATCGAAGATGTCAAACAGCCCGCGAGAATCTGAACTGGCTTGGCTGCAAAAATGCCCCGCCATTTCGTGGCCCAACTCATGGGCGATGATCGCGGCCATTTCAGACTCGTTTTGCGCGAAGGTGATCGCGCCTTCGGTGACGAAGATATAACCCGCGCCAATCGAGAAGGCGTTCGGCGCCAAGTTGCGCACCACGGAAAACCGCCAGGGAATTCCGTCACCGCCAGCGTTAAGCTGGGCCAGGCGAACCCCTAGTTTCTGAATGTATTGAGTGGACTCGTCACCGCTGGAACGCAAAGGCCATTCTTGTTCAATGTGTTGCCGCGTGTCCCTAGCCCTTTCCAATTCCCCCAGGCAAAGGCCATAGGCAGCACTTGCCAACAATAGCCCCGGCAAAACGGCGAGGTAAGGTTGCGCCCACCCAAGGGGACGCAACCAACCCCCGTTATTTGGCGACGACGAAAGTCGATTCGTCGGTGTCATAACTGGTGCCTGCCTGAACCTTGTGCTGAATGACATAAGTTCCCAACTCGGCGTTCTTCGGAACCGGAATCGTCGCATCGGCATTCCACCCGCCCGAAGCCCTGTCAGTGTTTTTCTGGGGAAGTTCGGCCAGCGTCTTGCCGTCCTTCTCCAGAGTCCACGTCTCAGTGACTTGGGTGGAAGCTGTTTTCGGCGGTAGCATCAGCGAGTAATCAGTGGCTACATTCACCGACTCGCCCGGTTTGACGGTGCGCGGCGAGGAAGAACCCTTGCGGATTTTAACTTGGGTGGTGTCCACCGGCTTGGTCAGTCCGAACATTTTCTGGTCGTCCGTTGGCGTGCGCACCTGTGAGGCTTGATATTGGCTGAGCTTGACCGCGCCCCAGCCGACAACCGCGCCAGTCGCAGCACCGATGGCCGCGCCCGTGCCGCAACTGCTGGCGTTCCCGCCAGCGATGAAGCCAGTCAGGCAACCGAGTGCCGCCCCGCCCACGGCCCCGGCACCGGCCCCCATCAACTGGTCGTTGCCTTGCTGGCTTGCGCAGCCAGCCATCAGAACCGGAAAGACAGCCAGCGCCATCAGTGTTTTTCTACGATTGGTTTTATTCATACTCTAGCCTCTCTGCTATCAATTTGCGGATACTACAATGCGGCATTTAGCATAGCAAATCTATCTTCGATTTGAAGATGATTGTGCGATGCTTTACAAATTTAGTCTGTCTTACGCGCCCCGCCGGGAATAATGCTCCATGAGGGGGAAGGCCCACTGGACGGCTTGGGGCTGCTCCTTGCCGCAGGGGCGGCAGGACGGGCTTTGACCACTGGCTTCGGCTTTGGCGGGGCAGGGGCGGACACTGGCCGTTCCTTGATTTGCGGCTTGGGCGCAGTCGATTCCGTGCGTCGGGCTTTCGGTGCAGGCGGGGCGGGAACGGCCTTCTCCACTGGTTTGGCGGTGGGGGGCGGTGCGGCGACTGGCGCAATCGTCGGCTGGGGCTGTTCGGCTGGCGGTGCGGCTGGCAAAGTCTGTGACGGCTGAATTTGGGGTGCGACCAGCGCTGGAGTCGAAGCCGGCGCCGGGGCAGGAGTGGGCGTCTCCGCCGAAGGTGCCGCAGGGGCTGTGCTTTCCTCAGGAACAGGCAAGGGGCGGGGCGGGGGCGGCACGGGCTGTGCCACACTGCTTACCGGAGGCTTTACGTCAGGCGTGGAAACCGTCGCCGCCGTTTTGGAAAAGTAAAAATAAGCCCCGGTGGCGAGAGCGGCCAACGCCGAGAGTATTCCTGCCAAGATCAAGACCGCATTCTTTTGCGAGGCTGCTTGGTGCGTGTCAACGCCTGGGGAAGCCGTCCGCTCCTGCGCGGCAGTCAGCGGCCTACTCCTTGCCGTGTTGCCAAGTGGACCCGTGCTTGTACCGCTTGAGGGCATATCCCCACTCCAGACCGGGCGGGAAGTCGGGCCGGTTTCAACCAACCCCAAGGCCAAGGCGAATTCCCTGACTGACCGCTGTCGCTGATTGACATTAAGGCTGAGCGACTGGGTGATGGCATCCTCGACTTCGAGCGGCACGTCCGGGACGAATTGGGAGGGCGGAAGCAGTTCGGCGCCGGCCACCCGCTCGTGTGCCGGCGGCGGGTTCTGCCCCGTCAGCAACGCATAAAACGTCGCGCCCAAGGCATAAATGTCGGAACGTTCGTCAGTCCCCGTCCCCATCACCTGTTCGGGCGGGCTGAAGCCGTAAGTCGCAGCCCTGCCCAAGGTCCGGGTCATCGCCTCCGGCACGGCTTCCTTGGCAATCCCGAAATCGACCAGCATGATCCGCTCGTCCTCATTCAGCAGGATATTGTCCGGCTTGAGGTCACGATGGATGATGGGCGGGTCTTGGCTGTGCAAATACACCAAGACCTCGCACAGTTGGCGCATCCAAGGGAACAGCTTTTCCATGGGCACGCGCCGGTCGGGGTACTGCTTGCGCTCGCTGCCCAAGGTCCGGCTCCCGCCAAACTTCAGCGACAGGTAAACCATGCCGTTCGCGGACCTACGCTCTATGATGTCGGGTATGGCGGGGTGGTCGAGCCGGCTGAGCAACGAGGTTTCATACTCGTCGAACAGCATTTCCGGCACTTCCTTCAGCGCCCGGCGCTTGCCGCTCAATTGCAAGTCATCCACCAAGTAGGCCGCGCCGAAGCCGCCCTTGCCCAGCACTGACTTGATCCGGTAGCGGTCGAGCACCACATCGCCCGCCGCAAGCAGCCAGCCGAACACGCCGCGGACCGCGCCATTGGGGGCATAGTCCACATGGGCCAATTCCAAATTGCACTGGCCGCAACGGTATTCGCGCCTTTGCAATGGCCCCAGTTCGTTGGCGGCACCACAGACCGGGCAAGTGTGAACCTCTTGAGGCTGGCGCGGGGCGACGACGGTCTTGTCATCGTTGACGGCGGATTCTTCGGGTATTCTTGAATTCATTATTGTGTAATATAGATAATCAGAATTTTAGCGTGCCACTGCAAAACACGCTGTTTACATCATAGTCGAAATTGTAAGGCAGCAAAGTTGCTGGGTTAATAGGGGTATCGTTGGAATTTCGCTTTGCACCTTGGTATCCAAGCGATATTTCGGCATTTGGCACGGGCGTGTAGACCAGCGAAACTTGACCGTTCAGGATCGTGTCTTGGCGACGGGATAGGGCGGTGGTCGTCGGAATGCCTGGGTCGCCAGAATAATCCCAAGTTTGGTACATGAATTTCGCCATCAAGGTCAACTTGGGGCTAACTTGCCACATCGGCGACAGACTAAACCCCTCCACAAGGATAAAATTGGCCGTCACATCCGCAAACGAGTTCAACCGGTGAAAACCGGAAAGTGCCAGCATCACTTTAGCGGTAGGTGTCCAATTGAGCGTCAGATCAAAGGTTTCGCCGCTATAATCCCGCTGGCTGTAATCGGGGTTAATGCGGGAGATGTAACCGACATTGCCGATGAAGTTGGTTTTCGCTGTGATCTTCCAAGTTAACAAGGCATTGATGCTGTGCTGCTGATACTTGTTGTCGAATAAGGAACCTTGGCCCAATGTTCGGTTTGGAAATTTGCCGTCGGTGAAAGAGTACTGCAAACCAGTAGAATTATTCGACGGGGTCGTATAATTCAAACCGACCAAAGCCGTGAGCATTTGTTGATTATTGAGCGCCCGACTACTCGTGCTATTGGTGAATTCAAGATAGCTCAAATTAGCCCGTGCTTTCCAACGGGGATGCCACGCATAATTCAGGTCGGCAAACGCATTATTGGTGGTAATGATATTCAGGCCATAAAAATTGGTATTGGTAAACCCACCCATTGCGCGCGAGTAAGCGTAACCGACATTCCCCGACCACTGCCTGCCAAGCTGCCAGTTCCATGCAGCACGGTTGTTTGAAGAGATATGATTCAAGAATGTATTGTTGACGAAGCGGTTGTCCGTCACACTCAAGTTGAGCCTAAACAGTTGGCGGCCCAAGGCGTAGTTGACGGCACTGCCAACCGTGGCTTGGTTCATCACATCGTCAAAAACGAATCCGTTGGGTAGAGCTGAGAGACCGGGCGATTTAGGCTGGTAGAACAGATTGTCGATGTAAGTGACGGTGTTCGAGACATAGGGCTGGAAAATGTCGGACAGGTCCGCCATGGCCTGCGCCGCCACCGGGCATAGCCATACAATAAGCACGGACAACCCATATTTCAGCGAATGTCCATTTATTTTAAAATGTTTTTTATTGGGGCCCAAGCCGATTTGCCGGCGGTTACCGGGGTTGACCGGACTGTTGCCATACAAGCCTTGGGTGCTGCAAGGGTGTTTATTGTCAGACATCGGGGTTCGCTAAGATTGACTTGTTGCATTATGGCTTTGAACTGGGCGATGTGCAATCTAGCGGCCTATGCGCAAAGCTTGTCGCAACAAACTTAACATTATAGTGCGGTTGTTGGTTGTGTCTATTTCCACTGGCTGAGAGGCTAACTTGGCCTGGATTGGCATCCCAAGACAACCAAGCTTGCAGCGGTTTGACTGCATCGTCATGGTGCATTTGTCACCAACATAGGGCGATGACAAACGTAAGTTTTTTGCGCTAGGGGTGTTGACACAGGAAGCCAGTCGTGAGAAATTATAATTGACTGTGTGATTTAGTAGGTTTATGGCAAGGGTATGCGTCTGCGATGCCGCATTCAGAAAATTGTTTTTTTCAAATCGTGGCGGGCACGGAAAGCATTTCCATCCGGCCGAAGAGTGGCTGAGGAACTGGCCTTGCGCTGCATTAACGCTGGATGCGTGAGCAAAAAGAGTCAAGGGCGATCTTTTTGATTTACTAAACAGAAACAATCTGACTAATTTTCTTAAGACTAGACGGGTTTTTAATCACACGGTATTGCTTTTCTTGGTATGATTTTTGCTTTATACTAAACAAATGCGTTCAGTCGAACATCGACTGACCAACCCTGAACGGCACTGAAGCGCGCCAAGCGTTTTGGCTGGCGGTGAAGCAGGATTGCCCGGACAGGGCAGGTAAAAAAATTCTTGTCGCGGCACAGAGTTCCAAGAACCAAATGCCTAAAAACAGGAATGCACAAACTAGGGCGGCATGTGATTTTTGAACATCCGCGCCATCACCAAAACAGACGGTTAAGGCTTAGCCGCTTCTGTTGAACCTTGAGGTCGGTGGAGCCTCTGCCTTTGGCAGAGAGCCAGCGCACCGATTATCTAAAACTAGTGATTCAATGTCTGAATCCAACGCATTTTTGCCAACCTTTAAACAATCGGAGTTTGTTATGAAACAAAAAGCCAAAGCCAGCTTTTTCGTCGCTGCATTTGCCCTAGCAGGTGTCGCATACGTTCCGCAAGCCAGTGCCATTGTGGTCTCATTAGGAGTGATTGATCCCTATGGCATCAGAGGGATAGCGGGTGGTGCGCCAGCCGGTTCGCCAGGGTCTTTCACGGATTACTTTAATTTCCAAGTCAGCGCCGCCTCAGGCGTTGGGGCAACTGCCATTTCTTGGACACCCGGCGTCAAGCTGGACAAGCTCTCCCTGTTTTCAGGGGCTGAGCGGCACTGGCTCTTTGATGGCCAGTAATACGCCAACCGCCACCTCGTTTGGGGCGTTTACCAGCTATGTGAGTAGCCTCTACCAAGTCGGGTTTATGCCTGACCAATGGTATTCATTAAAAGTTGAGGGATCCGGGCTAGGCAATAACGCCATGTACATTGGCGGCATTGCGACCATACCCGTCCCGGAACCGGCAGAATGGGCGATGCTGCTGGTTGGCTCCGGTTTAGTGGGCTTCCAAGTCCGTAGCAAACAAAAAAAATTGGAAAAAACTTTCATACGGTAAATAAAAGCACTAACTGTGCCAAAACTGACCATGCATGGATGGGCTGTCTGTGCATTGCCAGCACACAGAGACGAACCTAGCGGTTACGAACTTCCTAGCCACCGCGTTTTGGTTTTAAAAAGTTATTAAAGATCATAGATTTGATTTGTTTATGCCTAGCTTCCCCCACACGCACACGGAAGGATGCCATTGTGGGGGCGCTGGAAGCTTAGGGCTTGGGTTGCGCTAGTTGCGCCCAAAAGGGCAATGGGCCAGGTACCTAAGACCCGCGCTTGTTTTTCGCAAATTGCAAACCAATTTGCAAAAGTATTTGCAAATTGCAAATCCTGCTTCGGTCGCTGAGGCGGGGTAACGCCAAGCATGCCATTCGCCGGCTATGCCGGGCACTGGCTCGGTAATACAGCCGAAAAGCTGGGAGGTAGCGGTCTCTAGGCTTGTTCATCAATTTGAAACAATGGGCTGCATATAATAGGAAATCGACAAGAATGACTCTTGTTTTGGATATGGCATGATTCATGCATTCTAAATATCAAGCGCAAATGAAACAGGTCAAGCGGTAGACCATTTGGAAATCTTCCCTGCCAAGAGATTCAACCCTCTCGCAAGCAGATTTCGAATTCGGAAAAATAAAGAGCGAAATGGATGCGCAGTTGACTGCTGCGCGTTGATACGCGAAGGCAATAGACAGACGGCACTAAGGCTGTGCCGCTTCTGTGGGTTCTTTAAGGTTGGTGAAGCATACAAACCATAGACTGGTCGTGTGATTCACCGGATAGTTCGGATTTTATTAAAGTCCGGTTTAATTTTTGTTCATGTTTAAATTTTCGGAGTTCACTATGAAACTAAATGCTAAGATCAGCCTGTTGGCTGGCGCCATTGCCCTGATGGGTGTTGTCTACATGCCGCAGGCGAGCGCTGCGGTCGTCACCGCTACCCCGTCCTCGCTCAGCGTACCGGGCGGTGCGACCTTCAGTTCGACCCCCGGTGTGGGCGCCTTCACCGATTGGGTGAACTTCTCGTTACTGGACCTTGCCGACCTGAGCGGCACCGCCACCTCCATCAAGCTGAAAACCTCCGGGATAGCGTTGACCTCCTTCGAGCTGTACAACGGCACCGGCGCAGGTTCCGTGGGTTCTTTGGTGTCCACCGGATCCATCAGCACCTTCCCCG
>CAIYXP010000299.1 GCA_903930145.1 uncultured Methylococcaceae bacterium
TGCTTATGCCGCCTGATACCGTGACTCTAACCGGCATTATTGCAAGTCCCGCAATCAATATCAACAAGCAAACCCAAGCCCGAGGCGGTATCATCAGGCGATGTTTGTCCGTTTCAAATAGAAAAATACCTGATATGAACATGATTAGCCTAGTATGATTCCCTGATGCAACGACCATGATTAAAACCATCAAGAGCAGAAAAAACAGCATCCTTTCCCTTGTTGACCAATTGCGCATTCCTGTCAGCCAGATGATTAGCGGGATCGCCAAATAATAAAAAATCTCATAACTAAGCGACCAGCTAACTGCTATTATTGGCTCGACTGAAAACATACAGGGTAATAACAACACATTATTCAAAACATAATTCAAACCACTGAAAAAAAAAGGCGAGGGTATCTTGCTATCGGATGGGCTGACAAAGGAAAGAAATAAATATATGACCAGCACCACTAAGAATACCGGATATATCCTTTGAATTCTCCTTTTCATGTAGACAAAAAAGTTTTGCTTGCGGGAAATCAATGAACCGTAGATTAAGTATCCGCTTAACACAAAAAACAAATCCACGCCAGAATTCCCGATTTTATGCAGGTCATAGGCAATCTTTGCAGAAATGCTTTGGCTAGGCATCCAAGCTTCGCTGAGCGTGACAAAGTGAACCAAAAACACCATAAACACGGCAAATCCCCTTAAACCTTCCATAGGGCGAAGATTGTCCCGACTACCGCCGCGAGAGAGTTCAAACTTGTTTGCTAACCAATTCATTTCGTTCTCAATATCAGACAGTTATTTTGATAGTGGCTTCTCACCTCTTCCCCGCCCCCTGCAACGCCAACCTAATCAAATCCTCGCTGCTTTTACCCTCAGCAGGAATCCCTCTCACCATTGCATTCGCATCTTGTGGCCTGAAACCTAAAGAGACTAAGGCGCTGACGGCATCGGCGACCGGGCTATCCTCCCTCAAAACCGAAACCCCGCCAGCGCCAGTAACCACAACAGAACCGCCATCCGTCTCCGGCAAGCGGTCACGCATTTCAATCACCAGCCTTTCTGCGGTCTTCTTGCCAATGCCGGGTAACTTGACTAATACGGCAGTATTTCCCGACTGAATACAGCGATGAAACTCGTCCACGCTCAGTCCCGACAAAACCCCTAAAGCCAGTTTCGCCCCAACTCCACTCACCTTAATGAGACTACGAAACAAAGCCCGTTCGGATTCGGTGAGAAAGCCATAAAGCGTATGGGCATCCTCACGCACTGCCATGTGGGTATGCAAGGACACCTCCTCACCCACAACCGGTAGCTTAAAGAAGGTGGACATCGGCGCGTCGATTTCATACCCCACGCCGTGTACATCCAATAACAAGGAAGGTGCTTTCTTGGCGACCAATACGCCACGTAGGAAACCAATCATAGCCTAGCCCCGGCAACTTTCCGCGTCATCTGTTCAATCCGCCGAGTGGTTTCCTGAGTATGCAAATGGCATAAGGCTACGCCCAAGGCATCACCGGCATCGGCTTGCAAAGTGCCGGAAAGGTTTAACAATATTTTGACCATGTGCTGCACCTGGGTCTTGTCGGCCCCTCCTCTACCCACAATGGCTTGCTTGACTTGCCGGGCGGCGTATTCATGCACCGGCAGCCCTGACACCAGCACCGCACACAGGGCAGCACCCCTCGCCTGTCCTAGCTTCAGCGCAGAATCGGCATTCTTGTGCATGAACACCTGCTCTATCGCCAATTCATCAGGCTGATATTGCCTGACTATATCAACAATGCCGTCGTAGATTTGCTTGAGCCGATAGGGGAAAGTATCTGACTCGGTGCGGATGCAACCGCAAGCCACCAAGTTAGGCCCGTTGGGTCGGGTATCAATCAGGCCATAGCCGGTTGAACGCGAGCCGGGATCTATGCCGAGGATGCGGGTCAAGCGATTTTCTCTAGGATTTCCTCGCTGATGTCGGCATTGGAATAGACATTCTGCACATCGTCCAAATCTTCCAAGCGTTCAATCAAACGAATCAATTTTTCCGCATCTTCCTGCCCTAAAGACGTGCTAGTCCCGGCCCGCATGGTCACTTCGGCGCTTTCCGGGTTCAGTCCAGCACCAACCAGCGCCTTTTTGATAGCCTCGAAGTTTTCTTGGGAGGTGATTACATCCACCGATCCATCATCATTGCTGATCACATCCTCCGCCCCGGCTTCCAGCGCGGCTTCCATGACGGCATCTTCGTCCACGCCAGTGGGGAAGCTAATGATGCCTACTTTGCTGAATAAATAGGCCACCGAGCCATCTGTACCGAGATTGCCACCCGCCTTACTAAAGGCGTGGCGCACTTCTCCGACGGTCCGGTTGCGGTTGTCGGTCAGGCAATCGACCAACACGGCAATGCCACCGGGTCCATAACCTTCGTAGCGAACTTCTTCGTAATTGTCCCCTTCCGCCGCACCAATGCCTTTCTTGATGGCACGCTCGATGGTGTCTTTGGTCATGTTCGCCGTCAATGCCTTGTCCATGACGGCGCGCAGACGCGCATTATTGGACGGGTCGCCGCCGCCCATACGGGCTGATACGGTGATTTCCCGAATGAATTTAGTGAACAGTTGGCCCCGCTTAGCGTCTTGTGCGCCTTTGCGATGCTGGATGTTAGCCCATTTGCTATGGCCTGCCATGATGACTTGCTTAACCTCGTCGATTACTGATGTTGATGAGAAAGTTTAACATTTTGGGAGAGTATTTTTAGCGCGATTCCTATCATGAGCCTAATTTTGAACGGATCGCAACGCATAAACCAAGCGATTACAAAAGCCACCGAAGCGCGGCAATTCAGGTATACTGCCAGCCTACCCTATTTCGAGCCAAGGCCAATGAGACCCAGCGGACGCAAACCTGACGAACTTCGCAACATCATTTTATCCTGCAACTACACCAAACATGCCGAAGGTTCGGTGTTAGTCGAGTTTGGCGACACCCGTGTGATTTGCACGGCAAGCATAGAAGAACGAGTCCCTCCTTTTCTGAAAGGCAAGGGGTCCGGCTGGCTTACCGCCGAATACGGCATGTTGCCACGTTCAACCCATGATCGCATGGGCCGCGAAGCCTCGCGGGGCAAGCAAGGCGGCAGGACTTTGGAAATTCAACGATTGATTGGCCGTTCACTCCGAGCCTCGCTTAACTTGGAAGCACTAGGCGAACGCACCCTGACTATCGATTGTGATGTCATTCAAGCCGACGGCGGGACCCGCACCGCATCCGTGACCGGCGGTTATGTCGCGGTCGCACTCGCCGTGAAGCATTTGTTGAAGACACGAAAAATCAAAACTGACCCATTGCATGGTCAAATCGCGTCAGTGTCAGTGGGGATATACAAAGGCATCCCTGTGCTGGATTTGGATTACAAGGAAGACAGTGACGCTGAAACCGATATGAATGTGGTCATGAATGAAGCCTCGGCTTTCGTGGAATTGCAAGGGACAGCAGAGGGCCATGCCTTCCGCCGCGATGAGTTGGATGGCATGTTACTGCTTGCCGAGAAGGGGATCAAAGATTTGATGGAACATCAACGCCTAGCCCTAGAGTCGGCAAAATGAAGTTTACGACAGTCGCTAACGGTTAATGTTCAATTTATTACTTGTGCCTTGTGCTGGCAAGGCATTTGTTCTACTGTAGCACTTCCAGAAATCTCTCAAGATACCCTATGATTAAACGGATAGTCTTTTGCGAACAGTCCGGTGGAGGTAAGGCTACAGTCTGCGTCAGCTTGGAAATCAATAATTCCATTAACAACCTTTGGGTTGCAATACTAGCATTAAGGTTTTCCAATCTTATATGACCCTTAAAACAATCCGTTCATTGATAGCTAAACTCAAGCTGATTGACAAGCCAAGTTTAGTCGCCATCGTTTTTCCATTCCATTCAATATTAAATCAAAGAGAATCCACTCTATGTCCGTTTCACTAGTCGCCAGTGCGCAGGAGTGCGCCAAGATAATCATGGATGACCCCAGAATCAAACGAGTCACCCTTGCCGGGTTGCTCATATCCCTTTACATCGGCTACGCGGTTGGTTGGGGGGTTGGGTTTGCCTTCGCCTCTGCCGTCGCGGCCTTGGTTTACGGCATTCACTCCATCGCTTGGATCAATGCGCAAGACCCCGGCAATGAACGCATGGTCGAAATCGCTTCAGCCATCCAACAGGGAGCCAAAGCGTATTTGAACCGCCAATACAAAACTATCGCCATCGTCGGCGTGGTGTTGTTTTTCGCCATTGGCTTCTTGCTCAGTTGGGCCGTCGCTTGGGGCTTTTTCATCGGTGCGATATTGTCCGGTGCGACTGGCTTCATCGGCATGAACATCTCCGTTCGCGCCAACTGCCGCACCGCTCAAGCCGCTTACCAGGGCATGGACGCAGCCTTCGCCGTTGCCTTCCGGGGCGGTGCCATCACCGGCATGCTGGTGGTGGGTCTGGGCCTGATTGGTGTCGCCGGTTATTACACCATCCTCAAAGCCCTTGGCGTTGCCGAACCGCTTCATGCGCTAGTCGGCCTGGCTTTCGGTGGATCGTTGATTTCCATCTTCGCCCGTCTAGGCGGCGGCATCTTCACCAAGGGCGCTGACGTGGGTGCTGACTTGATGGGTAAAGTCGAAGCCGGTATTCCTGAAGATGACCCCCGCAACCCCGCCGTGATCGCCGACAACGTGGGCGACAACGTGGGCGATTGCGCCGGTATGGCGGCCGACTTGTTTGAAACCTATGCCGTGACCTTGGTGGCCACCATGCTGCTAGGCGGCATCTTGACCATGGGTGCAGACCTACCTATCGTCTATCCGTTAGTGTTGGGCGGCGTGTCCATCCTCACCTCCATCATCGGCACGTTCTACGTCAAAATCACCCCCGGCAAAAAGATCATGACCGCTTTATATAAGGGCGTGATCGTGTCGGGTGGCTTGGCTGCCATCGCGTTTTACCCCATCACGCTGTTTATGTTTAAGAACGGGGTTTTCCTGAGTGGTGTGCAAGTGTCGGCTCATGCCATTTACTTTGCCTCCTTGATCGGCCTGATTCTGACCGCATTAATGGTCGTCATCACCGAATACTACACCGCCACTGAATTCAAACCCGTGCGCGCTTTAGCCAAGGCATCCACCAGTGGTCACGGAACCAACATCATCGCAGGCTTAGGCTTGTCGATGAAATCCACCGCACTGCCCGTGCTGGCGGTTTGTGCCAGTATCTTCGGCGCCTACTGGTTGGCCGGATTGTATGGCATCGCCATCGCCGCAACCTCCATGCTGTCCATGACCGGTATGATTGTGGCTCTTGACGCTTACGGTCCCATCACCGACAACGCCGGTGGCATAGCCGAAATGGCTGAGATGCCGCACGAAATCCGCGAAATCACCGACCCGCTGGACGCGGTAGGCAACACCACCAAGGCCGTCACCAAGGGTTATGCCATCGGTTCCGCCGGTTTGGCGGCGCTGGTGTTGTTTGCCGACTACACCAACAACTTGGGCGGCGATGTGAAGTTCGACCTGTCCAATCACATGGTCATCATCGGCCTGTTCATTGGCGGTTTGATCCCTTACCTGTTTGGCGCATTGGCAATGGAAGCCGTAGGCCGCGCTGCCGGTGGCATCGTCGAGGAAGTTCGCCGTCAGTTCCGGGAAATCCCCGGTATCATGGACTACACCGCCAAGCCGGATTATTCCAAAGCCGTGGACATGCTGACCATTTCCGCCATCCGCGAAATGTTACTCCCCTCGCTGCTGCCTATCGCCGTGCCTCTGGTAGTCGGTTTGGTGTTGGGCAAAGAAGCCTTGGGCGGTGTGTTGATTGGTTCCATCATCACTGGCTTGTTCGTGGCCATCTCCATGACCACCGGCGGCGGTGCATGGGACAATGCCAAGAAATACATCGAAGACGGCAATTATGGTGGCAAGGGTTCGGAAGCCCATAAAGCCGCCGTGACCGGTGACACCGTAGGCGACCCCTACAAAGACACCGCCGGCCCTGCCATCAACCCGATGATTAAGATCATCAACATCGTCGCGTTGTTGATTATCCCGCTGTTGTAAGCGTCAAGCTTCACCGTGACACGAAAAGGCCGACGCAAGTCGGCCTTTTTGTTGATGGAGTATAAAAATAATACGCCTTATGCGCCTTGACCTTGGCCTTTCTTTTGGCGTTGAAGCTCCAAACCCAACAAAGCTATTGCCAAAAGGCTCAAGGTCGAAGGCTCCGAGACAGGATTGGGAGGGGGTTCGTCGATATAGAAATTATCCATGCCAAAGCAGTTGACGACGTTCTTCACGTCAAACGTGAACGTCTTGATGTTATCGAAATGCGAGTCCAGATAAATCTGGGTTGCAGGGAACCCCCAAGTTTCGGACGGCAACAGCATCGAGTAACTGATGGTGACTCCATCCGTAGAGGCATTGATGTAGGTCTGTTCGTTGCCCGAAGCCGGTCCACCATTCGCACCGCGAGCCTCGGTGTTGGACGTCAGCACGAAATAATTCAAGTCAAACGCAGTGTTGTCGAGTTTGGTGACGACGACTTCAGTGACATCGCCATCAGCCCCCGCGTCCCAGTGTCCATGGATTACATCGTTACCTGCGGAGTAGTAGTCCCCGATATGGGTTGCGAAAATACCTCCGCCACCCGCTTGGATAAAGTCTAGTTTAAACCCACCTTCTTCGTAATAATCGACATCATCCCAAATCGCAGAATTATTCGTAGTCCGTGTACCCCCGCCGTTTAGTACGACATTGCCACCGGTGAAGTTGATCTGAACGGCTGCGACAGGCAGGGAAACCAGACATGACAGTATGACGCAAGGAATATGTTTTAAGTGTTTCATCTGAATACCTTTCACTACTTGGATAAAGAGAAAAAGTTCGATGACATGCACTTAAATACTAAGGATTGGACCGTCAAAGCTTGCTTTGCAGGCGAAGCAAGCTTTGACGCTCCCTTTAGGCTAGAAAACAAGCGAACCCTTATCTTAACGGCTGCATCAAGTGCATGAACATTTCAGTGCAAAATCTTAGATGATTTCAATGGAAATGCAATAAGCTTACCCAAAGATAGCCATGACTCTTAGGAGGAAACCGAACTATAAGCGTCAGGCTTCACCGGGACACGAAAAAGCCGAAGAAAGTCGAGCTTTTTGTTTGGGTCATCATGGGGTTGCAAGCCTTTAGGTTTGTCAATGACAAGTGCATTGGAAAGCTTTCCTACAGGTGACTGAAGAGTCTCCTTGGGGTCGTTGATTGGCATCCTATGGGTCACTCATAGGTTTATTTGGGGTCACTGAAGAGTATCCTACAGGTCACTAATAGGTTTCCCTGAGGTCACTGAGAGGTATACTACGGGTCACTCAACAATTTCCTTGAGGTCACTGAAGGGTGTCCTACAGGTCACTTATAGGGTTCTTTGAGGTCACTGAAGGGTATCCTACGGGTCACTCATAGGGTTCCTTAAGGTCAGTGATGAGTGTCTTAAGGGTCATAGAAGGCTTGCATGTGGGTCACTAAGAGAAGCTCTCGAACCTTATCAGTTTTGATTTTATGGTCAAGCTCTGCGTAGGAGCGACCCACGGGCGCGACTGGGTGTATGCCGCCACCGCAATCATTCGCGGGCATGGCCCCCTCCTACGTCAGGACGGCAATTTTATCCCTCAGTTGGGCGGCAACCCTTTGCCGCCAAAGTAATAAACCAGTCCGTCGTCGGCATAAGGATGCCGACCTACTACTACCATTAAGTTAAGAATAACCTCGTCTTTCCGGCATGAGCCGCCGTAACCTAGGCTCCATGGTGAGAGTGCTTCAGGCAAAACTGAGAATTATCGAGAACCACAAAAAAAAGCCTACGGCAAGCTCAACAGGGAGGTAAACCCATGAAGGGTTTAACTCCCCATCCATTAAACAGCTAAGACTTTAGGGCATTCGCGCTTACTGCTGACGGAATATCGAGAATTTACCATGTTTGTGGCGCTTGCCGCTCATTGGATAAGCTGACATCATACACTTAAGTTTTTGTTCACTATAGGGTAAGCACATGAAAAAATTAGCCTTGATCTTGATGTTCGTGTTGAGTGGCCAAGCCTATGCCGCACCGGCAAGCCACCGTTGTTCCACTGATGCTGTTGAACATGCCAAGAAGCTGTTGGAATTGCATTTTGGGCTTGATGACCGGATGGCTATCGACCCTTCAGTGTCCATCTTGAAGCCCATCAAAAACCCGGCTAAACCCAGTCAGATATTTGAAGTGTTGGAGGTTTGGGGGAACATCTATAAAGGCCAATACCGTATGCGCTTCATCTATGCCAAGGAACTTAAAGAATGCGTGTTGATGGGGCAGGAGATACTCGAATGGGCTAAATTATAAGAGGTTTGGTTGGAGTGCAAGGCTTGCCTTGCTTGGAGCTGCCATCGCAAGGCAAGCCTTGCACTTCTCCCACACGCAAGGCAAGCCTCGCACTCCTGCATCTATTTTAATCGCACTACTAAGAGTATCGGGGCAAGCGGCAAACCCTGTCACACAATCTTCATATAAGCTGTTTATCATTGCGGCAAGCCATGCGTAAACCTATCGCATGGCAGAAGCAGAGTTAAACAGATTATGACTAGCCATTCTTATCGAACCATCTGGATTTCCGATTTGCATATCGGCTCAACGCAATGCCAAGCCGATGTCTTGCTGGATTTCCTCAAATATAACGAGTGCGAGAAACTCTATCTCGTCGGGGACATCATCGATTTCTGGGCACTTTCCAAAAAGGTATACTGGCCTAGGGATCATAATACGATCATCCAAAAAATCCTGCGCAAGGCCAGACATGACACCCAAGTCGTCTATATTCCGGGTAACCATGACGAAAACATCAGGGATTATGAAAATTATGTCTTTGGCGACATCGTGGTGAAAACATCGGACATACACACCACAGTACTAGGCAAGAAATTCTTGATTGTCCATGGCGATGAATATGACACCATTGCAAAATACCATAAATGGATTGCCAAGCTCGGCAGTAAAGGCTATGACTTATTACTGGACATCAACCGTTGGCTCAGGGCATTCAGGCGATTGTTTGGCATTCAATCGCAGTTTTCGCTGGCGGCTTTCGTAAAGTTTAAGGTCAAAAACGCCGTGCAGTTCATTTCCGATTATGAGGAAAGCATCGTCAACACGCTGAAAGACGGAAACTTGGATGGTGTCATCTGTGGTCATATCCATCATGCCGAAATCAAAGATATAGGCGGGTTTTTATATGTCAACACCGGGGATTTCGTGGAGTCTTGTAGTGCAATTGTAGAGCATTTTGACGGTAACTTAGAACTGGTCAGATGGCAAAAGCAGGAAGAGGAA
>CAIYXP010000300.1 GCA_903930145.1 uncultured Methylococcaceae bacterium
GGACGGCAGCATCGAATTCCTCGGGCGCAACGACTTCCAGGTGAAGGTGCGGGGCTTCCGCATCGAGCTGGGCGAGGTCGAGTCCGCGCTGGCGCAGCACCCGGCGGTGAGCGGGGCGGCGGTGCTGGCGCGGGAGGACGCCCCGGGCGACAAGCGGCTGGTGGCCTATGTCGTGGCGGAGGGCGAGTGGCCGGGGGAAGGGGGTGCCGACTCCCCGTCCGCGCTGTCCGCCGCGCTGGCGGACTTCCTGATGGCCCGGCTGCCCGAGTACATGGTGCCGGCGGCGTTCGTGCGCCTCGACGCCCTGCCGCTGACCCCAAGCGGCAAGCTCGACCGCAAGGCGCTGCCCGCGCCGATACTCATAACGACCAATGCCAATTTCGTCGCACCCCGGTTTTTGGTGGAGGCACAAATAGCACAGGTGTGGCGCTTATTGTTTCAAGTGGAAGAACTAAGTGTTACTGCGAACTTTTTTGACTTGGGTGGCCATTCGCTAATGGTGGTGCGAATGTTGGGCATGCTCAGGCAAGCGGGTTTCGACATTTCTGTGACGGATATGTTTTCGCATCCGACAATCGAATCGCTTGCTGCTTTAATCGCCCGGCAGAAGGTTGCGACATCGAATCCATGTGCTATTCCGCTACGCACGAGTGGTGGACAGCACCCCCTGTTCATTGTGCATGAAATAGCCGGTGGGGTGCATTACGGCCATTCACTGCTGCAGCATATTGATGCAGACATTCCAGTCTATGGCTTGCCGGGCCAGTTATTGGATGAAATCCCCCATTGGACGATGCAGGCTTATGCCGTGCGTTTGATCGGGATGATCCGCGCAGTGCAGCCTAATGGGCCGTATCGGCTTGCTGGCTGGTGTTTCGCGGGAAGACTTGCCTACGAAATCGCCACACAACTTATTGGCGAAGACGAAAAGGTGGAATTTGTCGGCCTCATCGAATCGTATAACAACGACGAGTTCACCATTGTGGAGGAGCAGGATGACATCGCCCTATTGCTGGAAATCATCGGAAACATAGAAGACGACTATCCGGAGGAAATCATTGACGAGATTAAATCCGATGCGGCGACCATGGACTTCGAGCAATTGGTGCGCAAATGTCAAGATTTATCCTTGTTGCCGCCCCATCTGACGGCCACGGAGTTCCGCAAATTCCAAGCACACTGGCGTGGCCGTGAATTGGCGGATAACAGCTACTTCGTTTACGGGTTGCCAATACCCGTCCATCTGTTTGCCGCAGAGGAGGAGAGTGTCCAAAACCCGTTTAGGGAGTGGGATCAGGCTATGGATACCTCACAAATACGGATGATTCCTGTCAAAGGCTCGCACATGACCATCATGAAACCGCCTCATATCAGTTTGCTCGGCAAGGCGCTGTCGCAGGCGATCAAAGAGGCTAGCGGCGATAAAGGCGTTGAGGGCAGATGGTCCCCGTTGATGCCGATACAGACAGGAAAACCGGGCAGGGTGCCGATATTCTGTGTGCCCGGAGCAGGCGGCAGTGTGTCCGCGTTAACCGGGCTGGCTAACGTTTTGGATTCTGAGATTCCGGTCTATGGCTTGCAGCCGCGCGGGCTGGACGGCGATGCCGTGCCGCACTCAACTGTTCCGGCTGCGGCCCGCTGCTACCTTAAAGCCATCCAAGAGGCATATCCCAAGGGGCCTTTGCACCTGCTAGGGCACTCCTTCGGCGGGTGGGTGGTGTTTGAGATGGCGCAACAGCTAATCGCCAGTGGACGCAATGTCGCATCCATAACTTTGGTCGACACCGAAGTCCCAGACGAGATAGGTTGCGCAATCCGTGAATACAGCGAAGCCGATGTATTTATGAAATTGGTCGAAATATACCAACAGTCAGCGGCATGTCCGATACCTATTGACGCAGAAAACTTGACAGGGCTTAACGCCAATGCCCGTCTGATGCTTTTACACGAGTCTCTTGTCCGTGTCGGGTTGATGCCGAGGCAAACGGAACCTGAAGTTTTACGGGGCACACTGCGTACCTTTGCCACGGCTTTGCGCACACATTATCGCCCAAACGCGGTATATGACGGGCCTTTACGTTTGGTGCTTGTGCGCGATCCTGCCCTAGAGGCCGGCATCGACCAACTCCGCAACGAAGGCGTTGCGGAAAATTGGAGGCACTGGGCCCCAAATCTGACCTACTGGCAAAGTCAAGGAAACCATATGACCGTCCTTAAATCACCCAATGTCGACGCATTGGCCGCCTGGTTACAATTGCAATAATATCAATATGGATAGCGGCAATATAAATAACCCAGTTGGCTTAGGCCGCCCATTCTACTTCCTGTGGTGTGGCGAGACGGTGTCGCTCATAGGTACGGCGCTGATGGAGTTTGCCCTAGGCGTATGGGTCTACCAACAATCTGGCTCGGTTTTGGATTTTTCAGGCGTGGTTGTCGCCGCTGTGGTGCCAGCATTATTCGTGATGCCCTTTGCGGGTGGCATCGTCGACCGCTTCGATCGCCGGTATGTGATGGTGGCGGCGGATATCACTACAGCCATATTGACGCTCGGATTGGCATGGCTATTGTGGCGAAACAGTCTTGAGATCAAGCATCTTTATGGCTTCAACGTGTTGGCATCACTAATCGGGGCGTTTCGAATGCCCGCCTATAACGCCTCGGTGAGCGCACTTCTGCCCAAGGAAAAATTAACCCGCGCCAATGGCTTGATGGGGATTAGCTCTAATCTGTTAAGCATGTTTGCCCCGTTAATGGCAGGCGGGCTGATGGCGGCGGTAGGATTGCCGGGGATTGTCTCCATCGATTTGTTCGCCTTTTGCCTTGGATCTCTATTGATCTTGAGGGCTTTTTTTTATTTGGACCAAGAAGGGCGGGGAGCCAAGCATGAGGAAAGTTCATCCGATAACAGTAGTTTATTGATTACATCGAAATATTTTAGGCAGGAACCTGCCATGTTGGGCTTGCTGTTTTATGTGCTTCTTCAGGATGGCTTACTCACGCTGGTATCGACAATGATCATGCCAATGATTTTGTCGCGTTATTCAGAGGAAGAGTTGGGCATTGTCTTAACCATAGGAAGCATAGGTGGGCTTCTTGGCTCAGTGTTTCTGGCCACTAGAAGCAATTTTACTCGGTTGATGGTCGGCATCCTTGCTGCTGATGTGGTGTTGGCTATTTCCATTATGATAGCCGGTGTTAGCACTTCTTTTATAGTCTACTGCACATGCGCCTTTTTCGCCCTGTTCGCATCAGGGTTCTCAGAGGGATGCAGTCATTCTTTATGGATGAGAAAGATACCGAACCAATACCAAGGCAGAATATTTTCCATGATGGGCGTCCTCATACTTTCAACGACTGCCTCTGTCACCCTTGTTGGAGGGATTGTTGCGGAAAAATTCTTCGAGCCTGCACTTATGGAAGGGGGGGCTTTGAGCATGACAATGGGTTCTTGGATTGGAACTGGCAAAGGTCGCGGATTGGGATTGTTGTTCATCATCTGCGGATTTTTGGGTTTCGTTGTGACCTTTAGTGCCTTTGCAACAAAACTACGGCGGCTCGATTTGATAGTGCCTGACGTGGCCTTGCCAAGTGAAGATTGATTGAGTATTTGCAACTGCAGTCAACCTTATAAGATTGATCATCCCGCAGACTGTGCGCGGCGATCACATAGATTTACGGTTTTTTGAAAAAGCAGATAATGTTGAACACGCCAGACACTTACCATCGACAGGTATAGCCTAGTAAAAACCGAAAGCAAATTGGGTAGATTTTTGATGAATAGACTTGCTAAGATCGCACAACGATACCCGATATTCTCGAGCGTGCGCAAAAATACTGACCAGAACTTGTTTCTATATACTCCGATAGGTGCGCAATAATGGTCATATGCCATTTGACATATATGCAATATGCGTTTAATTCATGACAATAAAATGATTACTGTCCGAAATCTGACAAAATCCTATCATGTCGGGCCAATAACTGTGCCGGTTCTGAAGGGCATAGACTTCTCCGTCGAGTATGGGGAGTTTGTGGCGATAATGGGTCCATCCGGATCGGGAAAGTCGACTTTGCTCAATGTATTGGGTATTCTGGATCGTTACGATGAAGGGGAATATATTTTGAATGGAACATTGATCAAGCCTCTTTCGGAAACCGAGGCGGCCTACTTTCGCAGCCGTTTAATCGGGTTTGTGTTTCAATCATTCAATTTGCTGCCTTTCAAAAGCGCCATCGACAATGTATCCATGCCTCTATATTATCAAAAGGTCCCACGTAGGCAACGCGATGAAAAGGCACGGCGTTTGTTGGAGCGCATGGGGTTAGCTGACCGCATCCATCACTTGCCGACGGAAATGTCCGGTGGTCAACGGCAACGCGTGGCCATCGCCCGGGCGCTGGTCAACGAACCCCCCCTGATCTTGGCCGACGAACCCACCGGCAACCTAGACTCGGAAACATCGGAGGATGTGATGAAGATATTTTCCGAAATCAACGCAGAAGGCAGGACCCTCGTGGTCATCACGCATGACGAGCACATCGCCGCCAGGGCCCGTCGTGTCATCCGCCTACAGGATGGACGAATCACTAACCGAAACTTGGGGTAAGAATAAACGCATATGTTCGACTTTGACCGCTGGGCCGAAATAGGCCAGTCCCTAAAGCAACATAAGTTGCGCACAGCCTTGACGGCATTTGGGGTAAGCTGGGGAATCTTCATGCTAATTTTGTTACTCGGCATGGGCAAGGGGCTGGAACGAGGCACTATGGCGCTATACCAAGATACGGCGACTAACAGTGTTTGGATCAACGGAGGCAAAACTTCCCAAGATTATAAAGGCTTGACCCCAGGCAGGTTGGTTAACTTGGACATCGAGGACATTGCCATGCTTGCGAGGTTGCCGGGCATTGACTTGATAGGACCAACCAAGTTAGTTAATAAAGCCTATAACATGCAATATGGGCAAAACATCGGATCGTTTCAAATCTACGGAATCGGCGCCGCCAATGCGGGCATACAAAAATTATCCCTGCAAGGCGGGCGACAGATTAACGAGTTGGACGAGCGTGAGTCTCGCAAAGTGGCTGTGGTTGGCACAAGGGTCGTAGAAGTCCTCATGAAAAATCGAATAGACCCGTTGGGGAGTTCCATCCTTGTCGGGGGCATTCCATTCACTGTTATTGGGGTTTACAAGAAAGCTCTGGAGGAACAGTCGCCGAATCGAGTGTACATCCCATATGCCACATTGCGTAATGTATTTGATTCCAGCCCTTACATTAATCAGATCGCCTTGACCATAGCGCCCGGCCACACTTGGGCATCCATAAGGCCCGAGGCTGTCAAGTTACTGGCACAGCGGCATCGGTTTGACGCCCAAGACTCGGCGGCTTTGGAAATATACGACATTAGCGCCGAAGTGAAAAAACTGCAATCTCTAATGACCGGCATACGGCTATTCATGGTCATTGTCGGCGTTGGCACTTTATTGGCCGGTTGTGTCGGTGTCAGCAACACCATGCTGGTTACCGTCAAGGAGCGCACCCGCGAATTTGGCATACGCAAAGCCATAGGTGCCTCGCCGTCCAGCATTCTATTCATGGTCCTGCATGAGACGTTGGCCATAACTTTGGTTGCCGGGTATCTGGGATTGCTAGCCGGTGTCGGGGTAATCGAATTGGTTCGCGGCGTTGGCATCGAATCGGATTACTTTCGCGACCCTCAAATCGATTTGCCGATCGCGCTCGGGGCAATCGCTGTCCTGTCTGTAGCCGGCCTCATTGCCGGATATTTGCCCGCCCGTCAGGCGGTCCGCATCTCTCCCATCGAGGCTCTCAGGCATGAGTAATTTTCGGCGTATTGCCACCCGTGTCGGCTGGTTTGCATTGATCCTGGCGCTCTTGACGGGAAGTGGCCTATGGCTGTTTCTTTCCACTGGGGAGGTTCAAAGCCCCAACCTGCAGACGACAAAACCAACCCGCCTGACCCTAGAGAAAAAAACCACCGCCACGGGTCAGATATTGCCCAGCAAGAAAGTCAAGATCAAGTCCCAGGCCAACGGCGTACTGGAGGAAGTGCTGGCAAAGCCGGGCCAATGGGTCAAGCAAGGAGACTTGCTTGCCCGCATCCGCCTGCGGGCCGACCCGGTGGAAGTCAATGTCGCGCAGTCGCAAATCAACAAGGCCCGACTGGAGCACCAGCGCGCCGCCGTCGAACTGGACAGGCGCAGCCGACTTCACGACCAGCACCTGATTTCTGACGCGGCATTCCAAGACGACAGATTAAAATACGATGTCACCCTAGCGGCATTGGAGCAGGCCGAACGGGATTTAGAGCTACGCCTCAAGGGGGCCTCACAACAGATGAAAACAGCCTCGACCTTTATTACCGCCACCGTGGACGGCATGGTGTTGGAACGGCCGGTGGAGATCGGCGACTTTATCATCAAAGCCAACGATTTGTCAGAAGGTACCACCGTCTTCACCATTGCCGACATGCATAGCATTATATTCAAGGGTGAAGCGGAGGAGGCGGATGTGGGGCATCTGCGTGCAGGCATGCCCATTGTTGTGAACGTCGGGGCCTTGCCGGGGGAAAACTTTGAAGCCACATTGGAGTTCATTGCCCCGGAGGCAAGGAAGACCGACCAAGGCAGGACTACCTTTGAAGTTCGCGCCCCCATTCACCCCAAGCCAAATGTATTTCTTAGGGCCGGGTATAGCGCAACTGCCAAGATAGTATTTGCTCGGCATGAACAAGTGCTGACAATTCCCGAAAGTTATCTGTCGTTCCGCAACCATGAACCTTACGTTCGTGTTGAATTGCCGACTGGCGAGATCATCGAACGGAAGCTGGTCACAGGATTCTCTGACGGACTAAACATCGAAATAGTTTCCGGCCTCAACGAGCAAGACATCATCGTTTCTCCAAACCCTGTGGCTACACCGTGAGGCAGGTATGCAATCTTTAAATCCTCAGCCAGTGTTTCCAAATTTACGTTTGGCAAGCTTGGCATTATTTGTGTTTTTCCTAACGTCTAGCTCTCCACTGGCCGCCACGCAGTATCCTAAGAATCTGCTAGATGTCTACCACAAAGCAGAAGATGAGGATCCGCAATTGATCAAGGGAAGGGCAAGCCGCTACGCAAACGAGGAAATCCGCAACCAAACCAAAGCCAAGGCATTGTTGCCTTCAGTGAGTCTGAGCGCCAATGTCACCGGCAATTTTCAGAACATAATATTGTTGCAGCAAGACACTGTCGGAAACGGCGGTCACGACCAATTCGTCAGCGGCGGCTATAACGTCACGCTTACCCAGCCTGTGTTTCACTATGACAGGCTGATTGCCATGGATCAAGCCGGGCAGCGCGTGGAACAGTCCGAGGTGGAACTCGATACGATCCGCCAAGATTTGATCCTGCGGGTCGCGGAACGGTATTTCAACCTTCTGGCTGCCATGGATAACCTGAGGGTTGCACAAGCGCAGAAAGCCAGCCTAACCCGGCAAAAGGAGCAGACCCACCAACGCTTTGATGTCGGCGAGATTGCCGTTACCGACGTGGCCGAGGCCGAAGCTGGCAACGACCGGGCGGGGGCTGATGAAATTGAAGCCCAGCAGCAACTGGACGATGCCAAGGCGGCACTGCGCGAAATAACAGGAGAGGATTACAGCACCCTGTCCGCGCTTGTCGCCGACATCCCTTTGGCCCAACCGGAGCCGATGGACGAAAATCGCTGGACAGAACAGGCAATGGCACAAAATCCGCGCATTGTCGCCGCAGCCATTGCCGCGGAGGTGGCCAGCAAGGAGATCAGCCGTCGGTCATCCGAGCATCTGCCGAGTTTGGACCTAGTGGCCGGAAATGGATTTTTTTCGACGGGCGGGCAGTTTGGTGCCTACCAGATCTATTCGAACAATGTCGGGATCACCATGAATTTGCCCCTCTACGAAGGAGGGCAGATCAGTTCCAGAAGCCGCGAGGCCGCCTACCGCCTTGACGAGGTTATGGCCACGCTTAAGCAGGAACAGCGCGCAGTACACCGGCAAACTCTGGATGCGTTTCGTGGCATAATCACGGGCGTAAGCCGTGTACAAGCGCTCCGTAAGACGATGAGTTCACAAGAGTTGTCGGTGGGGGCGATCAGGGCCAGCATCGAAGTGGGTAGTCGCACCACACTCGACCTTATCAATGCCGAGCGCGACTGGTATCGAGTCCAGCGCGACTACGCCAAGTCCCGGTACGACTATTTGCTGAACACGCTTCGCCTCAAACGTTCAGCAGGGATACTTGCGGAGGATGACCTGGTCAAGATTAACTCATTTTTGACGGGCCATGCCCCTGCGGCCCGGCCCTGAATCCTGTTTCGTGCCAACTTTGGCTGTTCGAAAAAGCCAAAAACTTGAACGCCGAACTATATACTGCCCTTTCGGGTCGCTGAATATCCTGAAGAGCAATACAGTATTGCCGTATCAAGACATGTGAATATTCACCATTACATTAACAAAATTTATTATGTAGAATTCAACCATCAAAGATTAAAGATTAGTAATCGTTCAATCACCCCCGTAAAGACAGGATGTTAGAGAGTGATTTTAAAGGTACAATGGGGAAAGCAAAAACCCGAACGTAATCAATGCACCTAAGCGACCACGATCTGCGGCAAATGGACGAAGGCTGGCTGGAGAATCTGCCGGAGGACAAGCTGCGCCAAGTGTCGGCGCGAATCCTACAGGATTTGAAGGAAGCGAGGGATCGCCTGAACCAGACGCCGGACAACAGTTCGCGCCCGCCCAGCAGCAGGGCGCCCTGGGAAAAAGGTCAAGCGGAGGGGGATGAGCCTGACATCGACGGAGGCGGTGCGGAGGTGTCTGGCGAAACCGGGCAGTCCGCCGCCGGGGGCGAACCCGCGCAGGGCAAGCCGCCCGCCGGGCCGAAGAAGAAGCAGGGCAAGCAACCCGGGGCCAAAGGCTTTGGCCGGACGCAGAAGTTTGCCGTCACCGAGCGAAGGCTTGCAGCGGCAGCGTACTGCCCGGTGATGCGCACGCCACACGCTGCTGGATGTCACCGGCGGTTGCTGCGGGCACGTCATGCGGTCTGAGCCTTGGCGAGCCGGGGCGGATGCGCTGTGGGACCGGGTCGGAATGGCGGCTCGTCGGCCCGAACCTCGCGGCGGTTATCCGGGCCGCACGTGTAGGCGCTTCGCTTCCCGCTCTGCCGTTGGCCCCAGCGGTTAGCAATATAGGGTAACTGAACGATTACAAAGATTAACATTAGATGCTTTAGGGTAACTAGGTTAACATACACTAAGAGGAGCAGGAAGCGTAGTGATGTACGATGACCGCCGGTAGCCGGATATCCGGATGCCTTGCCTAAGTCTGCGGTTCCATCGTCTACAGAAACAAAACATTAGGCAACCGAACCGGCGAAGAGTCATCTGTAGTAGCACTTGGCGCGGCGCTTCGTGTAGAGAAGTGCAATGCATTTATTGATGCGTAAAAATAAACAAACTTAAGAGGTATAGATGTTTAATTTAGCATTTCGAAATGTCTTCCGTAACCGCTGGAGGTTCATACTCAGCGCCTTTGTAGTAGCGGTGACGAGTTTCCTCCTTGTGTATGCAACAGCACAAATAAGTGGAGTCAGTAATACTTTGGCTAAGGGAATGAGTGACACTTTGACTGGACATATTCAGATAAAGCCAAAATCTGCCCCGATAGATTTTTTTGAAAATCCCTCGTCTAGGCGCTTGGAACTCATTAGCGCTGAAGATTTGGATCGAATTATGAAAACCCTTCTAGTCGTAGAAGGCATCGAAGCAGTGACACCGCGCATACGTTTCGGATCGGATATTGGGGATGATGAACGCTCGGTGCCAGCGCTAGTCATGGCTGTCGATCCTGCGCATGAGGGTCTAGTCGTGCCAGACTTAGGGAAACTTCTAGGCCCCTTGTCAGATAGCGGTTCAGCACTGATTTCAAAGTATTTAGCTGACAAGCTTAAGAAAGGTAAAGGTGAGGAAGTTGTTGTTCTGACTCATACCTCAAAGGACACAGTCAATGCAGGATTGTATCGGATAGCTGGCTTTGCCGAAGCGCCAGTACTTATTGACGAATTTATGAATTCTTTATTCATTGTCGATATCAATAGTGCACGAAAAATTCTATATATGAGCGACGGGGCGACTGAGATGGCGATAAGGCTTAAGCCTGGCTACGAAACGCAGATTAAGCGCGTGATAGCCGATATTGAATCGCATCTAAGCCAGCCACAGCGAGACTATCTTGCAGTATATTCCTATACCGATGTGGCTAAATCTGTTGGTAACATTTCTGGGATTGCGACTGGCATTGGAATTATCCAAGTCGGTGTCATCATGCTGGTAATGCTGGTAATTATACTTATCGTCACAAAAATGGGTCTTTACGAACGCCGCGTAGAGATTGGGACTCTAATATCCATTGGAATGACCCGGGGACGCTTGGTATCATTGTTTATGTCTGAGGTAACCATAAAAGTTTTGATCGGCTATGGAGTCGGCCTTATATTTGCCTTGCTTTTTTTGCAAGGCATTCGTGAGAATGGTGGGGTCAAGGCTCAAACTCAAGTTGAGCAATACCTTTACGGGGGTAAAATCATGTACCCCATTGTAGATTCAGAAAGAATTTTATTTGGATTTCTTCTGGTAATGTTTGCCGCTGTTTTGACTACGGCTGCGACTTGTTGGAAAGCAAGTGGTGAGGAAGTCGTGCAACTATTGACAGGCAAGAAGTGATACCTCTATGAAAACTAGTAAAGACAGTGCGATAAAGACATCAATTGATAATACAAGTCAGCGTATTGGAAGTTTTTTTATTTCTTTTGGTAACACTTGGAGCTTAGCCTCCAGAAATATTCTGCGGCAGCGTTCAAGAAGCTTTCTACTTGGTCTGTTAATCCTTTTTGCTAGCTTTGTCATAGTGTATTTTTCGCAGTTTTTGGAAGGGGTATCAAAAAACTTCACCAAAAACCTTATTAGCCTTGCCAGTGGTGATATTTATGTTTCGTCCAAAGTTGATCGTAAAGCGGATGGCAACCTTTTTGACCGGGATTACGAATATTTCCACCTATCGCCTCAATTCTTTGACAATCTTGCCAAGCTAGAAGGTTTCTCTTCAGTGAGCCACCGGATTGAATTCAATGCCCGCATAGTCACCGATTCGGACACCATTCCGCAAAGAATAATGAGCTTCGATCCGATGCAGGATTCGGCCTTGTTGAATAACTTCACCTTCACGACGGGTCAAATGTTCAATCCTGGGGAATACGGCATAATCCTGCCGGAGGATGTGGCGCGCCGCTATGGCGTGACCGTAGGCAACCGGGTCAGGCTGCTTGCAAAATCCGTAAATAAGCAGATTAACTTGATAGATTTTATTGTGACCGGAATATTCCGCACGAACAATCTTTCCGCCTGGTTCGATACCTACGCCTACATCGACCTTAAAGCCGCTCGTGCACTCCTTGACGACACAGGTACGCTGACGCGCCTGAATATCCATCTTGACAAGGGTGCACAACCCAAAGCATTTGTCGCTGATCTCGACAAGTTATTGAAAGCCCAAGGTATGTCTAACAACCCTAATCTTGAAGCCACGTACTGGGCGGACGGTGCGGGGTTTTTCTCTGAACTCACGATGGCCATGCAACTCGGCTACGTCATCGTCATCGTCATCATAATAACCATGATCGCCGCTAGCCTCGCCTTGGCTGCGGTGATGACTGTCATTGAGCGCACCAAAGAGATCGCGACGCTCGGTGCGATAGGCGCGACGCCACCGCAAATTCGCCGCATCCTAGTGGGGGAGCAAATCCTGTTGGCAGGTGCTGCGGCACTGTTGGGAACGACTCTCGCTGGGGTATTGTTCATCGTTACTTCGTATACTGGCATCCCTTTGAATACCCAGGAACTTAGAGGATTCCTAGGTTCTTCACATTTCTATCCGGCCTTCAACTTTGACGGATTCTTGGCAGGTATGTTGGTTCCCTTGCTTGTGGCCTTCTTGGCAACCTATATATTTGCCAGGCGAGCATCTAAACTCTCCATAGCTCAAGCTATGGCTGACCCGTAAATTTATTATTGAATTGATAGGAACATTCGTATGCTTGTCGAACTGAACAACGTCAAGAAAGAGTACTCTCTCGGGAAAGCCAAAGTACAGGCTTTAAGGGGTATTACCTTGAATATAAACCGTGGGGACTTCATTACCATTGCCGGCCCCTCGGGCAGTGGCAAAACTACCTTGCTCAATCTCGTAGGTTGTTTAGATACTCCGACCGAAGGGACGGTGTTTTTTGACGGGGTTGACATATCCACACTTGATTTGACGCAACGTGCGTATCTTCGTAATGAAAAGATTGGGTTCATTTTTCAATCGTTCAACCTGATACCGGTCTTGAACGTGTACGAAAACGTCGAACTCCCTGTGCGAGTAGGCCGGAGGAAAGCCAGCGGTCGAGAGTTGAAGGATTGGATTATGCATCTGATCGAGGCCGTTGGCCTGGCTGATCGGATCAAACACAAACCGGAGGAGCTATCCGGCGGGCAAAGGCAGAGGGTGGCTGTTGCTCGCGCCTTGGTCAATAAACCGCACCTTGTCCTAGCAGACGAGCCGACTGGCAATTTGGATTCCGAGACGGCGGTGAAAATCCTAGATATTATGCGAAAACTAAACCAGGAGGCCAAGACCACCTTCCTGTTTTCAACCCATGACCAAGAAATCATACAACGCTGCGACAGCGTCGTTAGGATCAAGGACGGACATCTGGTCTGAGCGGCTTTAGCCTAGTTAATCAATCGACATCCCATAAACTGGAGTGAGTTTTGTGAAAATTGCCACCTTGATAAGCTTTTGCGTGATTCTTATGCTGTCCTCCTCACCCGCAATATGTGCAGTCGATGCCAAGGAGGTCGAAAGCCTCATGCATATTATCGAACAAAGCATGTTTCCGCAGATAGCCGCTTCGTCCGTGAAGATAACCAGCTATAAGGACGCAGTGGAGCAGAAAGTCATCGCCTTTGAGTTGCTGTCTAGCGGGGATAAGGGGCTTATCGAATTCACGGCCCCCACGGTTGATAAAGGCAAATACATACTTAGTTCCGGCAAGAATCTTTGGATGTATTTCAGCGATATTAAACGCTCTATTCGCCTCTCCTACCAAGATAGTTTCATGGGAACGGACGCGAACAATTACGACGTACTTCAACTTAACCTTATCCAAGATTACTCGGTCGTCGGCTTCGAGGAAACCACGCTTGAAGGCAAGCCCGCCATCAAGCTAGAACTGTCTGCACGTGAAGGGACTGAAGGCTATAAAAAGATCACTAGTTGGGTGGATCAAAAAGGCCGCCGCCTGCTGCAAAACGATTGTTTTTCCATTTCCGGGGAAAAGATCAAAACCATTAAATACCAAGAAACCAAACTGATTGACCGCTACCAAGTGCCGGTGTCCGTTTTGATTGAAAATCACCTCGACAAGAGCCGGACGACGCGCATGGAGTTTGTCAATGTAGAGCCCCGCGATAAGTTCAATGAGGCGATTTTTACGCTGGGCTATCTAGAGTCGATGAATTGAGCCGAACAATGGATTTTGTATTGGGTTGCATCAAATCCGACAGGCTTCAACATTCAATAAAATGGCTTTCACAGCACATTTAAAAAGCAAGGTCAAACAGATAGGTCATGAGTACTATTGCAGTCATCGGGGCAGGTGTCATGGGGGCGGATGTCACCCTCAATTTAGCAGCATTCGGCCATTCGGTCATCCTTAAGGATATTGATAAGGGTGTTTTACAAGCATTCAAGGATTCGATTCCCCGGCAGCTTCGCGGTTACCGCATGTTGGGGTGGATACCGGAGCATGGTTCGGCGGCTGAAGTGGGAGCGCACATCCACCTCACGGATGGCTACGATGGAATCGCGGATGCCGACTGGGTCGTTGAAAACGTTACGGAAGACTGGGATACGAAGAAAAGTGTGTATCAAGACTTAGGCAGAATTTGTAAGCCAGAGGTATATTTCGCCGTGAACACAAGTTGCATACCAATTACTAAAATTGCTGCTCTGATGCCATGTCCTGACCACGTGGTTGGGGCGCACTTTATGAATCCTGTGCCTCTCATGAAAATTGTGGAGGTTGTGAGGGGGTATCACACGTCGGATGAAACCTTGGATCAAATGAAAAGGCTGTTGTCATCAATTGGCAAGACAGGGATTGTCGTCAAGGATTCTGCCGGATTTGTTTCCAACCGACTGTCGCATTTGTTTATGAACGAGGCCGCTTTTCTGGTGCAAGACGGTATCGCCAAGCCCGTCGAGATAGATGCCATTTTCAAACAGGGTTATGGGCACAAGATGGGCCCGCTTGAGACCGCCGACCTGATCGGTTTGGATACCGTGGTGAAGTCTTTAGACGTTTTGTATCAATACTACCAAGATACCAAGTTTCGTTGTTGCCCACTGTTACGCCAAATGGTTGACGCTGGAGACATAGGCAAAAAAAGTGGAAGGGGGTTTTATGAATACCGCGCTTAACAATAATGCAAATTTTGATGAAGTAATCCATATTGAATCGGATGCCAAGCTTTTTACCAAAATCGTAAAATGTGTGATTTGGGATTTAGACAATACGATTTGGGATGGAATCCTTGTGGAGGGGGACGATGTCCGCTTAAAGCCAGGAATACCGGAAATCCTATCGATTCTGGATTCGCGTGGCATCCTGCACTCGGTGGCAAGCAAGAACAACTACGACGATGCCATGTCAAAGTTGAAGACGTTCGGCATAGACCATTACTTCCTGTTTCCTCAAATCGGCTGGGATGCCAAATCCTTTGGCATTGCGAAAATTCAGAAGGATCTGAATATCGGCATGGATAGCTTGCTGTTCATTGACGACCAGATGTTTGAAGTTGATGAGGTAGCGACAGCCCATCCTGCAATTAATTGGATAGTGGCTGAAAAATACCAAGGATTACCATCCGACCCAAGGCTTAACCCGAAAGTGGTGGCGGAGGATGCGCACCTACGACGGCTTCGTTATCTCGAAGCCATGGTTCGGCAACGGGATGAGGAGGAATTTAACGGAACACCAGAAGAGTTCCTCGTTAGCTTGGACATGAAATTTAGAATTGCCACAGCAACCCATGCCGACCTTTTACGCGCAGAGGAACTCACAGTGCGCACGAATCAGCTCAATTCCACCGGGATCACTTATAGTTTCTCGGAATTGGCGGCTTACATCAGATCGGAAAGCCACCAGCTTTTGATATGCGAACTGACCGACAAATATGGTTCCTATGGAAAGATTGGGTTGGTTTTGGTGGAAAGGCAAGCGCGCTGTGACAGGATCAAGCTCCTGTTGATGTCGTGTCGCACGGTGTCCAGAGGGCTTGGGGGGGTGCTCCTCACCTACCTGATGCAGCAGGCGGCACGGGATGGCAAAGAACTCCTTGCGGATTTCCGGCGAACCGAGCGTAACCGCCAGATGCTCGTCACTTACCAGTTTGGTAATTTCCGGGAGGTTGAAAGGACTCCCGAAGGACTGATTGTCTTTGCGAACAACCTTGACATTATCCCGGACTACCCCCCCTATATTCAGGTTTTCCTGGACTGACGGGCAAGGCGTTGAGGCGACCAGGCAATAATTTAGTGCAATCAAAATGAGTGATGACTATGCCGGAACAAGAAGAGCAGCTTTGGCGTACCCAGCTTCGCGAATTTATCGAAGCCAATATGAACACAGTCGATGACGATGTGGTGCTACGCGACGACGATAATATTTTCGCCAATCGCTATGTGGATTCGATTTTCTCCATGCGCTTGCTCAACTTTGTTGAAGCTATAAGCGGCATCATCGTAGCTGATGAGGATATCGTGCTAGCGAATTTCAGCTCGATTGACGCGATGCTTGCATTGATCAGCAGGCATCGCGGGGCAGGCCAGTGATGACGACTCAGACTATCCACCCTTTGGTTGCATCCGCCAGGGCATTTGCGGAAGAAACCTTGCGTCCACGTGCTGGCGAATTTGATCAGCAAGAATGCGTTCCTCGTGATGTTCTTCATGAACTGGCGGAGCGCGGCCTGCTCGGTGCAATATTGCCGCGGGAATTTGGTGGCGGCGGCTTGGATCCGCTTTCCTATGGCCTACTCACAGCCGAGATCGGCAAGGGGTGCAGTTCGACGAGAGCTCTTCTGACGGTGCATGCCAGCTTGGTGGGGGAAACCTTGGCGAGGATGGGATCGTCGGACCAAAAGCGGCGATGGCTTCCAGACATGGCTGCGGGGAGGAGGCTGGCTTGTTTTGCGCTTTCGGAGCCAGACATCGGTTCAGAGGCGACCGCAGTCAAGACTAGCTACCGGGCGCAGGGCGGCGAGTTCGTGATCAACGGACAGAAGAAATGGATCACCTACGGTGCGATTGCCGATTTGTTTTTGGTGTTCGCTGCCAGCGAGGGCGAGATCAGCGCCTTCATTGTGGATCGCACGATGGAGGGATTGTCGACCAAGCCTATGTCCGGTTTGCTGGCTAGTCGTGGCGCCCACCTTGCCGAAGTGAAGTTCGATAATGTGGTGGTTCCGAAGGAGAACCTGATTGGTCGGCTAGGCACCGGCTTCACATTCGTTGGTAACACGGCTCTGTTCTATGGACGTTACAGTGTTGCTTGGGCAGGAGTTGCTATAGCCGAGGCGGCAGTCGAGGAGATGGTGGAATATGCGAGAAACCGGCAGCAGTTCGGCAAAAAACTGCGGCAGCACCAAATGGTGCAATCGCTCATCGCAGGGGCCGTGGCCAAGCTCCATGCAGGGCGAGCGTTATGCGAGAAGGTTGGGCAGTTACGTAACCAAGGGGACGACGCAGCCGTGATGGAGGCTAACATCGCTAAATATGTAACATCGAAACTGGCTATGGAGGTGACCTTGACTGCCGTCCAGGTCTTTGGCGGAAACGGCTGCTGGAATGCCTACCCAGTCGAGCGTCTTTTCAGGGAGGCAAAGATATTAGAGATCATTGAGGGTTCCTCGCAAATCCAAGAAATGCTCATTTCCGAACATGCGATTCGCCATTACAGGCGGAGGCAGCATCGTCCGTCGTTCGCCAATGTTTAACGTTCAATCCCTGCATTATGCTTATGAACATGTACCAGACTTTGCTTGAATGCTTGAATGCGAGTGCACAGGGCGGGAAGGGTATCCGCTTCATCACGGGTGTGGGGCAAGAAGAGTTCCTCGCCTACCGGCAGCTTAGAGACGACGCTTTAGGTCGGCTCGCGGGGTTGCGCAAACTCGGAATTCAAGTGGGTGACGAATTGGTTTTCCAATATGCCAGCCTGAGGGAGTTCATGATCACCTACTGGGCATGTATCGCGGGTGCAATCATACCGGTTCCCTTGGAATTCGCCAGCCAAGCCACCAATGCGGAAAAGGTTTTCACGGTATGGAAAACCCTCAACAACGCCTGGCTGGCTTCGGATTCCGCCAACCTTGCCGATAGGTTAGAAGCTTTTGCGGCGCAGACTGAGTGGGCGGAGCAATGGGCGCAGATGCGTGGTCGCCTTGTCTTTCCAACCGATGTGGCCGGTGCTTCGGGAGATTGCCGACCAGCCGATGCAACCCCTTCTGACATCGCTTTCATCCAGTTTTCGTCTGGTTCCACCAGCGCCCCCAAAGGTGTCGTACTCACCCATGCGAACTTACTGGCAAATATCGACGATATACTTGCCGCAGTGGACTATACCGAAGCTGACACCTTCCTAAGCTGGAAACCCATCACCCACGATTTTGGCATGATCGCGTTCCACTTGGCGCCCATCGTCGCCGGGAGTGATCAAATTCGCATTGCCACCGAAGTGTTCATCTGGAACCCCTCCTTGTGGTTTGCGGCGGCAGACAAGTATCGTGCGTCAATTCTGGGATCGCCGAATTTTGGCTATCGCCACTTCCTGAAACTTTATCGGAAAGGCAAGAAGAAGCCCTCTTGGGATCTTTCCTGTATCAAAGTCATCCTAAACGGTGCCGAACCAATTTCCGCCGAACTTTGCGAAGAATTTAGGCGGGAATTGGCCTGTTTTGGGTTGCCACCGCATTGCATCACACCGGGCTACGGGTTGGCGGAAGGTTCGCTGATTGCCTCGTTATGCCCAATAGACGAGGGTATCCGCACCATGACCGTTGACCGGCATCACCTCCGTGTGGGTGATCGGCTACAGCCAGTGGAGCCGGGATCGCCTCAGTCCATCACTTTTGTAGACTGTGGCCTGCCCTTCCCGAAGACTGATATCCGTATCACCGGCAAAGGCCGCTTGCCTTTGCCGGAAGATCAAGTCGGACACATCGAAATCCGCGGCGATGCGGTTACCTCGGGTTATTACCGCGATCCGCAATCGACGGCAGCCCTGATTGGACCGGGCGGGTGGTTGGATACCCAAGACCTCGGAGTGCTTAGAGAAGGGCGTTTGTTCGTAGTCGGACGGGTCAAAGAGATGCTCATCATCGGCGGCATCAATTATTTCCCCCATGATATAGAACAAGCGATACTGCGGGCTAGGGGCGAGGATCATCTTAACAAATACATTGTTTGCGGTGTCTACAACTCTGAGCAGGGAAGGGAGGAGCCGGTGATCTTTGTATACGCCAAGCACACCGGGGAGGGTTTTGCTGCCCTTGCCGCCGAACTGCGGCAGGTAGTCATGGCGACGTTTGCCCTGCCCGTGGTCAATGTCGTCCCGGTCAAGAAAATCCCCAAGACGACGAGCGGTAAAGTGCAACGGTTCAAGCTAGTCCAAGATTACTTGGACGGTAAGTTCGACGAGGCACTGAATGATGTCGGGGAAGTCCGCGCCATTCGCATGGCCATAGCCAATATAGAGCTACCTGTAAGCTACACAGATGCTCCGGCGCAAACTGAAGACGGTATCATAGTCCGCACCCGTCGTATCGCCGCCCGGCTTTTAGGTCACCCCGACATTGATCAGGATAGCGGTTTTTTCGACCTTGGCTTCTCTTCGCTTTCGCTGATGGTTTTGCGGGAAAGGCTAGAGGAGGAATTCGGCGTTTCTTTAGAGAGCACCAGTCCGCTTGATTTTCCTAATGTTCGCAGCCTAGCGGCCCACATTGCCCTTCATTTGGCGGTCGGCGCGCACCCTGCTCCTGTGCGGACATCCTTGCAGGAATCTCTTTTGCCTGAGGCGACCCACCATGAGCCCGTCGCAATCATCGGCATGGGTTGCCGCTTTCCTGGCGGTGCCGATTCCCCTGAGTCTTTCTGGAATTTGCTCAATTCTGGGATTGATCCAATCGGCGAAATGCCGCCGGACCGCTGGCAATCCGATCCCCAGGCGCACGCGGATTTGACCACGCGGCAAGGCGGTTTTTTGGATGCCGTGGATCGCTTTGATCCGTTGTTCTTTGGTATTTCTCCGACCGAGGCCGAAGCGATGGATCCGCAGCAACGTTTGCTGCTGGAAGTCTGCCACGAAACCATTGAGAACGCTGGCCTTAATTCATCGGAACTGGCAGGTTCGAGAACCGGCGTGTTCATCGGGATGTCTGGCAGCGAATATGCCGCTGTCGGCAAGGATATGGGGCATTTCACTGGCCCCTACAGCTTCACTGGCACTATGTTTAACACCGCCTGCGGCCGAATTTCCTACACCTTCGGTTTCCAAGGCCCTTGTGTCGCAATAGACACCGCCTGTTCCTCGTCCTTGGTGGCGGTAAATCAAGGGCTGCACGAATTGCGGTCGAATACGTGCGACCTTGTGGTGGCGGGTGGCGTCAACCTGATTTTAAGAGCGGATGGTCATGTGAGTTTTTCTCAACTAAATGCCTTATCTTCGACCGGTCGTTGCCGCAGTTTCGACGAGTCCGCCGATGGCTACATTCGCAGCGAGGGTTGTGGCCTTGTTCTGCTCAAACGCCTGAGTGATGCGAAGAGGGACGAGGATACCATCCTTGCCGTCATCAGGGGCGGGGCGGTCAACCATAATGGAAAGTCGGGGGGGTTGACAGTCCCAAACGGCTCAGCACAAGAAGCCTTGATTCTCCAAGCTTTGGCGGACGCCGATATTGGGCCTGCTGAGGTGGACTATGTGGAAGCGCATGGTTCTGGAACAAGGCTGGGCGATCCGCAGGAACTCAACGCGCTTGCGCGGGTTTTCTCAGCCCGCAATGCGCCTTTGCGCGTGGGCAGTGTAAAGTCCAACCTAGGCCATCTTGAAAGTGCTGCGGGTATCGCAGGCCTCATCAAGCTGGTGCTTTGCCTGCGCCACCAGGCGTTTGCGCCAAACCTACACTTCCGACACCCAAACAGTCTGATTGATTGGGAAAAAGCCCTTCTCCTCCCGGTTACCGCCCCGCTGGCTTGGGCTGCCGAAGGCAAAACGCGAACGGCAGGCATAAGCTCCTTCGGTATCAGCGGTACCAATGCGCATCTTCTGCTACAGGAATACCCATGCCCCGTCAAACAGGCAGAGGCAGGTCGAGCTCAGGGTTCTTTTGTTTTCACCCTAAGCGCCAAATCCCCAGAGGGTCTGCGACTCTCAGCCTTGAAGTTTGCCAATTATCCGAAGTTGGAGACATTGCGTTTTGCTGATTTGTGCCGGACAGTAAACCGTTTGCGTGTTTCGCACTCAAACCGCTGGGCCTGTAGCGCAGCCAACGCGGAAGATCTGCGGCAAAAATTGCTCCGGTTTGCAAACCATGCCGATCGGGTTGAAACTGACGGCGACATGTGCCCCAGTCGCAAAATTGTGTTTCTCTATACCGGGCAGGGTTCTTACTATCCAGGCATGGGCGAGGCGCTTTATCGGGACAGCCCTGTGTTCAAAGATGCCTTTGATCAGTGCGATGCTCTGTTCGCCCCCTTGATTGGCTGTTCGTTGCGAGATTATGTTTATGCGCAACTCCGTCGAAGCTCTGATTCTGCTCAGGCCACCCAGTCGGCCATTTTCGCTGTCGGTTACGCTTTGAGCAGATTTTGGGAAGCGCTCGGCATCCGCCCCAGCGCAGTCATCGGCCACAGCATCGGCGAATACGCCGCTGCCTGTGAGTCGGGCATAATGAGTCTTGAAAATGCCGTGCAGATGGTTGCCTTGCGCGGAGCGATCATGGAGCAAACCCCGGCTGACGGCGCAATGACGGGAATCCTTTCTGACGAAGCCATCGTCCGCAAGCTGTGCGAGGATTGCGGTGGCGGTGTCTATCTCGCAGCCATCAATGGGGATGAAAACATCACTGTGTCCGGGCAAAAAGAAAGCGTGGCACGGTTGGTCGCAAGTGCCAAGAAAGCGCGTATCTTCACGGAAGCCTTGCCCATGTCTCACGCCTTCCATTCGCCGCTGATGGGAGCGAGCGCGGGTAAATTGAAGGATGGCTTGGCGGGAATTCGGTTTAGCGACCCCAAAATTCCTTTGATTTCCACTCAGAGCGGGCGGGTCTTGTCCTCAGCGGATGAGGCTGGGGCCGACTATTGGAGCGCCCACCTGTGCAACACAGTCCGCTTCAAGGACGCGATGCTGCTCGCATTGGGCACGGATGCAGCGACCTTTTTGGAAATTGGTGGCACGGCTACACTCAGTGGGTTGGGTGCCCAGATCGGGCGAGGGGATCAGCTTGCGTTTTTGCCTTCACTCCGTGAGGGTAGGGATGCTTGGGAGCAGGTGAGCCAGAGCCTTGCCGTGCTATTCCGGCGTGGCTATTCGATCAACTGGGATGCCTACCACAATGGAGTGTCCTCGTTTATCACAGACTTGCCGAACACTGCCTATCAACGCAACCGCTTCTGGTTCTCGGACAATAGCCCTGCTAGACGGTCTCCCGCACCCGTACCTCTAACCTTGGCCTACTCCACAGCATCAGAGGCGGCGGTGTTGTCCGGCGAAGCCACGGCGGCTTCGCCGATGACCTCGGAATCATCGGACTTGCAAGCCGTCCAACGTGACATCAAAGATATAGTAAGCCGCGTGACGGGCGTCCCGCCGTCGGAGATCGCCGACCAAGCCCATCTTTTCTCCCTCGGCATCGATTCTCTCATGCTCATGCAGATGGACAAGCAGGTGGTTGCCAAGTATGGCGTCGACATCCCACTCAAGCGATTTTTCACCGATTTGCATACACCTGAGAAGATCGCCTTGTTCGTCGCAGCGGAAATGCCGGCGGGATTGCGCGCCACCCCATCCACCCCAGCCTTGCTGTCTGCGCCATCGCCCCAGCCTCAGTTGGCTGTGCCGGGGCAAGCCATAAGCCAACTTGAACATATCGTCCAGACCCAGCTTGAGCTGATGCGGGAACAGATCGCGCTGCTAAACGGTCAGACGACTGCTCACACGGCCAGCTTGGAGACGAGTAAGGTGGCGGCAAAGCCTGCCGAGGTGGCGCGCCCAAAGACCAACCTTCGCGACATCACGCTGCACGAGGAGGATGTCACTCCCAGGCAGAGGGTGTTCATAAACCGTCTCATCCAGCGCGTCAACCAATCAACACCTAAATCGAAAAACTACGCCCAGACCTATCGTCGAGGCTTCGCCGACTGGATTGCCAGTTTGAATTTCAGTTTGACCACGAAGGAACTGGTCTATCCCGTCGTCTCTGCCCGTTCCAAAGGCTCCCGCTTCTGGGATATTGACGGTAACGAATACATTGATACCGCCATCGGTTACGGGGTTTCTTTTTTTGGTAACAACCCAGACTTCATCGCCGAAGCGATCCAGGCTCAGCTTGGCCAAGGCATCGAACTCGGCCCACAATCAGATTTGGTTGGCGAAGTCGCAGAGCGTATCCGCCGCCTGACTGGGGTGGAGCGGGTGGCCTTTTGCAACACAGGAACCGAGGCGGTCATGGTAGCCATCCGGCTGGCCCGTGCTGTCACCCGTCGCCTTAAGATCGTGCGTTTCATTACGTCTTTCCACGGTAGTTTCGATGGGGTGCTGGCGGAAGCAGGCGATGGCGGAACCGTACCAATGGCTCCCGGCATTCCACAGTCTATGGTCGAGGACACCGTCGTCCTGCATTACGGCAGTCCAGAATCCTTGGCGACCATCCGTGAGATGGGGGCGGAATTGGCCGCGGTATTGGTGGAGCCGGTACAAAGTCGCAATCCTGGACTGCAACCGCGCGAGTACTTGCAAGAATTGCGCAAGATCACAGCGGATGCCGGCATCGCCCTGATTTTCGACGAGATGATCACAGGGTTTAGAATCCATACGGGGGGTGCGCAGGCATATTTCGATGTGCGCGCCGACCTTGTGACCTACGGCAAAATCGTTGGGGGCGGCATGCCTGTCGGGGTTGTCGGCGGGAGTGCCCGCTACATGGATGCCATCGACGGGGGGGTGTGGAATTTCGGCGACACGTCAGGACCTTCGGCGGAAACCACTTTCTTTGCCGGCACGTTCTGCAAACATCCTCTGACCATGGCGGCTTCGCGGGCCGTGCTGGAAAAACTGGAGACGGAGGGGGCGTTGCTAATTGAGCGGACGAACGATCTGACCCGCCGCTTTACCGAGCGGGCCAATGTTTTTTTCGAGGAATCACAGGCGCCTGTCCAAGTAAAGCGTTTTGGTTCGATGTATCGCTTCGAAGCACGTGTTTCACAAGATATCCCTCGTCTATCTCTTGAAATGAACCTGTTCTTCCGCCTGATGATGCTTGAAGGAGTCTATGTGTGGGAACGACGCACCTGCTTTTTCTCGACGGCCCACACGGAGGCGGACGCTGGTCGCATCCTCGGTGCGGTCAAAGCTGCCACTGATGAATTGCGCCGGGGCGGTTTCAGTTTCCGTGCTGTCAGTGAGCCGGACGGTGGCGGTTCAAAGATCCGGGGGGGCGAATCAGGTTTGACAAGCTCCGGCCCGCGTTTCCTACAGCTTTCCTCCGAGGAACGGCGGATTTACATCTTGAGCCTGATGAAGGGAGGGGAGGCCGCCTACCACGTGACGGGTGCTCTCCTGATTAAAGGCCTGTTGGAGCCAGATCGAGTAAGGGATGTCTTCCGCGTACTGACTCGACGCCATGAAGCCATGCGCACACTCTATAGGGTACAAGATGGTGAGATTCGCCGCCAAGTCGAAAGTGAGGTCGATATCGTCATGGAATGCAGGGATTCGACGGATGGAATAGAGTCCTCGCTGATGGGTCAAATGGTACGGCCGTTCGATCCGTCCAAGGCACCCCTGTGGCGGATTGGGCTGATTAGGCGCGGCCTGAACGAAAACGTGTTGGTGCTTGATTTCCATCACCTGATTGCCGACGGGCGATCCATGTCCATTTTGATTCAAGACTTCATCGCCTTGTGGCAAGGCGAGACTGGCTTACGCGGGATGGAACCCCGGCCTTATGCAGATTTTGCCGAATGGGAATGTGGATTCGTCGGTAGTGGCGATTACTTGCGCCAGAAAGCCTATTGGCTCAAGGCTTTTGAAGTGCTCCCACCGCCTTTGGGCCTTCCGACTGACTCCCCCCGCCCGCCGCAGAACGATTTTGCTGGCGCTTCCCTGAATGCCCCCTTTAAGCAGTCTGTCTTCCCGAAGGTTCGTGAAATCGCCCGGCAGTTGCAAGTCACCCCGTTCATGGTCTTGCTATCGGCCTATTTCGCCTTACTCCACAAGCTGACCGGTCAAGATGACCTGTGCGTGGGCATCCCATTCGACCGCCGGGTCAACCGGGATTTCGACCAGACCGTGGGCATGTTCTCGCAAACCCTGATGATCCGTGTTTTGGCAGGCGGCGACCTGTCGTTCGGTCATCTTCTTGCGCAGGTGAGGGAGGCGTGCGCCTTAGCCTTTGCCCACCCCGATGTGCCTTTGGATGAATTACTGGAAGAATTGTCCGTACCCCGGGATTTCAGCCGGAACCCATTGTTCGATACCTTGTTCATTTTCGAAAATGGCAATGACCGGGTGACCAGCACCTCGGATTTGAGCGTCGAGACACTCCCTGTGCCAATTCGAGGCGCGGCCTTTGATTTGACCATCGAAATCACTGAGGAACGGGGTTTGCTGTCTGGTGTTTTGATTTATGCCACCCGCTTGTTTAGCGAAACCACCATCAAGCGCTGGGCCGGCTATTACGAAGCGCTGTTGGAGCGCGCCATGGACAATCCAGAAATTCGGATCAAGGATTTGGACATGTTAGTCCAAGGCGAGCGCAACCTGCTATTGTCGGGCTTCAATGATACTGCCAGAGCTTACCCGCCTCAGGAGACCGTTGTAACCCTGTTCAGACGGGCGGCAGCGTGCCATGCCGACAGGCTTGCAGTTCGGTGCGGGACGAAAAATTGTCTGACATATGCCGAGCTAGACGCAGCTTCCGACGATTTGGCAAAGCGGCTTGTCAGCCTTGGCATCGGAGCGGGTTCCTTGGTGGGCATCTTATTGCGGCGTGGGCCGGCGATGCCGGTGGCCATGCTCGGAGTGCTCAAAGCTGGAGCGGCGTATGTGCCCCTAGACCCCGATTACCCTCCGGCCCGCCTACGCTACATGCTGGAGCGTTGTGAAGCCAAGGTAGTGTTGAGCAAGGCAGGGTTCGCCGAGGAGTTGGGCTTTACAGGCATCGTGCTTGACCCTGACGGAGATACTCCCTCGCCACCAGCGGCTTTGCCCAAGGTTATATCGTCCGACGGATTGGCTTATGTGATCTTTACCTCCGGGTCCACGGGCAAACCCAAGGGGGTCATGATTGAGCACCAGGCCGTCGTGAATTTTCTGCACGGCATGAAAGAGGCACTTGATGTGCCTGATAACATCAGCACACTGGGGCTTACCACCATTTCCTTTGACATCTTTGTTCTTGAAGTTTTCTTGACCTTCGTTCAAGGTGGTACCCTAGTGTTGGCGACGGAGGCAGAGCAAAACGATCCCAAGGAATTGGTACGGTTGATTAAATCGATGCAAGGCGGGTTAGTGCAGATAACTCCCAGTCGTTTACAAATGCTACTGTCGGCCTATTCGGCTCAAGAGGCTCTGGCGGGGTTGGGCCTGCTCTTGGTTGGCGGCGAAGCGTTTCCGTCGCACCATCTGGCTGACCTCAAGGCTGTGCCGGGTCTGCGCATCTTCAATATGTACGGGCCGACGGAGACGACCGTGTGGTCTTCAGTCAAGGATCTGACCCATGCGGATGCTGTGACCATTGGTAAACCCATTGCTAACACCCAGGTGTATGTGCTTGGTTCAGATTCGGAAGTGCTGCCTGTGGGTAGCGTTGGCGATTTGTACATTGCCGGCGCTGGGTTGGCGAGGGGCTATTTGGGTGATGAGGCGCAGACGGCGACGGCTTTCGTGCTCAATGCCTATGCGCTGGGTCAGCGCATGTACCGGACCGGTGATAGGGCGGCTTGGACTATAAACGGCGAATTGATCTACCAAGGGCGGTGTGATCAACAAATCAAACTGCGCGGTCATCGTATCGAATTGGCGGAAATTGAAAAGATATTGTTGGAGCATCCATCCGTCCGCAATGCGGCCGTTGCCATACGCGAACTTAGTCCCAGTAACGCCGTGTTGGTGGCCTATTGCCAAGCCACGGATACGCCAAAGCCGGGGTTCGGAGAGGAACTTCGCGCCCATGGAGCCAGGCATCTGCCCGATTACATGGTGCCGGCAATCATTGTTCCCGTTGAATACCTGCCGATGACCCCCAATGGAAAAATCGACCGCAATAATCTGCCGACAACCTTGGCTGAAGTTTCTAGGGAAACCCTGCTAGAGGCTGTTAATACCGAAGGGCTGGCTGGGGAAATATTGAAGGTTTGGAAGGCCATCCTCGGTGGCGACCGCCCCATCGGCTTTAGAGATAGTTTTTTCGACCTCGGTGGCAATTCCTTGAGCTTGGTGTTGATGCACAGCGCAATTGCGGAAAAATATCCCGGCACATTGGAGGTGGCGGATATTTTCGCAAACCCCACCATTGCCGCCTTGCAGAACTTTATACAGAGACAGATTGGCGAAGAATTGAAGCCCGTCGCCTTCCCGGAAGAGTTCACCCGGGTGGTGGGGCTTGACGGGGGGGTAGAGGGTTCGCTCCAAGCCGAAATCAGTGGTCAATGGTATGACAAGCTAACTGCGGCGGCCGGCGATGTGAATGCCGAACCCCGCGAGATCGCCTTGGCGCTATATCTATTCTATCTGAACAAGCTGTTGAATGCCCATCAACTAAGCCTCGCCCTTGCGGATGGGCATCGGGAAGCCAACGCAGTATTAGACATTGACATGCACAATTTGCGCACCGTGGCTGATATCTTGCGGACACTGCGAGATCGTCGTCGTCTTGCCGTCGTTAGCCTAGGGAGAAGCCATGCAGCCAGAACGGGGCTGAGTCTTCTATTTGTCTTTGCCGAGGGCATTGGAAAGATTCAGCGGCAGGGTTTTGACATTGTATTTCACGTTGCTTCTAGTGCGGACAAATTGCACATTGGTGTGGAATATGACGCTAGCCGCCTTGAAGGTGAACGCATGAAGAGTTTCATTGCCAATTACATCAAATTGTTAAAGGCCGTAGTAGGAGCGGGTCGGCGTGAGCAAATTCCCGCTGTGGAGACTGAGTCTTAAGGGCTTGGCCATTATGAACCATCCTGTCCATTACAGTAACTTTAGGGGGATTGATACATGCGAGATGAAACCATTCAGATCCAGTGGTACTACCAAGGCAAGCCCGATTACAACTTTGGCCCAGGCGCGACGCTCGCCGAACGGGGGTTGGTGTGGCTGGCGATGGCGGTTGGGATCGGGTTATACGCTTATTTCTACTTTCAAGCGGCCTACCCTTGGCAGCACTGGCAGTATGCCCTCGGTGCATTTTTTGGCTTGGATGTCGTCGGCGGGGTTGTCGCCTTCAGCCTGAATTCCAACAAACGCTTCTATCACGGCCCGGCCATGAAGGACGATTCGGTGGTGACACGATGCTTGAAGCAGCATCCGCTTTTCGCCGCGATCCATATCCATCCAATGCTGGTCGGATTCCTTTATCCTGGCGGTCAATCGATAGCGGGTGTGGGCTGGTATCTTGCTCTGTTGGCAAGCACGGTCTTGGTGTCCGCCACGCCCCTTTACTTGCGGCGTCCCTTAGCCATGCTATTGGTTTTGCTGTCATTGCTGGCAAATTATGGGATTAGCCCTGTACCCGGTTTTGAGTGGCTGATGCCAGGACTGTTCTTAAAGATCGTCTATGGCCATACGGTGCGTGAAGAGCCTTATCGTCCTTTGGCTTGATGAGTAGGCCGATTTGCGATGATTGCAGCAGACGGTCATTTTGTTCAACTTGATACAAGGGGTAAATGATCTGATGAAACAGATTGCGGTGTTGTTTTCCGGGCAAGGTTCCCAATATGCGGGCATGGGAAAACAATTACATGACCGTCATGACGGGGTCAAAAAACTATTTGCCTATGCGTCAGATATTCTGGGGATGGACATGGCGCGCCTGTGTTTTGAGGCGAAGATTGACGAACTCAGCCGCACAGAGAATACACAGCCCGCGCTGTTGCTATGCAGTGTGGCGGCGTACCGTAGCTTTCGGAGTGTTACTGGCCTAACGCCTGCTTACTTGGCCGGTCACAGCTTGGGCGAGTTAAGTGCCTTGGTCTGCGCCGGGGCGTTATCCTTTGAAGACGGCTTGCAACTCGCACGACTGCGCGGCTTGGCCATGTCTCGCTGCAGTGTCGCGGGGGGCATGGGTATGAGCGCGGTGACCAAGGTGGATCGCAGTGTCGTCGAGGAATTGCTGCCGACCATTGATGGGTTCGGTTCGGAAATTGTGGCGGCCAACTTCAACGCTCCATCCCAAGTTGTGCTGTCAGGAACTTTGGCAGGGCTTGAGCGGGCCGGGGAGTCGTTGAAAAAGCTCGGGGCAAACATCATTCCATTGAAGGTCAGCGGCCCGTTCCATAGTCCCTACATGCGCCACGCCGCCGAAGAACTCGCCGCCGGCCTCGCCGCCGTTACAATCAACCCGTGCCAAATCCCCGTAGTGGCGAATGTCACGGCCCGTCCCCACGGGGACGGCGAGGCCATTGTTGATGCTTTGGTCCGCCAGCTGACCTCGCCAGTACTATGGTCGGACACCTTGCAATATCTGCAAGGGCAGGGCGTTGAAGTGTACATCGAAGCTGGGCCGAGGGACGTGCTGAAGCGGTTGGTGCAGTCAAATATTCCTGATGCGTCGGCTTATGCTGTGGACACGCAAGGGGATGTGGAGTCCATCCAAGTGGCATTGTCCGCCGACATCCGGTCGGCAAAAGACTGGCCTGGTGTGGTCGCCAAATGCATGGCCATTGCCGTGTGCACCCCTAATAGCAATTGGAACGAGGCGGAATACCAGCAGGGCGTAATCGAGCCTTATCGGGAACTTAAGGCTTTGCAAGACCAACTTGAACAAATAATGGCCGACCCCGATTCAACTCAGGTCAAACGGGCTTTACAGCTTCTAAGCCGCATTTTTACCACGAAGGGGACTCCGCCGGAAGAAATGCGCATGCGCTATTTGCAACTTGCGGAGGGATTATTGGATAAGGCTCCCATTGGGGACTACCTCGCTGATGTGTCAGCTAACTGATAGAGGAGTTTGGGCATGACGGCGACCGATCTGGATATTTCGGAACTTGCTCTGGACGATTTGCTGGCTTTGGCGGATGGCGAGGAGGAAACCATTGACACTGCCTCAGGCGGCAGTCTGTCAAAGCGCATCGCGGTCATTGGCATGGCCGGCAGGATTGGTGGCTGCGAGAATCTTGACGCATTTTGGCAAATGCTGCGCTCGGGCGGCAGTGCACTGACCGATTTGGACGAGGCGCGCAAAGCTGATTTGATGGAATTCCTCGATCTCAAAGGTGCACTCCCTTTGATTGAACCTAGCCATTATTTGCGGGCATCCTTTCTTAAGGAGATTGATAAATTCGACCATCAGTTTTTCGGCATGGCCAAGCAGGAAGCCGACCTGACCGACCCCAACCAGCGCCTTTTCATCGAAACGGCTTGGACTGCCTTGGAGCAGGCTGGCTACGGCGGCGAGTCGATCAAGGGCTCGGCTACGGGGGTTTTTGTCGGGTTTAGCAGCGATTTTGGCGAAAGCTACCGGCGGTTGCTCGGCACCTTGGCACCGGACGCACCGGAAGTCGCGGTGGTCGGCAATATTCAATCCATCATTGCCAGCCGCATCGCTTACCATTTGGATTTGCGCGGCCCAAGCCTGCTGGTGGACACGGCATGCTCTTCGGGGCTTGTGGCGATGCACGTGGCTTGTCGCGCCTTGCGCAACGGGGACTGCGACATGGCTTTGGTTGGGGCTGTCAAGATTGACCTAGTTCCGGTTGCGGAAGTACCCGAGGCAGGTGTCGGCATCAAGGACATACGCGATACCGCCGCCAGCGATGGCAGAACTCGGACGTTTGACGATGCCTGTGAAGGCACTTCTGCTGCGGAGGGCGTTATCGCCTTTATTCTCAAGCCCTTGGACAAGGCCATTGGTGACGGCGACAGCATCCATGCAGTCATTTGCGGTAGTGCCGTCAACCAAGATGGTCGATCTGTCGGCATTACCGCGCCCAACTCCGCCGCGCAGGAGCAGTTGATCCTGAATGCCCTGCAAGATGCGGGCATACCGGCTGAAACTGTGTCCTACATTGAAGCCCACGGCACGGCCACTAGTCTTGGCGATCCCATTGAGGTTAACGGCATCCAGCGGGCTTTCAGGCGACATAGCCAGCATCGGCAATTCTGCGCCGTGGGCAGCGTGAAGACCAACATCGGGCATATGGATAATGCGGCAGGGTTGGCAGGTGTGGCAAAGGTCATCCTCTCCATGCAGCATGGTGAGTTGCCTCCATCGCTGAATTTCAGCCGCCCTAATCGCAAGATTTCCTTCGAACATTCGCCTGTTTACGTGAACGACATACTCCGCCCGTGGCGAGTGGGCGAAAACCGCCTTCTGCGCGCCGGGGTCAATTCCTTCGGACTTAGCGGCACGAACTGCCATCTTATCTTGGAATCCACGCCCGCTGTGAAGGTTCGGGCGGCAGCCTCAACCGGGCCTTACTTGTTGCCCATCTCGGCTGGCAGCGAAACCGCCTTGCGCGAACTTGTTCGCGCCTACGCACAGTGGCTCGATGCTTACGACGGCTCGCTGGAGAACCTTTGTCATACCGCCGCCGTCGGACGTTTGCACCATACGCATCGGTTGGCCCTGGTTGTTGAAAGCTTGGATGGTCTTAGTCGATTGCTGGGCGAGTTTTTATCAGGGGAATCTCTGAACCCCGCTGTTGCTTTGGCGGGAAGCTTCCGCCTTGTCAGTGATAGGCAGGAACGGCGCAAACCTGGGGATGTCACAGAGTCTGACCGGGGGGAACTGAGTCGGCAGGCGGAGGCTTTATGCCTACGTTACAGAGAGGTGGATGTTGGCCGGAATTACGCATTATTGAGCGAAGCCATTGATTTGTATGTCCGGGGGGCCGATTTCCAATGGGGTCGATGGTATCAGGGAACTGCCCGCCGACGAATCCCCATTCCCACTTATCCATTCGCCCGCACCCGCTGCTGGGTCGAAACCACCAAAACCGCCCGACAGCTTGCCAGCCGCAACCCAATCGCCAAGCCCATCGCCCATCCTTTGGTAGATCGTTGTCTGGTCAAAACCCTTGGGTTCAGTGTTTACCAGTCAGTGCTAGGGGCTAGTTCCCATTGGGAACTAGCCGATCACAAAATCGGTGGCGTTTGCGTCCTGCCAGGCACTGCCTACGTGGAAATGATCTTAGAAATCGCTGCTCAGATGCATGCTGCCAAGGACTCTGATCTTTGCATCGAACATTTGGTGTTCATCCGCCCCTTGATACTGGACGATCATGAACGCCGGGAAATTCACATTTTGGTCGAGGGGTTGGGTGAGACTTACAAGCTGCGCATCATCAGCCATTCTCCGACCGGAACTGACGAATGGGACGTTCATGCAGAGTCCGTGATGAGGCCTAGCGCTAAGGCTCCCCGCCGGGTCATCGATATTAACGCTTTGCTGGCTCGGCTTCCGCTGCCCTTGGCATTTGCCCGTCAAGACGATGTGTCGCGTGGCTTGGACATAGGCGACCGATGGAACCTTTCGTTCCTCCAAGGTTGGGCTGGCGAGGCGGATAATGAATTTCTTGTTCATTTGGCACTTCCCGATGATTTTCGCGGAGAATCCCGGAACTACCACTATCATCCCGCCTTATTAGATACGGCGGTCAATGCCGTCAATCACCTGCTAGGCGAAGACAGCTTATACTTGCCGCTGTCTTACCGGCGGTTTGAGTGCTATGACGCGCTTCCCACCGAATGCTTTGTCTTGTTGCGGAAAAAAACCTCGGACCCACACTCGGTCGAAAGCTTTAGTTTCGATATCGATCTGCTTGACAAGAACGGTTGTGTTCGAAGCAGTATTTTCGATTACACCGTCAAACGGGTTGCCGACACCGGTCTTTTGCAACTGGCGGATGGGGTGGAGCCTTTCATGCACGAGGTGCGCTGGGTACAGACTCCGGCCTCGCCTAGTGCGGCGATTCCAGCCGATCCTATATGTTTCATTCGCCGCGATACCCCAGAGCAAGCCGCCATCGTGTCCGGGTTGCGGGAGCGGGGCGTACAGGTCGTCGAGCTCGTGCGCGCTGCTGCGCCTACCGCACCGGATGGCGATCCTTTAAACCATGACGGCTTAAACTATGAGCAGACTTTGGCAATGCTCGAAACCTCGCATTTTGCCGGCGTAATCTACGCCGTGCCGACACCACTGGCTGAAGAAGATGTCCCGGCTTCGGACACCAAACGGGACATGCATGATTTATTTGATTTCCTTAAGACATTCGTGGGCAAAATGGCGCGTAGAGTAGAGTCGGTGCTAGTCCTTGTCCCTGGCGCTTTTTCCGTGCCGGGCCACGAACAGGTTCCTGCACCACAGTGCGCCGCCTTAGCGGCGATGGTACGGGTCGCCGCCCTTGAGTTTCCTCATGTGCGTTTTCGTTGCCTTGACACTGATCGCCCGACCGACGGTTCGCTGTTGTTGGCGGAATTGGCATCGGTTCTGCCGGACAGCCTGTCGGTCTACCGTGAAGGTGTGCGTTATGGCGAGTGCTTGCAATCCCTGCCCCCGGCAAAACCCGCTGAAATGTCTCTTGGAAATGATGGAGTTTATGTGATGACGGGTGGAACTGGGAGCCTATGCTTGGAACTGGCCGCTCATTGGGCCGACCGAGGACCAGTGAACCTTGCCTTGATCGGTTCGAAGCCACTGCCACCCCGCGAAACTTGGCAGGGGCTCGTGGAATCTGGGGGCGACGATAAATTGATCCGCCGCTTGAACAAGCTGATTGATTTGGAAGGGTCTGGAGCCAAAATCGAATACATTAGTGTGGATGTTGCTGATTTTTCAGCAATGCAGGGGGTTTTTCAGCATCTGCGTGAAGACTATGGCCAGATCAACGGCGTGGTGCATGCGGCAGGGCGGGCAGGGGAGGGGTTTTTGATAAACAAAAGTCTGGAACGCTTCGATCAGGTAGTGAGCCCGAAAATCGACGGAGCGTGGATTCTGCACCAGCTCACCCTCGACGATCCGCTGGAGTTTTTTGTGATGTTTTCCTCCATTGCCACGGTGTTGCGCAATCCAGGGCAAAGCGATTATACGGCTGCCAATGCCTACCTCGACTGCTTGGCCCAATTGCGCAGAAGCATGAATCTTCCCGCCCTTTCAATTTGTTGGCCCGCTTGGCGCGAGGTCGGCATGGCTCTTGACCATGATGCGGTGGACGAAGACGAATTGATCGCCCCCATTGCCACCTCCACCGCCTTGGCTTTGCTCGACACCGCTTTATCGGATGCCGTCGGGTTGCCGCCCGTACTCATCCTCGGTGCCATCAACCCCCGTGCGCCGCTGGCAGCGCTGGAGGATACGGGCTTGCAACTTTCCGGGCCCATCCGCCGTCGGCTTGGGCAGAATGCTCGATTGGCCTCGGCTTCGCAGTCCAGTGGCGTTAATCCTGGCGGGGAGGGCGTGGTGTTGAAAGGATTGGACGCGCCAGACGACATCGACCATGCCGTGGGGAGGTTGTGGGGGAAGATTTTGGGTGTCCGTGAAGTTGATGTCGATGATGTGTTTTCCGACCTAGGCGGCAATTCAATCCTTACGACCCAGATGTACCGTGAATTCGAGATTCTGTATCCGGAGGCTATGGAACTGGCCGACCTCTTCACCCGTGTCACGATTCGTGAACAGGCCGATCATATCCGTGCTGCACTGGGGCGCAACAAGCCCGCCCCGCACCCGGTGGAAGACGACATCGACAGGGTGTTGGCGATGCTTGCCAAGGGGGAAATGTCGGCAGAAGAAGCGCAGTCCATTTTGGGCGGTTAAGTCGGTACGAACAATAGCGAGACGAGCATGGCATCCATCAAGAAATACATACTAGATCAAGTTGCAAAGCGCGCCCTCTCCCAAGACGAGGCCAAGCAATTCCTCACTGAATTGGCGGCTTCCGCCGAGTCGCGGGATGAAGACTTCGCCATCATCGGCATGGCGGGACGCTTTCCTAGAGCGGAAAACGTCCAACAATTTTGGAACTTGCTGAGGCAGGGGGTCAATTGTATCCGTGATTACCCTGATGCTCGCCGCAAAGACATCGAGCCCATTTTGCGCAACCCGCATTATGCCGACTTCCTCATAGGTGATTCCTTCAGGCAGGAAGACATTCGCCATGTCCATAAGCCGGCCGGCTATCTGGATGAGATCGATAAGTTCGATGCTGGCTTTTTCGGCATTCCGCCTGCGGAGGCGACTTACATGGACCCTTACCAGCGGTTGGCGCTGGAAGTCGCATGGGAGGCCATTGAGGACGCTGGCTATGGCGGCAAGCGTCTTTACGGTACGTCCACGGGTGTCTTCATCGGCAAGGATGCCACTAACTATTCCTTATACCGCTATTGTTCGACTCAAGATCCCATGCAGCTTACTGGTTCGTGGGAGAGTATCATTGCCAGCCGGATTTCCTACATATTCGATTTTAGGGGGCCTTGCCTGTTGGTGGACAGTGCCTGTTCGGCTGGTTTGGTTTCCGTCCACATGGCTTTGCAATCCCTGCAAAACGGTGAATGCGACACAGCCATCGCGGGCGGGATTAATCTTAGCGTGACTGGCGAACTGTCCAACCGTTATCAAGGCGGCATGAATATGGACTCCGTAGAATCGGAGGACAGCATTATCCGCACCTTCGACGGCAGGGCCAATGGCACGGTCTGGGGCGAGGGCATCGGCTTGGTTGTTTTAAAGCGGCTCTCCAAAGCCTTGCAGGATCGTGACCATATTCATGCCGTCATCAAAGGCAGCGCCATCAATAACGACGGTGCGTCCAACGGGCTGACCGCGCCCAAGGCCGAAGCCCAAGAGGAAGTCATCGTCAGGGCTTGGCAAAAAGCGAGGATAGACCCGGAAACCTTGTCCTATGTGGAAGCACACGGCACTGGCACGGTGTTGGGCGACCCTATCGAGTTCAAGGGGCTAACCAGCGCCTTCCAACGCTACACCAACAAGCGGCAGTTTTGCGCCATCGGCTCGTTAAAGACGAATATGGGGCATCTGGTGGCCGCGTCGGGGGTCGCGTCCCTGTTTAAGGTCGTCAAATCCCTGCAAGACAGGGAAATGGCCCCCACCATTAATTTCGGCAAGCCAAACCCTTACATCAATTTCCTTGGCAGCCCGTTGTATGTCAATGACACGATACGGCCTTGGGTCGCCGCGTCCGGCCCGCGACGGGCCGCACTCAGTTCCTTCGGTTTCAGCCACACCAATTGCCATATGGTGGTGGAGGAGGCACCGCCAAAAACCCGGGCCGCCCCCCGCAAAAAAGCTTACGCTTTAAGCCTGTCGGCCAAGACAGGCTCCGTTTTGGTCAATTATGTCGAGCGTTTGCGGGCCTTTTGCCAAGGCGAGGGCTGGAACTTGGCCGACTTGTGTTACACCAGCAATATTGGACGGGGTCATTATGCGCACCGGCTGGCCGTGGTGGCAAGTACGGAGCAAGAGCTTCGGAATTCTTTGACGGCGGCAGCGGAGTCCATCGGCGGCGGGCCGAAGCACGCTTTCGTGTTATATGGACAGCATCAGATCGTGAGTGATCGCAAAAAACTGAGGGAAGTCGGCGAGATCACCGACAAGGAAAAGAAGAACTTAACAAGTCTGGCTGGCTTCAAACTAGACAAATTCCTCGTTGAAGATGGGGATGCCGCCCAGTTGTTGGATCTATGCCAGCAATATGTGGAAGGGGCGGACATCGACTGGGAGCGATTTTATGCCGACGAGCCACGCCATCGCCTATCCATGCCCACTTATCCGTTTCAGCGTGTGCGCGTATGGGCTGCGCCGAGGATTAGCCGGCTCACTGCCTTCGACCCCCGACTACACCCACTGATAGACCGCGTTGCCGAGCGATCTGCCGACGGAAAAACAGTGTTTGAGTCGGTGTTTCAGGTTGAGAGCCATTGGGTGCTGTCCGACCACAAGATTAAAGGCAGATCTGTTGTGCCCGGCACCACTTACCTTGAAATGGCCAGGTTTGCAGCCACATACCTGCAAGATTGGCAGGGTTTGGAGTTCCGCGATGTGTTTTTCCTAGTGCCTATGATGGTGGAAAACGACGAAAGCAGACGGGTGCGGGTTGTGCTTCGGGAAAGCGGTACCGGCTATGAATTTGAAATTGAAAGCGAGGGAACTGACGGAGCATGGATTCGGCATGTGGAGGGCAGAGTTGGTCCTTTGCACGAAGCCCCCGGCGAGAGGCTGGATATCCAAGCGCTCCAAGCACGGGCCGACGAGTCTATTGAGGATTACAAGGGTGAGAGCGACACGGGCGTTTTTCAATTTGGACCCCATTGGGACGCAGTGCGGGCAGCGTGGCGGATCGGGGGTGATGCCATGGCTCGGCTGGTCTTGCCGGAAGGTCTGCGCCATGAGACTGACCAATTTCTTATCCACCCCTCAATGCTGGACAATGCGGTCAATCTCACCAGCCAAACCATGGGTGCGACATTTTTGCCCTTCATGTACAAATCCTACCGAGTCTACGCAGGCTTTACGCCGGAGATGCACACCTATCTGCGGCTTAAAACGCAGAAGCTCGGAGGGGAAACCCTGTCCTACGATGTCATCCTGACCGACGGTGCTGGCCGGGTGATTGGGGAAATCAACGATTATGTCGCCAAGAAGGTGCATAGCTTCGCCTTTGGCGAATCCGAAGCCGACTTTGTGGGTGCGGAATGCTTGGGCGTGCGTTGGGTGTTGGCCAACCCCTCCGTGCCGGTCATTCCTACCATCGAAGGCTCCTTGGTGTTGATCGGTGCGGACGGTGATGCAGCCCTCTCCGGCCTAGCCGAGGGTTTTGCCATGCACGGTGTGGATTGCCACATCCTTCGCCTTGGGGATGCGAACAGCAGCAATGGCTTCCGCGCCGATGACCAAGGTTTGTTCGCGCTGGTGAATCATCCGTTCATAGGCGACGCGGCAGGCATCGTTTTCGCCACTGATTTTGCCGCAAGCGATGGAACCAGCGCGGGCTATCTGACGGATGCCGTGTCTTTTGCCGCAAGGCGCAGGCTGGGTGTGGACGCACTGTTCCGCCTTACCCAGGCCTTGTTGAATGCCAAGGCCAAACTCCCTTGGGGATTGTGTGTATTGACGGCTGATGCTTTTCATGTGGATGGTAGCGAGCCAACGGCGAACCCCTTGGGAGCCGTCAGCGCCGCACTAGGGGGAGTGATCGGCATGGAATACCGCCATTTGCCCTGCCGTGTGCTGGACGCTAGCCGCAACGAAGGGGGGGGCTCCCTGGCTTGGCATATTATGGCGGCAAAACCCGGGTTGCCAGTAGCGCTTCGTGGAGGAGATGTCTTCGTGCGGGAATTGCATACCCTTAAGCCAAATCAGGCGGCCCCCGTCACTTTCAAGGAAGATGGCGCTTATCTCATCACCGGCGGATTGGGCGGGCTTGGGCTTGCCACGGCTAGCTTCATTGCCAGCCGGGCCAAGGCGAATGTCGTGCTGCTTGGCCGGTCTACACTTGCGCATCGGCAAGACTGGGAGTCCTTGGCCCTACAATCGACCGACCCGACCCAAGCGAAGCGCTATTCAACGCTACTGGAACTCGAGCAACGCCTAGGATCTATAACTTATGTGCAGGCCGATGTGGCAGACCACCAAGCCATGGCGGCGGCGGTGGCGACTATCATGGTAAGTCATGGTGGCATCAGGGGGGTTTTTCACTTGGCTGGCGTGGCTGGCGAGGGCTTTCTGATGCGCAAGGAATTTAGCCGCTTCGACGGGGTGTTAAGCCCCAAGTTAGACGGTAGCCGTAACCTGCTTGCCTTGATTCCCGCGCAGGGTTTGGATTTCTGTGTGCTTTATTCCTCTATCACTGCGCTCACTGGCGGCGAAGGCCAGGGAGATTATGCGGCAGCCAACTCGTTCCTAGACGCTTTGGCGGAGCATCGGGATCGTTTCGGAGGGAAATTGGTCTCCATTAACTGGCCCGGCTGGAAAGGGGTCGGCATGGCAGCGGACTTTGGCATCCGCGAGGAGGATATGCCTTTTACCCCTCTGTCCGCCGACGAGGCATTTGAACGGCTAGAACGGATTTTGGCGCAAGGATTGGCGCAGGCTTTGCCTTCCTCGCCCAACGGGGCGGTGTTGGCGGCAGTTCGGGGTGATTTGCCTTTCGTGTTCTCGGCCGAATTAGATCGAAGGATTGGCGGTGGGCAGCCTGCCTTGCGCCCCGAAGTTGGAGAAGCCATTAGCGTGCAGATTCGCGGCAAAAGCGAGGATGATTTGACGGAAACCGAATCCATCCTGTGTCAGGTCTACGCTGCCGTGTTGGGTCTGACCGAGATTGATGTCTACACAAATTTCCAAGACATGGGCGGTAACTCGATCATCGCCACCCACTTGCTGCGGTTGATCGAAGAGAGTTTCCCCGGTTTGGCGGATATTTCAGATGTGTTCTCCTATCCCTCCATCGACGAGATGGCCACCCATATCGACGAGAAGAGGGGGGGCAGTCGACCGGCAGCGGAAGCCAAACCGGCTACCGACTGGGAAGGGTTGGTCGATCAAGTGATGGACGGCACGGGCTCCATTGATTCGCTGTTGGAAAAGCTGTGAAGGCCAAGCAAAGCATATGAGCGCACAAGGGAACGATATCAAAAAAGAGCTGATCCGCTTTTTGTTGGAACAGGTTAAGCAACAGCGGCTAGAAAAGGATATGGCGGTCGGTTTTTTGAAATCACTTTCGGAACAGCCGGAACCCGCCGCAGACGATGTTGCCATCATCGGCATGGCCTGCCGTTTTCCGGGCGCGGATAACAAGGAGGCATTTTGGGACAATTTACTAGCGGGCCGTAGTTCCATCGGACCGTTCCCCCCGCACCGTAGGGCCGATCTCGGCGGTATCGACGACGGTCGCGTCAAGCTGTTCGAAGGCGGCTTCCTCGACCGTGTGGACGGCTTCGATCACGAATATTTCCGCATCCCGCCCAATGTGGCGCGCCACATGGATCCTTACCAGCGGCTGTTCATGGAGACTGCGCTGGAAACTTTCGAAGATGCAGGCTACCCGCGCCAAACTTTTTACGGAAAGCCCATCGGGGTGTTCGTAGGAAACGACCATACCCACCGGCTGATTAATTCCTACCTCGATTTCATCGAAGAACCGGATTTTAACTCCCTGACTGGTTCGTGGACAGGTGTGTTATCTAGTCGAATTTCTTATCTTTTCAATCTGAAAGGGCCTGCCGTCGTGGTGGACACGGCCTGCTCGTCCGGGCTGGTGGCCTTGGATCAGGCCATCAAGTCCTTGCGTGACAAGGATTGCGAAATGGCTTTGGTGGGTGCCGCCAACCTGTTTTTTCTACCTTCTAAGGGAATTGTCGGCGAAATCGAAAGCGAAGCCCCGCAGGTGCGTGCATTCGACCGGGATGCCCACGGCACTGTCTGGGGCGAGGGAGTGGCAGCTTTGCTGATAAAGCCTTTGACTCTAGCGTTGCGGGACGGTGACTCGGTGTATGCAGTGGTCAAGGGTATTGCCGTGAACAATGACGGTGCATCCAACGGACTCACCGCGCCCAATGCCAAAGCTCAGCAGGAGGTGATCCTCAAGGCTTGGGAGAGGGCGGGCATAAACCCGGAGGAAATTTCCTATATCGAAACCCATGGCACGGGGACGAATCTGGGCGATCCCATTGAGGTCAAAGGCCTAGTGGAAGCCTTCTCGCGCCATAGCGTCCGCCGACAATTCTGTGGCATCGGTTCGGTTAAGACTAATATTGGCCATACGGTGGGTGTGGCCGGTCTTGCTTCCCTCATCAAGGTATTGTTGAGCCTTACCCATAACCGCTTAACCCCAAGTATCAATTTCGGCACGCCCAACCCCTTTATCGATTTCTCCAACAGCCCGGTGTATTTGAACGACCAGGTGCGTGAATGGAATCCGGGTGACAAGCCCCGCTTGGCGGGAGTCAGTTCGTTCAGCTTATGTGGCACGAATTGCCATGTGGTGTTGCAAGACCCACCTAGGCAGGCTGTTTCCGACGACGGGTTTGGTCAAACGGGGCCTTGGCTATTTCCTGTTTCGGCCCGCACTGTCGAATTGCTGAATGAGACCCTCCGCCGTTACTTGGCTTTCTTGGATGCGGGCCAAACGTATGCCATGGCCGACCTCTGTTTCACCGCTGCTGTAGGCCGCGAACACCATGGGGTGCGGGCAGTGTTGGTGGCCGAAGACTTAAACGGCCTGCGCGATTCCATGGCCGATTTACTTACCGCTTTGGAGGAAGGCATCCCCGCTGGCGACGGTAGTCGGGTGTTTTGCTCCGCCTCGGCAGGTAATAAAGGTTCTGCCGCCGTGGATAGGGAAGGTAAAGAACGGCTTGCCTTGGCCTCCGGTCAAAGGACGCTACTTTCTTTGGCCCGCCTCGCGGAATCCTATGTGGAAGGTGCCAATATCCCATGGGAAGAGTTATATCGGGGCTCTCGAACTCGGCGAGTGGGGCTGCCGCCGCAACCCTTCTCACGCGCGCGGTTTTGGGATATTCCTCCAAGTAAGATCGTTGCCGATGTTGGGCAAAAGGCTTCCGAGTCTACCGCAAACATGGCTGATCGGTTTATTGGACGTGATGAATTCCTAGCCAAGGTCAGGGGCGAACCCACTAGGGTGCGAGGGCTGAAGGAGGGTGAAGATGGCTTCCCCTATGCCATCGCGGCTTATCTCTGGAGCGAAGTGCTGGGTTATCCAAGCTTGCAATTGGACGACGATTACTATGCCTTGGGCGGTGATTCCATCACTGGCATGAAGATCGTCCATCTTTTCAATACACTGTTCGGCTTGGATCTCGGCCCGACGGACATATTGGCTGCCCCCACGCTGCGAGAGTTTGTCAGCAGTCTGCTTGAAAACCACGACTTTTACCGGGTGCTCCATGCTGCAGGGGGAAGTGCGGACGAAGTGGCGAACATTGTCCGACTGACCCAGGGCACCGTGTACGACCTGTCCCGCGCGGAACGGCGCATGTTTCTCCTAGACCAGATGAACCCTGGCTCGACATCCTACAATGTCAATGCCATTGTGTCTATGGCGGAGACGGATTTGACCGAGGCCGAGATAATTATCCGGCGCATCATAGACCGCCACGAGATTCTCCGAACAAGCTTCGAATTGCGCGGCGGCGAGCCGGTGAAGGTCGTCCATCCAAGCGTTCACTTCGTCCTCGAATCCATTGAGACAGGACTTGACATGTCGGAGGAAATCGATCTTCGCAAAGCCATGCAGAAATTTGTGCGCCCCTTCGATATAGCCCGCCCGCCCCTCCTGCGCGTGGGCTTCGCTCGCACGGAGACGGCTTTTTATATGATGATTGACATGCATCATATTGTCACCGACGGTTCATCCATGGGTGTCCTCATCAACGAGTACCTAGCCCACGAAGCAGGGCAGCCACTCGAACCCTTGCCCTTTCAGTATCAGGATTTTGCCGCGTGGCAAAACCGTTTGTTTGAGTCCGGTGCCTACCAGCGCCATGCCAACTATTGGGCTTCGCGCTTTAACGGCGAGATACCTGCGTTGGAATTGAAGACCGACTATCCCAGGCCGGGCTACCAAGATTTCCGGGGTGCCAAAGAACAGTTCAGCATTCCGGCAGAACTCGCCCAAGATTTGCGCCGGCTGGCGAGGGAGCAAGGCACAACCCTGTTTACGGTCTTGCTGGCTACATTTAAAACCTTGCTGCATCGCTTGGGCGGCGGCGACGATTTAGTGGTGGGAAGCCCGGTGGCAGGGCGCAGCCGCTTGGATCTGCAAGAGCTAATCGGCATGTTCGTGAACACCTTGGCCTTGAGGGATACGGTTGGGCCGGATGATTCCTTCGCCGAGTTTTTAGGCACTGTCAAGGCCAACACCCTGGCCGCCTTGTCCCATCAGGACTATCCATACGAAGAATTGTTGGAAATCCTCGACATCCCTCGCAACGGTGGTCGCAACCCACTGTTTGACGTATATTTTGTGTTACAAAACGAAGACATGGGGTTTTCTGCCGGACGGAAGGTGCGTTCCATTCCCTTTGATACCGGCACGGCTAAGTTTGACATGACCGTGATTGCCCGCGAAACCGAGGAGGGTATCGATTTGGATTGGGAGTTTGCCACTTCCCTCTACAAAGCATCCACCATCCATCGTTTTGGTATCGCTTTCCTGCGACTCCTGCGCACGGTCACCAACGACCCCGAAGTGTCGATCCGGCAGATCAGCCTGTTAGGAGACGATGAACGCCGCCTCATCCTTGATACCTACAACGACACCGCCACCGCTTATCCTTCTGGTTCAGGCATTCCCGCTCTGATTGAAATGGTTGTTCGTCAACAACCAGAGGCCATTGCTCTGACCATGGACGGTGTAAGCCTGACTTACGGCGAACTCAACGCCGAGGCCAACCGCCTCGCACGCCGTATTCAAAAGGAAGGGGGCACCCCGGGGCAGGCCGTAGCCCTGCTGTATGAGCGTTCACCTGCCATGGTTGTGGCAATCCTCGCGGTGTTGAAAGCGGGTTGTGCTTATGTCCCTTTAGATACTGAAAATCCGCCCGCCCGCGCTACGGGCATATTGTCCGACAGCCGGGCAGCCTTACTGCTGGTCGGCTCGGGGTTGCCCACACCCAATGGGTGGGAAGGTATTGCCCTTCACCCAGAAAAGCTGGATCTCCACGGCGTGTCGGCGGAAAACCTTGATCTTGAACTGTCTGGCGAAGCCTTGGCTTACATCATGTACACCTCCGGCTCCACCGGTCAGCCCAAGGGTGTCTTGATCCGCCACAAGAGTGTCGTCCGTGTGGTGTGCAACGCTAATTACATTGACTTGTTGCCTTCCGACACCTTGTTGCAGCTTTCCAACTACGCTTTCGACGGGTCGGTTTTTGACATTTTCGGTGCCTTGCTTAACGGTGCCCACCTAGTTCTCCTGAGCAGGCAGGAAGTTATAGACATGGATGCCGTTTCCAGCATCATCCAAGAAAACGCAGTGACCGTTTTCTTTGTTACGACTGCATTGTTCAACGCCTTGATCGACAATGCTATCGACAGTTTGTACAGTGTTCGCCATATCCTTTTCGGCGGAGAGGCAGCCTCGTTGAGGCACGTTTCCAAGGCCCGCCAGTTCCTGGGGCCTGGACGCCTGATTCATGTGTACGGACCTACAGAAACTACGATTTTTGCAACAGCCCAAATTATTGACCACCTTGATGAAGCGATGGGGGCCGTTCCCATCGGTAAAGCCATTTCCAATACCCAGCTTTATGTTCTGGATTCTAGCTTTATGCCAGTCCCCCACGGGGTCGAAGGCGAACTGTACATCGGTGGCGACGGTGTGGCCTTGGGCTATCTGAACCGAGACGACCTGACTGCGGAACGCTTCGCCTCTAACCCTTTCCGCGAAGGCGAACGGGTTTATCGCACAGGGGATTTGGTCAAGTGGCTGGAAGACGGCTCGCTGCATTTTCTAGGGCGGCGTGACCACCAAGTCAAAATCCGGGGCTTCCGTATCGAATTAGGGGAAATCGAAGCTTCGATCCTACGCCATCCCCTAGTCAAGGAATGCTTGGTCACCGCCGACGCGGATGCTACGGGTCGGAAGACGCTTTGTGCATATATAGTACCCAAGCAGCTTGAACTCTTCAGCGTTCAAAACTTACGCAGTTTCCTTGGCAGCAACTTGCCTGATTACATGGTTCCGTCGAGCATGATTGTCCTGTCAGCTTTTGTGCTGACACCCAACGGCAAGGTGGATAGGCGGCTATTGCCGACTCCGGTGGTGGAGTCTGCCCAGATCGTGGCGGCCCGCAATCCACGCGAAGCTGCCATGGCGCAGGTATGGGCCGAGGTGTTAAATTGCCGGGAAGTGGGGATTCACGACAATTTCTTCGCCATTGGTGGCGATTCCATCAAAGCTATTCAACTGACCGCACGCTTGCAAGCCCAGGGATTCGGTTTGCGGGTGCCCTTATTATTCCAACACCAAACCATCGCCGAACTCGAACCCTATTTAACCGACGGGATGGCGGATGGCGCGGAGCAGGGCGAGGTCACTGGTGGTTTGCAACTAAACCCGATTCAGCTTTGGTTTCTCAGTTCCGAGCCCGCCCAGATTCATTATTTCAATCAGTCTATTGTCGTGGCGCTGGATACGCTGCCATCCGCCGCCGAAGTTCTCGATGCAGTGGCAGCCCTGTGTGCCCACCATGACGCTTTGCGAGCCGTTTTCTGGCGGGAGGGAGACGGTTTTAAGTCCGAGATAAGGGGGTTTTCGGCTCAGGCATACCGCCTGTTCGAATGGCAGGCCGTATCGGTCGATCCCGCCGAACTCGCCAGTGACCCGTCCATGGTCGAACTTCAGTCTTCCCTGGATTTGGATAATGGTCCGCTGATGGCCGTTGGCTTGATCCATACGCCAACCGGAGGGGGAGGGGTGTGTATCTCGATACACCATCTCGTGGTGGACGTAGTGTCTTGGAATGTGTTATTGGCGGATTTCCAGGCTTGCTTGGAAGCGGGAGCCAAGGGCGAAGCCCCCGTATTGCCCTTGAAGACCACATCCGTCATAGCTTGGAATGAGTGGCTGTTTGAGTATGCGCAATCCACCGAGGTCATGCAAAGCCTGCCTTATTGGAAAAAGCTGGCTGAACGGTTCTATGTCCAAATCTGCCCCGACCCGCCCCTCGCGGGCACTTTAGCAGAAGGTCTGACCGCAAGCCTGATATTGGATGCCAAGGTTTCGGACTCGGTGGCACGCGAGGCAAACCGAGCCTTTGGCACAGAACCCCAGCATCTGCTCCTATGCGCCTTGGGCTTAGCCTTGTCGGAATGGAGGGGGCAGGGCGATTACCTGTTGAATCTGGAAGGACACGGACGCGATGGATTGCGCAATCTGCCCGACGTGGGGCGCACCGTGGGTTGGTTTACGGCTGCCTACCCCTTCGCTTTGTCCGCGTCATTGGATTTGGGCGAGGCTTTGAAGCAGGTGAAAGAATCTTTGCGGACTGTGCCGGGCAAGGGCATGGACTACGGGCTACTGGTCTATCTGACGCGAGAACTTGCAGCAACGGACCGAGCATGTTTAAAGTCATTGACACCGCAAATTGGGTTCAATTTCCTCGGCAATCTCGACACTCTGCCTGGCTTGGACGATGGCGTGCATGTCTTGGGCAGGGCAGTCACCGCCAGCCCCGCCTTGCGGTTGGCGCTGCCCTTGGACATTGTGGCATCGTTGCGTGGTGGGCGGATCGAACTGGAAGCCCTTTTCGACTCGACCCGCCTAGCCCCGTCCGAGGTAGATAGTTTCCTAGCCGTTTATCGGGAAAAGCTGGTGTTGTTAACCGCTCATTGCCTAGCCCAGCAGACTGTCGAAAAAACGGCGAGCGACTTTACCACCACCAAGCTCACCCAAGAAGAATTGAGCGATATTTTTGAAGACCTTGAGTTCATTTAAACCAAGCCGACCCGCTGACAGTGGGTCGGCAAGCTGCCCGCCAGGAAACGAGTGAGAATATGTTGAGCAAAGAGAATATTCAAGACATTTACGGTTTGGCTCCGATGCAGGAAGGCATGCTCATCCACTATGCCCGGGACGCGACGACCGAAGCTTATGTGGAGCAATTCAGCTTCGTCATTGAAGGGGAGATTGACTATCCAGTCTTACAAAAAAGCTTGGATGCCTTGGTGATAAAATACGATGTATTACGCACCATCTTCAGTTTCCGCAAAACCGACCTGCCCAGGCAGGTGGTGCTCAAGGCACGCAGGCCGCAACTACTTTGCGAGGATTATTCGGTTTACGAGCCGCAAGCGGCGGAAGACGCCGTGGAAGAATTTAAACGGCGCGATAAGGCCAAAGGTTTCGACCTGTCCAAGGACATCTTGCTGCGCGTGTCTTTACTCAAGGTCGGCGGACAACGCCACCACATGATTATGACCTTCCACCACATCATCCTTGATGGCTGGTGTATGGGGCTGATTTTCCAAGATTTGTTTGCCTTTTATGACCGGATTTCAGCCAACCCACTGCTTGAACCCAAGGATCGGGAAGCTTATTCTTACCGCCAGTTTATTGCTTGGGTGGGGGAGCAGGACAAGGCGGCGGCGGCACAATATTGGAGCCATTACCTTGAAGGCTACCAAGCGGAAGTCGGGCCGCCCTATTTTGACCTCCGCCATGACGGCCAAACCGAACATGCCGTGCACATCTTCTCCCTTGGGCAGGAAATCAGCGAGGGACTGGAGTCTTTAGCCAAGTCGCGGCTGCTCACCGTCAGTAGTGTGTTTCAAACCGCTTGGGGGATATTGCTCCAGAAATACCAAAACACTGATGATGTAGTCTTCGGCTCGGTGGTTTCAGGACGGCCTGCATCATTGCCGGGCGTTGAAAGCATGGTGGGCTTGTTCATCAACACTCAGCCTTTACGGGTTGCTTGCAGTTCGGGGGAATCTTTCGGCAGCGTGGCGGCCAGAGTTCAGCAAGGAAGTTTTCAATCGGTGGGTTATGAATATTATCCCTTGTTTGAAATCCAGTCCAAGTCGGCCTTGAAAAACCGATTGCTCAATCACATCGTGGCCTTTGAAAACTACCCGTTGTCTGAACAACTTCGCCAGTTCGGAGAATCCAGCCAAGGGCTTCGAATCACGGATGTGAAGGTGTTTGAGCAGACCAACTACGATTTCAACGTCATTGTCTATCCAGGTCGGGACATCGGGGTTAATTTCACCTATAACAGAAAGCGCTACGACGATGCCTGCATCGCTGGCTTGGAGCGAGGCTTGCACCATTTGCTTGCCCAGATCGTAGAGGATCCTGATGCCCCAGTGAGTTCCCTAGGGATTTGCTCGCCACTTGATTCGGCCCTGATCCTAAACACCTATAATGCCACCGCGACGGACTATCCTTCCTGTCGCAGCCTTCTCGAATTATTTGTGGAAACCGCCTCCGCCCGACCCGATGCCGCCGCCCTACGCTATCGCAACAAGGTGTTTAGTTATCTGGAATTGCAACAGCATGCCATGGCTGTCGGCGGTGAACTGCGCGAGCGCGGGATCGGCTTTGGCAGCACCGTGGCGCTGATGACGCCGAATCGCCCCGAGATGGTCGTCGCCATCTTGGCGATCCTGTCTTGTGGGGCTGCTTATGTGCCCATCGAACCCGGAACCGTGCCTGATAGGGTCAAATTCCTGTTGGAAGATTCCGGCGCAAGCTTGGTCTGCACCCTGGCCCCTTATGCGGAGTCATTTCCCCCGGATGTCGCCGTCCATATTCTTAACCTAAGCCACGATTCCCCGGCGAAACCCCTTGAACCTTGGCACCAGCCAGTAGACTCCTCAGTCGCTGCTTATGTCATGTATACCTCGGGTTCGACCGGGAGGCCCAAGGCCTGCGTTGTCAGCCATCGGAACATCGTCCGTTTGGTGCGGGGAACTGACTACGTGGAATTTGGGTCGGCCCACCGTATTTTACAAACGGGTTCGCCGGCCTTTGATGCCAGCACCTTTGAAATCTGGGGGGCGCTGCTCAACGGCGCGGAACTTTGCCAAGCCGACGAGGCTGACATTCTCGATCCGGCCCGGCTTCGGCCATTATTGCAGGATATGCATATCACCATGCTCTGGCTGACCTCGGCACTGTTCAACCAGCATTGCGAAGCGGACCCTGGTATGTTCCGGCCCTTGCGCTACCTGTTGGTGGGGGGGGATGTGCTCTCGCCCCGGCATATCGATCGGGCGCGCACCGCCAACCCTGGCCTGAAGATTATCAACGGCTACGGGCCTACGGAGAACACCACATTCTCCACCACGTTCCCCGTCGAACGCGCCTATGAAACTCGCATCCCCATCGGACGGCCCATCAAAAATTCAACGGCCTATGTGCTGGACGTAGGGCTAAACCTACTGCCTCCCGGTGCTTATGGCGAACTTTGCGTAGGTGGCGACGGCGTTGCCTCAAGATACCTCAATCGCCCAGAATTGAGCGCGGAAAAATTCATCGATGATCCGTTCCGTCCCGGCGGACGCCTTTATCGGACGGGTGATGTTGCGCGCTGGCTCCCGGATGGTACTCTTGACCTATTGGGACGTACAGATTTTCAAGTTAAAATTCGCGGTTTTAGGGTCGAACTGGGCGAAATCGAACGGACTTTATGCACCTTGCCCGGTGTCATTGAGGTCGTGGTCATTGTGCGCGACGGCTTAGGAGGCAAGCAGTTGTGCGCCTACCATGTAAGCGATAGGGATATAGCGAACCAAGATTTGCGCAGTGGTTTGGCGACCCGCTTGCCAGGTTACATGGTGCCAGCCTTCTACCTCCGATTGGACAGACTGCCGCTCACAGCCAATGGAAAGGTGGATCGACGGGCGTTGCCACCCATCGACATTGGTGTGACCTCAAGCCAAGGGTTCACGGAACCGCGCAATGTCACCGAGTTGCGCATTGCCGGGATTTGCGAGGAGGTGCTGGGCATTAGCGAAATTGGGGTCTATGACAATTTTTTTGATGTCGGGGCCAATTCCCTCAACCTCATCACCATCAATAACCGCCTAAGGGATGCCTTTGCCAAGGACATTCCCGTCACGGCGCTGTTCGAGCACACCAGCGTGGCGCAGTTGGCTGAATACATTGGTGCGGACGCGGAACGCGAGCAGGAGAAGATCGAGCGTGAAAACGAAGAATTGGAACAGGCCAAAGGCGTGTTGCTGAAAACCAGAAACCTGATGCGGAACCTAGACGAGTAATGAAAATTCAAACGACGCGCACCGGCCTTGAGATCGCCGTTATCGGCCTGTCTGGGCGTTTCCCCGGCGCTTTGAATCTGGCTGAATTTTGGGGCAATCTTGTATCGGGCACCAATTCAATCTCCCTTCTGAGTGATGAGGAGTTGAGGGGGGCGGGGGTTCACCCCGAACTGATTGCCCAGAAGAACTTCGTTAAGGCAAAAGGGATTTTCCCAGACTTGGAGTATTTCGATGCGGATTTCTTCGAGTATACCCCGAGGGACGCTGCGTTGATGGATCCACAGGTTCGTGCCTTACACCAAGGGGTCTATCACGCATTGGAAGATGCAGGCTATGCTTCCGAGCAATACAAAGGCTCTATCGGCTTGTTCCTTGGGGCTTCAGGCAATTTCCTGTGGGAAATGTCCACTTTCTTGGAGGCGAAAGACAGCGGTTCGGCCCAATTCGCCACCTTGCAATTGAACGATAAAGACTTCGTTGCAACCCGCATTGCCTACAAGCTCAATCTACGTGGCCCTAGCGTGGCGATTCATTGCGCCTGCTCCACATCCCTTTACGCCATTGATGTAGCGTGCCGCAATCTGTTGACCGGTTCCTGTTCCATGGCGGTTTGCGGTGGAAGCGGGCTCACGCTTCCCGTTCGCAATGGTTATTTATACGAAACCGGGATGATCAAATCCGCCGACGGGTCTTGCCGCCCTTTTTCTGATGATGCCAACGGTACTGTCGAAGGCAACGGGATGGGTCTGGTGGTGCTCAAACCTTTAGAAGATGCCTTGCGCGATCGGGATCGGGTTTATGCTGTGATCCGGGCCACGGCAGCTAACAACGACGGTGCCCGCAAGGTGGGATATAACGCGCCTAGCGTGGAAGGCCAGGCCGAAGTCATCCGGCGTGCCTTGCACATTGCAGATGTGCAGCCGGAAAGCGTGACCTACGTGGAGGCGCATGGCACCGGCACGGCGTTGGGCGACCCGGTCGAAGTAGAGGGGCTGAAGAAGGCTTTTCGTAGCGATGAGACGGGGTTTTGCGGAATCGGTTCTTTGAAATCAAACATTGGGCACCTCGACACCGCTGCCGGCATTTCATCCTTCATTAAGACCGTGCTTGCCTTGGAGAAGCGACTGATTCCGCCAAGCATCCATTTTCGCGACGCCAATCCGAATATTGATTTCTCCCATAGCCCGTTTTATGTGATCACCGAAGCGACACCTTGGGAGAACCAGCCAGCCCCGGGGCGGCCTGACCACGTCCTCCCATTGCGCGCCGGGGTAAGTTCCTTTGGCATCGGCGGCACCAATGTGCATGTGGTATTGGAAGAAGCTCCGGCACAGCCAGAATCTGATAATGGCCGCGAGTGGAAGCTGTTATGCCTGTCGGCCCGCGATGAAGCAGCCTTGGGCCGTTTGCAAAACGCGGTGGCGGAATTCGTGAACAGCAACCCCGGCATGAATGTCGCCGATCTCGCCTACACGTTTCACAGCGGTCGCCGAAGCCTTCCCGTCCGCGCGGTGCTGGCTTACCGCGATGTCCAGGATTTACAGGGAGCTTTGGGCAATCAGGTCTCGCCGCTGCCTTACTTCAAGGCTCCGCAAGCACCCGTGCGCATGGCCTTCTTGTTTTCCGGTCAAGGCACCCAGTACCCGGGCATGGGGATTGGGCTATATTCAAGCGAGCCCGCCTTTAAAGAACAGGTGGATCGCTGCCTGGAGATTTGCGACAGTCTGGATTTGCCGGAAATCCGTCAGCTACTCCTTGAACCCACGGAAAGCGATGCCGACTTAGTCAAGCAGACCGAATTTGCGCAGCCTGGCTTGTTCATTGTTGAGTACGCGCTGGCTCGACTGCTGATGGATTGGGGTATTGTGCCGACAGCGATGATCGGACACAGCCTCGGCGAATACGTGGCCGCCTGCATTGCCGGTGTGTTTTCGCTGGAACGGGCTTTGGACCTGGTGGTTCGTCGAGGGAGGCTCATGGGGTATATGTCGCCTGGATCAATGCTCGCCGTGTCCGCTCCCGAAGCGGGTCTGGCTTTGCCGGCTGGCATCGATTTGGCTGCCGTTAATAGCCCGTTTCAATGCACGGTTTCAGGGCCCACAGAAGCTATCGAAGCATACGAAAATGATTTGAGGGAACAGTCCATCGGCACCCGACGTCTCCAGACCTCGCATGCCTTCCATTCCGCCATGATGGAGCCAGCACTGGAATCGTTCATGCAAGTGGTCAGCGCCATGCGCCTTGATGCGCCAAAAATACCCTATCTCTCCAACGTTTCTGGAACTTGGATAACGGCGGAGCAGGCACAGGACCCGGCGTATTACGTTAGGCATTTGCGTGAAACAGTCAGGTTTGCGGAGGGCGCGAAAAGGATATTGGAAGACACGGGTTTGGTATTTGCTGAACTGGGGCCGGGCAATGTTCTTTGCACTTTCCTCAAGCAGAACTCGGCGGTGACCCATGCCGTGCCGACGGTGTCTTTGATGCGCCATGGGAAAGCCACCGAAACCGATGCCCAACACTTGGTACATGGTTTGGGCACGTTGTGGGGCTTTGGAGTCGCGCCAGACTGGAAGCGTTACTACCGCCCCCAACAACGGTTCAAACTGAACGCGCCTCTCTATCCCTTTGAAAGACGACATTTTCCTGTGGGTGAGAGAGATATTTACAGCCTTCTGGCACAGAGCAACACGACCCCCACGGCTCATAGCTTGGCGCTGGCGGCCGAAAGGCGAACCTTGTTGAATACGCTTGGTTGGCAAGCGTCTGCCTTGCCCCCCGCAGTGGAGTCAAGTGCTGTCGAGCCATGCCTGCTGTTTGGGCGAAACTCTCGTGCCGGCAAGACGGTTTCCTTGGTCGAGGGGCTGCGTTTGATCCAAGTCCGCGCCGGCATGACCTTCACCAAGCGAGGATATGCTGAATATCAAATGAATTTTGGAGAATTATTGGATTACCGGCGGCTGGCTAGGTTCTTGAAGCATGGCGATGGCGTGCCTGGACTGCTGATCTGGGTGGTCGACGGGGGCGACCTGAAATTGTCCGACGAATTCACTGGGCCTTTGCTTCGTCTCGCCATCGCTTTGCGAGATGAATGCCCCGGTCAGGCGTTCCGTTGCATCGTTTTGATCCCCGGCGGCACCCCGCAACGATTCCAGAACCACCCAGACGAGGGTTTCGAGCCCGATGGCTTGGCGCGAGGACTGCGTGCCGCTTGCCTCAATTTCGATGTACGCTGTGTCGGGTTTGATCAAGCATGCAGTGAAGAGTCCTTGGGGGAACTGGTAGGTAGAGAAATCTTCGACTCAGATCAATCTATTAGCCTTACGGCCTATCAAGGCAATCAACGCTGGGTGTACCGCCCCCAGCCGGGGTTTGCTGCCGCATCCCATCCGTCCAACCGTTTTCGCGGTCAAAATCTGGGTCTGCTTGCCCCCGACACCTTTCCGCTGGACGAATTGGCCGCCCTAATCGGAGAGTCTAGCGGAGCCCGCATCCTGCCGCTGACGTGGAAGGTGCCGCAGGCACCGGTTTCTGCTCAGTCTGCGATTGATGCGGACACCGCCTCGCTGAGCGGATATTTGCGCAAAATCCAAATGACCTATCTTGCACAATATGGACTGGAGGATTTTGGACATTGCCATGCGCTAATGGACGAACTATCCACCGCCTTGGTTGCCGATTATATCCACACGCAAATGCCCTTGGTTCCGGGGCAACGCTTTGACAGGGAGGGCTTGAAGCAGAGTTTGCGGATTGTTCCGCACCAAGAAAAATACCTCGACTACTTTATCGACATGCTCGCCGAAGACGGACTGATCGTCGCCAGGGGCGAGGCTTACGAAATATTGCATGGACCCGGTTCCTTGCGGCCAATTGGCAAGATCAAACAGGAACTGGAATCGGCAAGCCCTTTGTTTTCCGGGCAGGTAAGATTGTTGGAGCATTGTGTGACCGCTTTTGACAAGGCGCTGCCCGGAGCGATACCCTCCATCGAAGTGCTTTACCCGGAAGGTCGCAACGAACTATTGCGCGCCACCTATGAAGGATCGATCCAAGAAAAGGAGGACGAGTACATACGGATGATGTTCGAGAAATTAAGCGGCAAAATCATCCAAGACGCCCGTGGCAAGCGCTTGCGCATTCTTGAGGTCGGCGGAGGTTACGGCAACGTGATGCGTCGTATCGTTCCCTTGCTGCGCGACGCCGATGTAGAGTACTACTTCACCGACATTGGCAAGACTTTCTTGGAAGACGCGAAATCCTTTGCCATAGAAGAAGGCTATCGCTTTCTGCGCTTCGGCGTGCTTGACATTACCCAAGACTCCATCGAACAGGGGTTGGAGACAAACGCCTTCGATGTGGTGTTTGCTTTCAACGTCGTCCACGCTACCCGCAATCTTGGCATCACCCTCGGTAATATGCAGCGCTTGCTCAAACCAGGGGGCGTGTTGGGGTTGTTGGAACGCACCAAGGTTCGGCGTTATGTCGATTTAATCTGGGGCTTAGCGGATGGCTGGTGGCATTTCGACGAACCGGAACGCTCTAGGTCTCCACTCTTAGATTTAGGGCGATGGGAAGAAACCATCCGCCGGCTTGGCTTCACGGAGGTGATGACCTATCCCGATACACAGGAAATCCGCGACCGGTTGGATGTGGGCCTGTTAATCGCCAGAAATGAAATGATAGCGGTGAACCTAACCGCGAAAACTCCCTCCATCCCGGCCAAGGAAGTGGGTTGGCAGCTTTCCATGCCGGTATGCTTAGATCTGATTGACGGGTTATTGTTGATCGAACCAACCCCTGTTCGCCCCGAGTCCAATTTCCCGTCCATCGGCGGCGACCCTGCCGACCCTTGCCATGACTACGCAGGATATGTAGAGGCTATGATTGCTTGGCTTGGTGCGCATCGACCCGGCTTCGTCAGCGTTTGGTCCTCTGGCTCTGCGGCGGCGCATCCATCGGATGAAATGGCCCGAATCAAGGCTGCTGCACAGCTTGATACGTGGGGTGGCTGGCTACTTGGCAACAGCGGTTCGTGGTCCCGAGTCTATCTCCCGCTGGATGTTGGCGAGTCTGCCCTTCTAACGCATTCCGTCATCTGCGAAGCATTGCGCGCCATCGAAAGCGGCTTGGCTCATGCCGTGATCCATCCCGAGCGGCAGGACTCGTTCTCGCCCCCCCGTCAGGATGCGTATGCATGGCGTGCCACAGCCAAGGATAACCAGAAACATGAAAGCCTTCCCGAAGACGAAGGCTTTACTCCAGATGTGCCGAAAGACGGGTGCATCCGCCTACTACAAACGCTGTGGAGCGAATTGTTTGGTTTGGAAAAGATTGGCTTGGACGACGACTTTTTCGCGCTCGGCGGAGATTCCCTCAAGGTCGCGCAGTTGACGACCGAGCTTGAGAAGCATGGAATCCGCCTACTATCTAACGAGGTGTTCGCCCGTCCGACTATCCGCAGCCTTGCCGAATACATTTTGACCCAGCGCATTGACGAGCACGACAGGGTGCAGACACCCGAAGATATCGTCAGGCATTATCGGGAAAACCTCAGGCTTGATGCCGCCTACCAGACCTACGAGTTGGATGGGCAGGAATATCGGATTCTCTTCGTGGAAGACAGCGCACTCGCCGGCGGCGGCAAACCGGAACAGTCGATGGACAACCTCAAAGTGTTGGCACGAATCCAACCCCATTATATATTGCCATTGTCCTGTTTCTCCGGCATCTCTGCCAGCGGGGAGACTGATAGTTTCTGGGGCGCTATAGGCATTACCGAAAATGCAGGGCCTGAAATCATCGAATCACTCGCACAACAGGCAGCCAGCCAAATGGCGGAAGCCAACCGCGCCATCTGCGCTGGCCCGGTCGATGCCCGCTATACCCTTACACCGTTCCAGAAAATGTATCAGAAGGAGTCACAGCTCGCCCTATACCTCATTGAAATGGATGAGACCTTAGACTTGAAATTACTTGACCAAGCATTTACAGCCCTCGTCAAAACCCAAGGCTTGTTCAGGACAGAATTGCGTCGGCGGCTAGGAAGGGCCAAATGGGTGGAACACGCGCCGCCCGATAATCTAAGTATCCCTTTGATGGATTTGTCCGGCTATAGCCCTGTCGTACAAGCCCAGTTATTCGAGCGGATCATGGCCTTAGAATACGGACTGGACTTGCCTAGGGAAGCTGGAATACGCTTCAGAGTGCAACTGATTATTTTCAACCGTCGCCGCTATACGCTCATGTTTAACGTGGATCACGCCATTTTTGACAACATGAGTGGACAGATTTTGCGCAACCAGTTCATCGGTCATTATCGTGCCCTGCTTTCAGGGAAGATTGCCGGGTTAAGCCCAGTCAAAAGCTATCGTCAATACTTGGAGCAACGGCGCGAAGGGCCTCAAGGTATTAATGAAAAACGCCTCATCCAACGGTTTGACTTGGAACGTTACGGGAAGGCAAGGGACGCTGTTGAACAACGCATCCTTGCGCATCGACAGAAAAACATCGGCAGATGCCGTTATTCGCTGAATCTGACACAGTTCCAATTGGCAGACGACGACGAAGCCACTTGGGAACTGAGCATGATAGTCCTGTGCTTAGTATTGGAGAGGTTCCTTGGACAAAAGGAGATTCCTTTAAAGCTTCTTTACCAAGGCCGAAAATACCAAGACCAGTCCTATTTCGACACCATCGGCCTATTCATCGACGTAGTTCCGCTGATGCTGCAAGTTGATCGCGACAATCCGACAGCCATGATCAATGGGATCAGAGCAAAGCTTCAGTTGCTCAAACAACACAATATAAGCTTCACCAATCTACTGTTTAATCCATTGATGTGGCTAAAATGGGGCAATGTGATCTCGTTGACGGGATCAAAGAAATTGTCAAGACGCGACCCCATGATACTGTTGAATTATGTGGGAAAGGCCGAGAAGGAGTATCAGAAGATCATCGAATTTGCATCGGAAAACTTGGAAAATTTAGGCGGAAAGATGGATTACGCGAGTTTTTACAGCATTGTCACCGTTGTGGACGGTCATATCAATTTCGATGTCTTTTGCAGCTTCGAACGAAATATGGATGTCTTGTTGCGTTTGTTTGAGGAGGAGGCTCGCTACTTGGCGGTCGGTGGGCTAGGCGGCGGAAATGACCGTCAATGACTGCGTGGCTCGTTGTCAAGCATAAAAAAATATGAAACTGTTTTGGCTAAAACCCAGTTTACGTAAAATAAGCGATTTATTCGCTATCCTGTCTATTTGCCTTGCCGTGAACATCGCCCAGGCATTTCCGCCTGTTGATGCTGTTGAAAAAAAGTGGTACTCGGGCATCAAGGTGGACGGCAGCTTGCAGACTACACTCGGTATCGACGAACCCAATGTGGGTTCAATATTCGCATCCAAAGACACTCGTTCACAAGTGGATTTTTCCACCCGTCGGTTCAACGCCCTGTTAAGGGTACGGCAGCCTGGGAAATTCCTCGCCTTGTTCGATGGCATGTTGGAAAACGACCAAGACACCGGACAAGATCTGCACCAAGGCTTGGTCAACCAGCTTTACCTTGCTTACGATGTTACCGATGTGCTGCGGGTCAGGGTTGGGAAACAGCGTACATTATGGGGCCATGGTTTTGCATACATACCGACGGATTTCATCAACCCACCCCTTGACCCCACTGCATTGAACTTGATAAGACCCGGGGTGAAGGCGATTTCCTTCGACTACTCTTTTTCAAAATTCACATTGTCGGGAATTTTGACGAAGGACAGTGGCAAAGTGATTGGTGGAGAAGGCTTAAAATTGACCAGCAGCGCCATCTCCGGGTTGGATTTTTATTTGATCTATTACCATTCTGATATTGTCGGTCATGCCGGCGGGGCTTCGTTCGCTGTGGATCCCTCTGTAATATGGTTCCCGAAATGGCCTAGCTTTGTTATTTACGGATCACTTGGAATCAACGAAAAATCGCGCTACCCGGAAGTCCTGAATGCCACATACACCGTCAATGGCAGTAATTTATACTACCCTGCCGTAGGTCCGACCGGCAAAACGGGCCCTTATCTGTCATTTCTAGCGGCGATGAGTTACGAGTTCGTCAAGGCGAGGCTTAGCCTGTCCGCCGAATATTACTATATAGGCGATGCCTACCCGCCGGGTGACCGAGATAAAATCATGAATGCATTGTCTAGCCCCAATATTTACGTGAGTCAACCCAGTTCACTTTGGCTCAACAACCTAACCGCCTTTGGCAGGAACCAACAGCAATATCTTTCGCTTTCTCTAAGCCATCGTTCAGTTACGGAAGGCGTGAATCACTTCCTTGACACTTTCGGTTATGAACTTGGGCTGTTGCAAGGGTTGAACGATTCTTCTAACTTTATGACTGCCGCGATAAAATCCAATTATTGGAGCAACACGGAGATAACCCTTCGTTCTTTCCAGCCGTTTGGAAATAGCAAATCCGAGTTCGGGTCTATGCCATTCAATTGGAATCTCCAATTGCTGGTCAAAGTGGGATTTTAGCCGAATCCCGCAGCAGTTTTTCCTTGCAGCCGACCGGATTCGTGTTTGAATCGATGGCGTCTGCTGGGGTGTTGGTGCGTTTCTGTTGTCGAGGTAAGTTTGGATAAAATATATTTGTTCGCAATACCCTATGCTGGCGGTTCAGCAGCAGTAATTTATGGGAAGTGGGCCCGCTACCTTCAAAAGCACTTCATAGTCATGCCTTTGGAAATGGCCGGGCACGGACGGCGCATGAGCGAACAGTTCCACGAAAACATGGATGAAGTGGTTGCCGACCTGTTCAATATGGTTCGCCCCATAGCTAAAAATCATCCCTATGTCATTTATGGTCATAGCATGGGTTGCATCATCACTTACGAATTGGTCAAAAAATTACAGATTGCCGGCTATCCTCCGCCGCAAACCATTTTTCTTTCTGGGCGCAATCCGCCTGATCATGCTTACGCAAGTAACTCACTCCATCTTCTAGCGGATAATATATTTCTACAGGAAATCAGAAAGATAGGTGGGACACCCGATGAATTCTTCGAAATGAAGAGTCTTGTCGATGCATTTCTCCCGATTATCCGTAGCGATTACCGCATTATCGAGCATTATGTATTTTCACCGCCCATTCATGTTATGGACACTGATTTGGTTTTCCTCCATAGCGACCAAGATGTTCTTGTAAGCGAGCCGACAATCCATGAATGGCAGCGTTATTGCTCGGGACGTTTTGAAGTAGAGAAGTTTCAAGGGGGTCACTTTTTCATTAATGACTATACTGAGACGATTTGCGAACTGATCGGTAGATCACTCTCTATTCCCTTATCTAAGACGGTATTATGACGATACAAGAAGGAATTATATGCCGGTTTTTCTGTGGGATGTCTAATTTGCCCGGCGGGCGACATTATCATTGTGCGCTTACATGTCATATCAATTGCGCATAATTAAAATTATGTCAAATTGGGCGACATGGGGGGCGAAATTGGGGGACACGACTCTATCTTTCCGGCCATCGAACACTTTCCGACATCAAGACTTGGTAGTTCTCCCAGCCTGTAATTATTTGCCGACGTCGGCACTTGGAGGATTAATCTCCATTGGCAGATCAAACATCACCAGACAGGCGGCCAAATCCTTGGGCAGTGCTGTACAGATGGCAAAACGCAGAGCGTGACTGCTTACGATTAGGTCGGTTTTTATTAGCCTATTTGAATATCAATCATTGGGCCTTCCACCCCGGCTTGATTTCATCAAGCAGAGTATTGATCTTGTCAACGACATCTTCTGGCACACTTCCCCCTTCGCCGATTTCAATACTGACTCGAATAAGCAATTTCTGCCCTGCCTTCAGGGTTATCAGCTCGTCAATGCGCTCGGAGAAATCTTGGATTTCATGGGTTTCTAATTCGGCGGTGGCTATCTTTGTGCCGTATGCCACGGGCTTGATGATTTTGATCCCGGGTGGTTCTTTAGGTACTCGTATCTTCAAGGTACTGGCACCCCCAAGGTCACAGGGCCAGGGGGACGAATCTAAAGTCCTCTCTAATAATCCAAGCTGGAAGGCTTCTTCCAGCGCCCGTTTTACGATGACCCATGGAAGCGGTTTGCCTCCCCCTTTTAACGCAGATAGTGCCGCATGAATAAGGTGCCCTGTGGTCTCACTATCTTTCCAAGCTTGCCCCAAGCTTGCAGGCAACAGATCGGTTGCCGGGATTGGGGTTGGCGGTGCTAGGACAATAGCCTGTTCGTTCAAGAACCCACTCGGAACATCCTCCCCCAATACACTGATGGTGCCACTGACTAGCCAAAGTCGGTTAGTCTTGACTGCCTCGGTCACCGCAGATTTAATCGCTTCTAGCGTTGCAGCCGGAATCAGCAGGTTTTCGGAATATCCGCCTTTGTCCACGGGTTCAAAGTGTGTCCCGGAGAAATAGGTTTCCAACCGGGCCAATTTCATCGAATCGCCAGACCACAAACCGGGCAGCATTCCCGGCGCAAGCAGTGCAGGATCAAGATCAACCAGCGTAGCGGCATCGGACAGCAACACTTCCAAGCTCGATTCGGCTAGGGTGTGTTCATCGGGGCGGCATTTCCAGAATGTCCGCACCGATTTGTCAGAACGGGTTACCCTCAGCACGAAGTCGCCAGATTCGCAGCCTAGCAACAGCGTTTCCAATATGGCATTTCGGTTCAGCATCTTAGGCAACTTTGCGGTTGCTGCGAAGGAGCCAACCAAGTCTTTGACGAAGCGGGATTTCTCCCCTTCTTCCCAAAGGTCATAGGGTCCACCCGGCAGTAGCGCCTCGGCATTGACCGCCGTGCTTTCAATGCGCACCCGCGTGTCGGCTGCGATTTTTGAAAATAAGGGCGTGTTATCGACGGTGATTCGATAGGCTGCCACCTCGTTCTTTTTGTCAACGGTCACGACAATGCAATAAGCCATCACGATTTGGGACACCATCTCATTACTGGCGACACGCAGACTGGCTTCCAACATGGCGGTGCGGGCGGTGTCGATATCGTTGCGGTCCTTCAGCATTTCCCTGACTTTTTCCCAACCCAGAAAGTCCCTCACCTTTTCGCGGGCAATGTCCATGGCTTCAAGGGAAGGCACGGCCAGCACAACTGCGTTGCGATTATTCGCACGCGGCTTGTCAGGCCCGGTCGTTTCGTCCAAGAACCGCCTTGCTTCGGCACTGGGCTTACCCGCTTCTGATGCAGCCTTCGGTTTGAGGATCGCGTAATGGAATTCGCCGTCATCCTCGATTTCCGAAGGTTTACTGGGCAGCTTATGCAATTTAATGCCATAACCGCTGGCACCTTCCCATAGCTTGGCAGCCTTGGCGATTTGGTTTTCCAACACTTCCTCCAGCACCGTCTGGCTGATATGCTGACGGGCATCATGATGCATTTGCTTGAGGTTGGGCTTCGAGCCTAAACGCCATACCCGAGGCAGACCTGCCTCACGTTCATTGGTGAAGGTGTCGTCGAGATACCAGGATCGATCAGCCCAGCGCAGCAACCCCTTATCCAACTCGATCTTGTCTGGCGCACCGCCGCCCAGTAACATCAGCATTTCACGGGTTGCCGCCCGTTGCCCAATGGGTTGCGAATGCAGGAAGGTGGCAATGACGGCCTGTTCGATTTCCCGGTGTTTCAATCCGCCCAAGTCTTCTTGTGCCTGCCTCGCGTGTTTGAGTTCGGCCTCCAGAATGGCCGTCCAGTTTTGTTTCCTGCCCTCGTATTGCTCCAACTGGGCAATCGTCGTCAGTTCACGGGTCGCCACGCTCAGGCCGTCCTCGTTGGCGGCACTCAAGAAAACTTGCGTCCCGATGATGGGGGCCGTGTCTTGCCATTGCTCGGCATCGCGCAATGCCGATGCCAAGGTTTTCAGAATGCCGCGAGTTTGCTGGAAACCTTCCAGCCCAGTCCATTTTCCGTAGAGAACATTCACCAAATCAGGATGGAAGGGATAGGAATCCATAAAGCGTTTTTCCTCCGGGGAGGGATTTTTGGCGGTTTGACTGTCCACCGCCTTGATGCCATTCAATGTGGCGTAGACCTGCTCCGGCCATTTCGTGCGATCAGTATAGCTTTCCAATTCAAACAACCGTCGCCGCAGAATTTCCGGCACGTCATGCTGCTCCACTGGTTGGATGCCTTCATCGGCCACCCGCTTGAATTCGTCATACAACTCCCTGCTGATCTTGCGGCCCAGTTCATCCATCTTCTTGGTGTCGGATGCCAGCAGCGAAGCCACCAGACAACATTGAGGAACTTTCGATACGGCTTGGGTCAGGTGGTGCAAAAATACAGACATTCGCCCCTCCCATGCCTTATCCTGATCGACCATGGTGCGGACGAACATGAGCACTTCGTCAAATAGAATTAATATCGCTGGCACGTCTTGCCTTGCCAGTTGCAGGACTTCTTCCAAGACATTGGTGGCGGGTGGTTGGGGGCGCTCTTCGCCTGACTCCTTCATCAGCTTCATTGCCGCCGCACCACCCAATTGCCACGCCAACACACTCCAAGGCATTTTCAACCGGGCGACATTGCCTAATGGGTCGCGAACCTCCATGCCCATTTCGGCATCCAAGCGGTCAAACACTACGGCGGCGATACGCGCCCTCGGCAAGGGGACTTCACAATGCGTCTTGAACTGCTGCACGGCGGGGATTTCAGGCAATGCCTCCGGGTTTTGGCACAGATGGACTAGGGTAATGAGGGAATGGGTCTTGCCTCCGCCGAACGTCATATGCAATTGGCGAACCGCCTTTTCCGATTTCCCCGCCAGCCGCCGCATCACATCGCGGGCAAGGTCGCGGAGTTTGGTCGTGGGGTAGGTCAGCGCGAAGAAATCCTTCGGGTCGTGGTAGACCGATGGATGCTTGCCCATCATCACATCGTACAAATCGGCGGCGAATTGTTTCTGCGACAATTCTTCGTTGCGGATATCCGCCCTGAGGTTAACAACCTTGTGCCAAGGTGAAATCGACTTTGCCACGTTTTATTCTCCTGTTCCGTCAAATGGCAGTGTTTCTTGCGGTCTACCGCCCAAAATTTTTACATGGTTGGATAAGCGTTCCAACGTGGCGCGCTCATTGTCACCCGCTGGCGCAAGCTCAATGAGAGCCTGTAACAATTGCACGAAGATACGGCTGCGGCGCAAGCCCCTGGCATCAAGGTATTCATTGACGTGGATGACATCGCCCGCTTGCCAAAGGAGCATGAGTTTGTGAATCTGGTCGATGAGGGGCGAAGGGCGGCCCCCCGCCGAATCCTGACCAAGGTTCTTGTGTTTGCGCTTGATCCAAGGATTGAGTTTGAATTGCCCACCGCTGCCAGTCGGTTCGGATGCTTCGTCGTCTTCCTCGTTGGTTTCATCGTCGGCAGTGGACGAGCCGGAACGGACTAACAACTCGTATTGATCGGTCAACTCGCGCTCGGACAATCCACACGACACCGCATAGAGGATGCATGCGCCCGCTGGGGCATCCTTCATGCCGAAATCGTAGCGGTGCAGCAAATAGTAGCTAGTCACATTGTCAAGCGCGTGGTCGATGGTGTCATTGTCCGCCGCGTCCCCGGTCAGCACCCTGCCAACGACAAAATCCACCACGATGCGCCGCACATGGCGCAAAAACTCATTGACACCCATCAACGCACCCGACTCAGAGGCTTTTCTCACAGCCGGATAACGGCTGTAAGACTCCAAGGCCGGGCCAGTCGCCGCCCATACGAAGTCTGGACCATGAATGCCTGCATCCCAAAAGTCACGCAGCTTCTGCACGATATTAGTTTCCATCTCTTGCAACACTTGAGCATCCCAACCGGCTTTGGTCATCGGATTACGCTTCTTACAGACCATCCAAATGGAGGAGGAAAGCGCGGCTGAACCAAAGGCACGGGTGCGGTTGCCCATTTCGGTTTGAATCGGCCAACTGGCATCGACGACAAAACCCGCCTTGATGATGGCTGAAACCAAGGTTTCCCAAGCATCCGGGTGTTTATGGGCAAACACAACAACCAAGCGTCCATCGGCTTTCAATGCGGAATGACAGGCCACAAAGGCCCGCGCCATGCCTTCTTCATAGTTGCGCTTCGATGCCTCTTTACTCCCGCCAAACCGTGACGAATCGTCAATCAATTCCCCGTCGTTGGTTTCATGATTCCATTTCGGTGACAGTGGCTCGGAAAAAGCCGCGTCGAATTCCGGGGACAATCCATATAAGGTACGTCTTAGCCAGACATAGAAAAAGTCCATTAGATCGGAATAGGGGATGGCATCGTAATAGGGTGGGTCGGTTATTACCACATCGAACTCACCATTTAGTGAGTTTGTCGCACTGCAATTCATTATACTTGATGGTGGTGCATTTTTTATTGCCGTGCAAACATGTTGCACAAGAAGAGCAACCCATTCCAATTGGTTTGGATAACCCCCAGCAGTAACGCTAAGGGGGAATACTTCCGCGAAATCCCAAACTATCGGAAAGGCGTATCTTTGAAATGTACCACCAACGGAGTCACGCGAAACGTCAAAATGACAATTTGCACTATTGCGCTCAACTAGACGGTCGAGTGCTGCTGCTAAATAGGTTGAAATAGCTATTTTCCAGTTATAAGAGTATTTATGGTTCTCCAAATATTTTCTTATTTCCCTTGTAGCCTGTATAAATACAGCAAGGGATAACAACTGCCTTGGCGTAAATAGTTTATGCCATTGGTCAAAGCCATAGAGTGGCACACGAAAGCCAAGTGCATCGGCACCAGCTAATGGCTCACTCGGCAACCCAAACGGCACATCGGCAAACACAGGCTCCAATTCGGCTTGTGCAGCTTCCGCCATCTCCAACTCATGGGGGGTGGGCAAACGATATTCCTTGCCACCGGGACTATCCATCACCACCGTTGTCATGGTCGAACCGAGTTTCCCGGCTCGGCCTTCCAAGCGAATATCCTCCATGGTCATGATCGTCCCGCAACAGGGACAGCTCGCCCCGGAACGGCTCATCGTCCCAGCCCCAAGCTTCTTGTCATGCTCGCGCTTGGTCGCGGTATTGCCGGCAACCTGTTTCACGGCTGAGTCTATGCCAAATATCACCCCCCACCGTTCAACATCCGGTGTCATCGTCAGTAATACCCGTTTATTGTCCTTCTTGCACAACCAGCGGGTTTTCAGCAGCGGCAACACGGCGCGGCAGGATTTGCATTTGACGGTACGCGCCCACAAATAGGCTACCGTGGGCTTGGCAATCCAGCGCGGATTTTTGGGGTTTTCCAAGTAATCCTTGGCAAAACCGGCATTAAGCAATTCGATTTGAGGCTCGCCTAGCTCGTTGAGCGGTACGAGTTTCAACGATCCAGTTTGGAGGGATGTTTCTATGTTCAATATTCCACCCCCACCCTGCCCTCCCCCTGCGAGGGGGAGGGTATTTGTATATTGTGCCAATGGCACTTTGGCGTAGGGTTTCTCCGAACAGTATTCGGCATAGGTAGGGTAGAAACGTGCCAGCGATTTTCTGGCTTCTTTGAGCACCCACAGTCCCCATGCCCGGACATGCCAAGCCAAGTCGGCTTCCAATAATTCGGAAGGTATGGGATCGTGGCCGAATAGATCAATGGTTTCGCCCGTAGGAGCGACCTTTAGGTCGCGATGAATGTCTGGGCGCGGGCTAAAGCCCGCTCCTACGCCCGCTCCTATGGCTTGCAATTCATTAAGATACCGCTTGATCGTGGCCGGTGTCAGTCCTTGGGCTTTGAGATAAGCCGCCATGAATTCGCGGTCGCGGAGGGCGAATTCCGGCAACCGCCGGGTTTGACCGGCCAATTGTTGCGGATATTCAAGCGTGCATTTGAGGATGAACCAAGCAACCGGGTTGATGTCCGCCGCCGTCACCTCGCAGCCTAGACGCATCGCCTCCAGCGGAATCGCACCGCCGCCGGCAAAAGGGTCTAGCACCTTGGGCGCGCGGCCACCATAAGCCTTGCGAATTTCTTCACGGAACCAATCGAGATCGGGACCCGACTCACGCCCCCAATGCAAAATGCCGCCCTCAGTTTCTTCCGTCGCCACATCCTCGACCTGACCATTGGCCTGTTTTTTTGATTTCGTTCGTTTCACCAAGCTGCCCGCCAGCCGCTGCAAAATTTCATCCCGCTGTTCCTTGTCGCCGGGGTCGGGCAGCAAGGTGGCAATCAGGGCTGCGCGTGAAGCCGCCAAAGGACGCCTCGCCGGCCAAATGTGCAGTGTTGAAATATGGCCGTGGCGGACGTTCTTTTCGTGTACCGAGTCGATGGAGGCTTGCTTGAGCGGAAAGGCGACTTCCATGAGGCGTTTTTTGTCAGTCATCTTTTTACTCCCCAACTATCTGCATCAATCGCCGCGACATGGCTTGCACGTTGATAGCTATCAAACGGAAAAAGTCACTTTTGTCGTTCTGCAAGTTGGCCTTCTCCAAGGCATCATAGTAAGCCCGACGGCTGTCAATATCCCCTTGAATATTCGCCAAGGGGTAGCCGTTGGAAAGCAGTATCAAATTCATGACTAACCTAGACGTGCGTCCATTGCCGTCAATGAAGGGATGGATAGTGACGATGCGCTCATGCATTTCCGCCGCCAGCAATACGGGATGCAAGGTCTGGCTGTTGGCTTCGTACCAGGCAAAACACTGCTCCATCTGTATCGGCACGGCCCAAGGCTGCGGCGGGACATGACGGCTGCCCGCAATCATGACCGGTATAGTCCGATACCGCCCGGCGTTGTCCCGATCAATCCCATGGAGAATGAGCGCGTGTAATTGTTTAACCAAAGATTCGGTGAGTTGTGGTTTGCCACGCACCAAATCGCGCAGGAACAACAATGCCTCATGATGGTTGATGGCTTCCAGATGCTCGCGCATGGACTTGCCGCCGACAGTCAGCCCTTTTTCGATGACCAGTTCGGTTTCACGCAAGGTCAGGGTATTGCCCTCGATGCGGTTGCTCTCGTAGGTGTATTCAATTTCCAAAGCGTGGAGAATGGATGGGTTGTCCAAGGGACGCAACCTGTCGAATTGTTGCTTGCTTTGGTCAATGTCGTCCAAGATTTCAGTCAAATTTTGTAGTTCCATGGGTTCTCCTAATTTACATCGGCGGCACATTGCGCAATGTCGCGGTAACCGATCACGACACTGCCCCGTGCCTTGGCGATCAGGCGGGCAAAGGGATTTTGCACCCGCAACAAGCGCGGACTCGGCGATCCGCAATCGAACACGGCATAAAGCCAATACTTGTCGCCCAAGTTGCAGGCCCGCGCCCATTCATTTTCGGTCAATTCTATCTCGCCCAAGCCCACTCGCCCCTTAACCTCGATGCCACGTTCTTGACCAATGCGTTTGGAATAAAGGTCGAATCCCGGGTAGTCCACCAACCCAGCCAACCGCGCTTGCGACGGAGTGGAGACATCCTTCACGTCGGCACCGTGGCTGGACTCAAATGCCATGGCTATTTCCATCGCAATGCGCTCAACCTCTGCATCACGAGCCGCGATGTCTTCGGGGTTCTGGGAGGGCTGAACCAAGACCGTGGCAATGATTTCCACCGGGCCTGCTTGAATCAATTCGACTTCACGTTTGGCTTGGGCCAATGCGCTGGCACGCCTACCGGCGAGGGTGCGCTGTTGCAGTTTGATTCGATCCAGTTCGGCCTGGGCGCCACGTTCACCGTTGCGGGCCCGTTCGGTATAGCGTTTCCTGGCACTGGCAAGCTCGGATTCTTGGTAGTCGAAGGCACGAAGCAGATAGTCTTGCGTTTCTTGCAAACGCTGTTCAAATTCCATGGCCTTTAACTCCGACGCTTTGCCGAGTATTTGCCCGCGCAGGAAATCCGCCGCGGCCAACCGGTAAGTCTCGCCATGGGCAATGAACGCGACCGAACCGGGGGCTGCCTTATTGGTGGGCTTGAGCAGCAACAAATGTTCGACCGGGGTTTCCTCAAAAAGGTTGTTTGCCGTTTGGCGTAGCCCAACCAGTCGCTGCTCGATGACTTCATCGGTGTGAAAAGCCGGAAAACCGGGGTCCATGCCGCGAATCACCGCAATCCGGGCGACATGGAACAAATAAGGCTCGATGGCAGCCACATCCACGAAGATCGCCCCCGCTTGACCGGCTGGACGGCATCGTTCGATGGCAAGCGTCGAAAGGCGTTCAAACACCGGCTCGCCGGGGTGCAGGAAAATGGCGTCGCGGCGATCATCGGGCTTATAGACGGTGAATTTGTTGCGTATTCGTTCGGGGTAGGTCTCAATAATCGGCATGAGGCTATCCAACGCACCGCGTTTGTGGGGTCGCAAGAAAAAATGCTGGTTGGGGTCGCCTACAATGTCCGCGCCGACAATGGGTATGGCATGCTCCAGGTAGCGGCGGACATAGCCCGGCAACAACCGACGCAGTTCTTCGATGGCCAAGGCATCGCGGAGTTGCGGCAATTCGCGGGCCACGTCGCCGCCCGATCCGAAGAGCGCTTCTTCCTGCGCGGCGATGGCCTTAACCTGTTCGAC
>CAIYXP010000301.1 GCA_903930145.1 uncultured Methylococcaceae bacterium
ATGATCGTTGATGCCTTGAGCAAAGCAGGTATTTCGATTCCTTTCCCGCAACGGGACATCCATTTTGATAGGAATTCACCGCTTCAAGTGTCTGTTGTTGCGGAAAACAATCACAATCCAGTGTCTGGGATTAAGCCTAAACCAAAGGGGTAAACATGATCAGACTCTATTAAAAATATCTTGAAAATGGAGTGCTGGTTTTGCATAATGTTCTAGGGAAAATTTAAACTATAGCGCAGTAAATATAACATAAAGCCTTTGCTTCAAAAATATAGTATTATGGGCAATATAAAATATTTATATTTAGTAACAACGATATAGATATTCAAATCTTATCTGCATATATTTCCAGTGTAACCATGTGAGATCGCCGTGTCAGACAACATACCAATTAACAATCGGAAATTAGAGAAGGTCAAGCTACACGTCAGCGACCTAAAAAAAGGAATGTTTATATGCGAGATTGATCGGCCATGGCTGGAAACCCCGTTTCCACTTCAAGGCTTTGCGGTGGAGAGCGAGGAGTCGATCAATGAGGTGATACAATATTGCGAGTATGTTCATATCGACGTAGATCGCAGCAAGGTGGAGAATGTCATCATAGACCAGTTGCCTTCTGGTTCAATACTAAACAAAAAAGGGAAAACCTTTCTGCTTGACGACATTGAAAATGCAGAAACCATTCGAAAGCAGACCACAAACCTAGTCAATACGTTCTGGGATGAAATCCGATATGGTATGAGTCCTGATATACATCTAGCTAAAGAAGCGGCCCATGAGTGCGTAGCCAGTATGCTTCGCAATCCTGAACTGATGATATTCCTTGTACAACTGCGTAGCAAAGATGGGCTGAGGGGGCAAGAGGCATTCAACTGTTGTGTATATTCCCTGCTTATCGGTAATCTGCTAAATCTCACCCATAAACAATTGCAAAATTTGGCAATCAGTGCCCTTCTTCATGATATGGGAAAAGTATTGATTCCTGAAGACATACTAAACAAAACAAGTAAACTGACTGACGAGGAACATGCGATCATTCAAAAACATAGCCAAGCAGGGCGTGACATTATCATGTCTAGTGGGTCATTGTCATTGGGTACTGCGGATGTAGCTTATGGTCATCATGAAAATTTAGACGGCAGTGGCTACCCTCGGGGTTTGCAAGGTGATCAACTCAGTATGTTTTGCAAAATAGTAGGCGTGGTGGATAAGTACGATGCAATCACTAGCACTATGCCATTTAGACCGGCAAAGGATCATTTCAGGGCGATTTACATACTAAACCATTTAGCCAAGGAAAAGAAAATCGACGAGAGGCTATGTTCACTGCTAATCTCATATCTAGGGGGTTATCCGCCCGGGTCCATAGTTGAGCTGACTTCCAAAGAGGTGGCAATTGTAGTGAACTCAGATCCATTAAATCGTCAACATCCTCAGGTCTTAGTCGTGCGCGACAACCATAGGGAACCATGCCAGAGATTCGTTGATTTGGGAGAGAAGACAGTTGACGATCAAGGTCGTCCCTATCGGATTGCATCCGTACATCGACCAAGTGATTTTGGAATAGAACCAAACCAATATTTTTCACTGATTTTGCAGTCAATCGGATAAGACGTGCCTTCCCTAGGCTGGCTATTGGGTTAACTGTCCAATCCAATTAGACGGAATGCTTCCATTATTTCCATGGGTCTACCTGTGTAAAAACCTTGAGAGTAATCAATTCCAATCTCTTTTAAATAATCAAGTGTTTCAGCATCTTCAACTTGCTCAGCAATCGTCTTTTTATTAAAAGCAAAAGCAATATCAGCAATGGCTTTAACCAATACTTGGTCGTCTGGCCTAGTACGTAGATTGCGAATGAACGAACCGTCAATTTTTATATACTCAAATGGCAACTGGCGTAAGTAAGAAAAAGAAGAAAACCCAGTTCCAAAATCATCCAAAGCAAATAGACAACCAATTGAATTGATCGATTTCATTAATTCTAGCACTGAGTCAAAATCAGTAACGGCAGCCGTTTCCGTCATTTCAAAAATAATTTGTTTGGGATTTAGCTTGTTTTGATGGATCACCTTTTTAATATGATTTAACAATTCAGGATCGGTGAATGCATGGCCGGATAGGTTTACTGTTAGGGTTATATCCTTGCCAAGGTCGTTTAGCAAGGCAAGCTGAAAAGCAGCTTGCGACAAAACCATTCGGTCTAGTGTGTGAATGAGTCCGGTGTGTTCCGCAATTTCAATGAAATGAGATGGCGCTATGAGAGTTGTCCCCTCTCCTCTCATGCGTAACAAAACCTCATAGTGACTGGTCAGCCCACTTTTGATATTCACTATAGGTTGTACGTACAGAACAAATAAGTTTTCTGCAAGCGCAATTTCCATCCGCTGTTTCCACAAAACCCGTTCTTGCATAATTCGATGACTATCGTCATTAGTAGATAATAAATACCATCCACCTCTGCCACTTTCTTTAACATGATACATTGCAAGATCGGTGCGGGCTAATAAATCCTGAACATCACTGCCATGTTCTGGGAAAAGAGCAATACCAATGCTTGCAGAAATTTTATGAACCCTATCCCCTACTTGAAATTCAGTATCTCTAATATGATTGAGAATTTTCTTAGCCACCTGTATGGCGACAGCAGCATTGGCGTGGCTTAGAATCACTCCAAATTCATCACCACCAAGACGTCCAATGATATCAACCTCTCTTAGGAGAAGGGGTATCTTGTTACTGAGCATGACTAATAAACGATCGCCTGCGGCATGACCGCTTGTATCATTCACATATTTGAATTGATCTAAATCAAAAAAAAGCAAAGCACCAGAATGTCTATAACGTTTTGCCAAGGCTATGGCATCTTCCAATTCGCTCTCGAAACGACGCCGATTGTACAACCCTGTCAAAGGATCATGATCAGCCAACCACGCCAGACGCATCTCGGCTTTTTTCCTTGCAGTAATATCCATTCCTACGGATAAGATTACAGGGCCGTCCTTAATTTTCGATTTTAATTTGGAATGTTGCCAAACAAC
>CAIYXP010000302.1 GCA_903930145.1 uncultured Methylococcaceae bacterium
AACTTATACCGATTCCACCACGGCCTTGCAAGCCTATAAAATTCCTCATGGTCAAGCACCTAGTCGGGAATTGTAGGTTTTTCATACCAGTCGGGATAAGCTCGATATTGAAGAACGACGTTGGTTCGGTATTCGGGGATAGACGTGAACATTAGAATTGAAAATGGTTTGCCTTTTATCAGTGCGACTATTGATTATATTGGACAAAGTATAACCTTGGATAATATTCTCCTTCTGGAAACCTAATAAACTCTTTCAATGGCAATATGGCAATGAATACCGAAACCGTTTCCTTCGAAATTCCGCAGACTATCTTGGCATCCTTGAAAGTGGGTACTGTGGAGTTGGCAAGCAATATTCGCCTACTTGCCGCCATTGCTTATTTTAGGGATAGAAAACTCTCTTTGGGTAAGGCGGCAGAATTTGCCGGGATAGGACGCTTGGATTTCATGGATATTTTATCGAATCAAGGCATCGTGCTTTTCGACTACGATGAATCCATGTTGGCTAGTGAATTAGACGGCATTGACCAATTGAACTCAATTCGATGACCGTCATTAGCAATGCCACATCGTTGATTGCGTTTGCCCGCATCAACCGGCTGGATTTACTGCACAAGGTGGTCGGAAATCTAATTATTCCCGAAGCGGTAGCTCGTGAAATTTCGGACTATCAAGGCGGAGGAAAGGCTAATATTGCCTTGTCAACAGAAACGTGGATTAGCATTGCGTCGGTACAATCCAAAAAACAAGTGCGTTTGCTGCTACCCACGCTTGACAGGGGCGAGGCTGAAGTGATTGCATTGGCGTTGGAATTGCGGCCAAAACTGGTGCTGATGGATGAATTGACCGGGAGAAAGGTAGCTGAATCTCTCGATCTTAAAGTTTGTGGTTCGGTTGGCCTTTTGATCGGGGCTAAGCAAATGGGCGAGATTACCGCCGTCAAGCCGCTAATGGATGAGATGACACAGCAGGGTATTTTTTACGGCCAAAGGTTTATAGATGCCGTTTTGCTGTCGGTTAACGAATAGGTTTTGTAAAGTCGGGTAGTCGATTAGGCTAGTGAATACTTGATGCCGCAGAACGGGGGCGGGATTTGTATTCCCGCCCAGCCTAGAAACAATGTCATTACAAATGTGCGAACATAAATCGGCAAGGATGCTTTAACCCATTGCTTGCCGTCCGTGGGCGCTGGATTTCGGCATCCCTGCCGAAATGACGCAGTACTGGTAAACTTAATACCGATAATGATCGGTCTTGTACGGGCCTTCCTTAGGCACACCGATATAATCGGCCTGTTCAGTGGTCAGTTCGGTCAACTGCGCGTTGAGCTTCTTCAACTGCAAACGGGCAACCTTCTCGTCCAAGTGCTTCGGCAAGGTGTAAACGCCGACCGGGTATTTGCCGGAATTACGCTCGGTCCATAGTTCGATCTGGGCAATCGTCTGGTTAGCAAAGGAGGAACTCATCACATAAGAAGGATGACCCGTGCCGCAACCTAAGTTCACTAAACGGCCTTTCGCCAACAGGATGATGCGCTTGCCATCTGGGAAGATGACATGATCGACCTGCGGCTTGATTTCTTCCCACTGGTATTTTTCAATCGCGGCGACTTCGATTTCATTGTCAAAATGGCCGATGTTGCAAACAATGGCCTGATCCTTCATCTTCGCCATGTGGTCATGGGTGATGACATGGTAGTTGCCGGTGGCGGTGACAAAAATGTCGGCCTTGTCAGCGGCATAATCCATCGTCACCACGCGGTAGCCTTCCATTGCGGCTTGCAGGGCGCAGATCGGGTCAATTTCAGTGACCCACACTTGTGCGGACAAAGCGCGCAGGGCTTGGGCAGAACCCTTGCCCACGTCGCCGTAACCAGCCACCAAGGCCACCTTGCCGGCCACCATCACGTCGGTGGCGCGTTTGATGCCGTCCACCAAAGATTCGCGGCAACCGTAGAGGTTGTCAAATTTGGACTTGGTGACAGAATCATTGACGTTGATGCCGGGGAATTTCAGTTCGCCCTTGGCATGCATCTGGTATAAGCGGTGAACACCGGTGGTGGTCTCTTCAGTCACGCCTTTGATTTGCGCCAGACGGGTCGAATACCACTTGCCGTCCATAGCGAGTTTAGCTTTGATGGCGGCAAACAGGACGCGCTCTTCTTCTACGCTAGGATTGGCAAGCACAGAAATGTCAGACTCGGCACGCGCACCCAAATGCAGCAACAGGGTCGCATCGCCGCCGTCATCCAGAATCATGTTGGAATAACCGCCGTCGGCCCATTCAAAAATGCGGTGGGTGTAATCCCAGTAGTCTTCCAAAGACTCACCCTTGACGGCGAACACCGCGATGCCTTGATCGGCAATCGCAGCGGCGGCGTGGTCTTGCGTGGAAAATATATTGCAAGAAGCCCAACGCACTTCCGCGCCCAGCGCGACCAAGGTTTCGATCAGCACGGCGGTTTGGATGGTCATGTGCAGCGAACCGGTGATGCGGGCGCCTTTCAGCGGCTGGCTGGCGGCGAATTCTTCGCGGATGGACACCAAGCCCGGCATTTCGGTCTCGGCAATGCGGATTTCCTTATGACCCCAAGCGGCCAAGGACAAATCGGCAACTTTATAGTCGGTGAAATTAGATTTTAGAACAGCGTTCATGGTTTCGTATGCTCCTTAAAGCAGTTGAAATCCATCTTTCGCATGGGGGGTACGAGTCTCGATACACCGCCATCGGAAGATGGGTGATCGAGCGCGGTTGACATTGAAGCACCACTCCGAGCCTGGCGGGTGAACCGTCGCAACGCTCCTCGGAGTAGTATAATCTAAGCTTTCGGATTATACAGAGGTAAGGGTGAAAAACGCAAACGATAATTTTATGGAGGGCGTCAATTCCGACCAAAGACATGACATCATTTGCACTTGCAGCGGGACAACGACCTCGCAAATCAAGAAACAAATCGACAAAGGCATCCAAGACTTGGACGGCATATCGAGAGCCACGGGGGCTTGTTCCGGTTGCGGGGCTTGCGATTATGAGGTTCTAGCCTTTATGGCTGAATACATTTCAACATTTTCGAGCGACTCTGCCTAGCGGTGGGGCTTGCAAGGTAAAACGGTCTTTATGATCGACAAATATTTATCACCTTATGCTACTGCTTCAATTCCGCGTATAATTCCCGGCAAATGGAACAGTTGTGATGAGAACGTGAGGTATTCCAATGAACTGGCAAGAAGTCTGTGACGATCCACTTTTGCGCGATTTGCCTTTTAAGATAGAACTGAACGAATGGGGTAAAATTGTCATGAGTCCGGCATCAAGTCGTCATGTATTATTACAGGGGCTTATTCATGATGCGCTGAGAAGGGCAACAGCCGAGGGGTTCATTTTGCCGGAATGCCCCATCCAAACCGCCAAAGGAGTAAAGGCTGCCGATGTTGCCTGGGCATCAGAAAGTTATATGGAAGCTCACGGTCAGGAGAATCCGTATTTGAAAGCGCCTGAACTTTGCATCGAGGTACTGTCGCCATCCAATTCTTTAAAAGAGATGGAGGAAAAGCGCGAGTTGTATTTTGCTCGCGGCGCGTTAGAAGTTTGGCTTTGCGACGAACAAGGCAATTTAAACTTTTTTGATTGTACGAGACAACTTCCCTCCTCGCATTTATTTCCCGAAATTACCCGAATTGAATCTAAACATTTGCATTAATCACTCATATAACCTTGGAGAGCCGAATGATCATAAACGGCGTACAGATCGATCAAACCTTCGCCGAAGCCTTTCCGATGAGGGCCACACGGGTCATCATCACTGCCCAAAACCACAAATGGGCGCACATTTCCGCCCAGGCTTTCACTGGCTTTGCCACTTCGGTGATTGCCTGCGGCTGCGAGGCGGGGATAGAAAGGGAACTTGACCCGTCGGAAACCCCGGATGGAAGGCCCGGCGTGTCGGCGATGATTTTTGCGATGGGCGGCAAGGGTTTGGCAAAGCAATTGGAAACCCGCGCTGGCCAATGCGTGTTGACTTCGCCAACTTCGGCCTTGTTTGCTGGCCTGAATGAGGGCGACCCTATCGCCTTGGGTGAAAATTTGCGCTATTTTGGCGATGGCTTCCAAATTTCCAAGCGCATTGCGGGCAAGCGTTATTGGCGAGTGCCGGTAATGGACGGCGAATTTCTGGCCGAGGAAACCACAGGCATGGTGAAGGCCATCGGAGGGGGTAATTTCTTGGTGCTGGCCGAGTCACAACCCCAAGCCTTGGCGGCTTGCGAAGCGGCAATCGAGGCGATGAAACAAGTGCCCAATGTCATCATGCCGTTCCCCGGCGGTGTGGTGCGTTCCGGTTCCAAAGTCGGTTCCAAGTATAAAACACTGAATGCATCGACCAACGACGCTTTCTGCCCAACCTTGAAAGGTCAAACTAAGACCGAGCTATCGCCGGAAATCGAGTCAGTGATGGAAATCGTCATTGACGGCCTGACCGAGGAAGATATTAAGAAATCGATGCGGGTGGGCATACAAGCGGTGTGTGACTTGGGTTCCGCCAATGGAATTCGCCGGATTAGCGCCGGCAATTATGGAGGCAAGTTGGGACCGTTTTTATTCCACCTACAGGAAATCATGGCTTAATGGGAGGAACTAGTATGACCGAATTAACATTTACATTGAAAATCAATCCTCAACAGCGGGTGGATGTCTCTCCACTCACTCCAGACAATCTGAACGGTAAATCCTTGCCTGACATTGCCGCCATCGAGTTACAAACGGGTAACCGAAAAATTCGTGTTGATGATCTGTTTGCAATCTCAGGTGATGATGCAAGCACGATTGTGATTAAGCAAGCCAGTAATAAGCTAGACTACATAGGCAAGGGCAACAGTAGCGGGGAAATCATCGTCGAAGGCGATGCTGGTGCTTATCTTGGTTTCCAATTGAAAGGCGGTGTCATCAAGGTATCAGGCAACGTGGATGCTTATGCCGCCTGTGAATTGAGGAACGGGGAAATCAATATAGACGGAAACGCGGGTGATTTTTTAGGGGCTGCATTACCCGGCAACAAAAAAGGGATGCAAGGCGGGGTGGTCATCGTTAAGGGCAATGCGGGTGATCGCGTTGGCGATCACATGCGGCGGGGAGCGATATTGATCGAAGGCAACGCAGGTGCCTATCTCGGTTCGCGCATGACGGCCGGCACCATCGGCGTTTTAGGCGATGTAGGCGCATTACCCGGC
>CAIYXP010000303.1 GCA_903930145.1 uncultured Methylococcaceae bacterium
ACAAACGCGTCGATAAACGGTAATGGCTGGCTAAAAATGGCGGTTCACTAAAAAGTTCAAACTTGGGGAAAAGCCAATTATACTTTTTGCCAGATTTCAAGGGGGTAGAACCCGCAAAAAAACTTGATGATCGAGTGTCATCGACAATCCCTTTGCCGGCTTGCATGGCTTGCATGTTTCCCGGTACCACCCCGGTTGCGTTTGGGCCACGCTTCAATTCGCCTCCGAACTTATTCTGGTCGATCCTGCCGGCACCGATCCCGACGCGCCACCGCACATCCTCCAGCGCATCCCGATTCCATCGCCGGGCAAAGGCCCGCATGGGGTGATCGAGCACGGCGACGATCTGTGGGCTTCGTGCAAGGACAGCCATCACGTAATCCGAATCAACCAGTCAAACCCGGCGGACTGCTCGATCTATTCTTGCAAACCACGTCCGATCTTCGTCGCCGTGCATCCGAAGAGCGGCGACGTGTATGCGAGCTTGGGCCAGTCGAGCGGGATATTCCGCATCATTCGCTCGGGTCCCCGGGCAAATACCACCGATACCCTTGATATCCCCCCGAGCGAGGTTCAACGCCTGTCGGCCTGATCGCCTCAGGATTAAGGCATCGCATTGAATGGCAGCATTTTTTTCCAAGCGGATTTCCGCATTTTGACAAAATTAGCCGTCACCGTTTTGTCGGTTGTCAAGGTGAGCGAGCAGGAAGAAAGGGTTCCCGAACAAGCGCCACCCCATCCAGTGAATAGGGATTTTCCAGTCGATTTGGCAACCAGTGTAACCAATGTGTTGGCGGTGAAATTAAATTGGCAGGCGGAACCGCCTGGTGTGCCGCAATTGATGCCTGCGGGTGTACTGGTTATCAAACCTTCACCCGCACTGACTATGTTGAGGGTAAAATTGGCAGAAACATTAATATTCTGCGTCACTTGTTGTGCTGCGTTGTAGTTCGCGTTACCCGCTTGGTTTGCGGCAATCGTGCAAAAGCCCACCTTGATTCCCGTCACAGTATTAGCAACTATGGAACACACATCCGGCGTTTGTGAAGCGAACGTGACCGGGTTGCCCGTCACTCCGCCTGTCGCCGTCACTTTTCCCGTTCCGCCAATTGCCACGGTTGGGGCAGCGACCAAAATGATAGTTTGAACGCCTTTGCCAACGGCGAAACTTTCAGTCACCGTAGGTGCGGCATTGTAGTTCGCATTCCCCAATTGGTTGGCTTGCAGGGTGCATATGCCTGCTGTCAAGCCAGAAACTACATTGTCATTCATCGTGCATACGCCTGTTGTCAGCGAAGTGATGATGACGGGGTTGCCAGACGGTCCGCCTGTGGCCGAAACATTGCCCGTGCCACCGACTACCACCGTCGGTTGAGTCCCAAAAATAATCGTTTGATCGTTGGATGAAACGACCCTAACTTCCGCATTCACGGAGGGCAAGGTTTTTACCTGCTGGTCTGTTTTGGACCAATATTCACCCGAAAGCGTCAAAATTTGCGTGTTGCCTATGTTGCCAGCAACCGAAAGCGAGACAACGCCCACCAGCCCAACCGTTCCTGTCGGGTTGAATCCATCCAGATAAATTTTTGTGCGCGAAGCAGAATCGTCATAGTGGTTTAAATCCACTTGGGGCAGCACCGGGCCAAACGGCGAAGGGGGAAAGTAATTACCCCGCGCAAACCAATTGGACGTGGGCAAGCTCAACATCCCGCCGCTGGCAAAGCTCAATTGTAGGCTGAAGCTTTCCATGTCTTCGGGATTGACCAACCGAATTGTGGCACGGGCAGTCCCGCCCGGTTGAGCCTGTTCCACGCTTAGGTGTAGCATCTCATTGACTGCCAGACAGTCGCTGGCAAAGCAAGCTGAAAGCAACATCAGGCTAAACAGCAGAGAGTAGGGCTTGTTTGGGGTGTTCATAGTGGACTCCTGTTTCCTGTGAGCGGCTAATGCGCCCCATAGAATGCATTGAGGGCATCTTGCAAGGTTTTGGCATCATTGGCACAGTTGGGCGGCGGGCCAAGTTTGAGGTTTGCCCGTGGATGGTTATACAAGTTCATCGCCGCGCTGACATCGCTGAATTCAACCACATCCGGGTCTGCCCCGCCGGCGCGAATCTCGCTCAATTCCAAGCAGCCGTCGCCGTTCAGGTCCGCGCCACTGGTGGCAGTGGTGACGACGGGTTTCATCAGGCGGAATGAGCCGCTTATGACCAAATCATTCGATGTCATGCCTTTCACCGTTTCGGTGTAAGTGCCTTCTATAGATGCGCCGTTATTGGTTACTTTGCCTGTGCTATTGACTAAATGAATTTGCCGGGTAACGGGTTTTCCGCCTGCCTCGCTGGGGAATGCTTTGGAATACATATCAAACGAGTTTAGGGTGAATGTGCCATAAACACGCGGCCCAACCGCCTTGCCATTGATGGCTGGTTCAACCGTTGGGAACAGCAGGGTTTTCTCCACGTCAATATAGCTGCTCGCCTCTTGAATCGTAGAACCCGTCACATCCAAATAAAACGCCAGATCGACAATGCCGATATTGGCTGGTTGGCTGATCGTCGCCGTGCCGTAATAATACCCGGTCAGAGGGTTGGTCGCATCGGCTAACACAACCGTAGACAGTAGCCAGAAGGCTAGGCCAGATATTGCAAAGTGGCGTAAGGATAATGGTTTATTCCTAATGTACATAGTATTCCCCTTTTTGTTATAAGCTGTGACCATTGTGATTAAGGCATCGTTTTCCAGAGTGTGTGCAAGTTTGGATATTTCTGGATATCTTCATCTTTAGTGATTAGATAGGCATCGTAAGCTTGCGCGGTGGCGATGATAATACGGTCAGCGGGATCGTGGTGAATATCCGGCAATTGTGTCGAAGCAAATAGTAAGTCGGGAGAGAGCGGTAATGTGATGATGTCGGAATCGCCTAGTGCCGCTTCATACCATTGGGGCAGAGGCAGGGGGAGCCACAAACGGCCTTTCTTGATAAGTTGTGCGACTTCTAGGCATGAAATGATAGAAATCGCAAAAACCGCGTCGGCATTTTCCAGCCAATAGCGTAATTGTGGCGGTAGACTTTGGCCCAATTCCGGGTGTAACCAGCGAATCCATGCATGGGTATCTAATACAATCACAGGTTTTTCCCGCCTTCAAACAATTCACCCCATTCTTCAGCCGCAAAGGCCGGTGCAATGTCGTCACCAAGAAGCTTTGCACCTTGATTGGCCAGCTTCGGTGAAGGTCGATGTAGAGGAATCGGAAATTCTGTACCTTTGCGTAGTACGATGATTTCCACATCTTCGTTCGGGGCCAACTTCGGCAAGCCGACTAAATGACCTTGGTTGTCGGTGCGAAGAGCATATTTTTCAGTTAGCATCTATATCTCCAATTAGTTATTCGGCTTGTTTCGCTTCATCGTCGCACACATAACGATAGAGTGCTTTAGGGTCTATATCCACTTGACCATTCAAGAGTTCCAAGCATCCCCACTTTGGATCAATGTGTGCAGTGTGCAAGGCATCCATGTTTTTCACTCGCCGTTGTTTGCCATGCGTCATGTTCTCGGGCGATCAATTCCGGTTTGGCATAATGCTTTAAGCAACCGTGTAAACTTTTGTTGGGCATGACAAGCCGCATGGTTTGCGCTGGTGCAGGAAGTACGATGATTTCCACTTCCTGCCCCCAAAATTGCTTGGGCAACTGTAAATGAACTTCTCCATTTTGCACGGTTTGAATTCTGCGAATAGCTTCCATCGTCAATAGCCTCTTAGTTGTTTTCGGTTGCTTGCACCGCTTTACGTTATAACAAGAAAAATATCGTTGGTTCCTTGGCGATAACCTAGAGCAGATATAGGGAGATAATCCGCCGAAAGTCGTTGATTCACTGCATCATCCGGCGAAACCCTTCCAATGTTTCCCAAATCCATGCGGCGCATTACGCTAAAACGCTAATGCGCCCTACAATTACACATTATCGCGTTAGGTTAGCTTTTTTGTTCTCTATATAAAAAACAAATGGCATCGTTGGTATATTCGCAACGCTATCAGGAACGCCTTCTTTGTTAAGTTGCTCAACAAGCTTATCATGTGTTTCTCCAAATGCTCTTCCTCCGACTACATGCTGCTCTATTGAACTGCCAATAACTCCACCCGGCGGAACAATCGTTCCCTCTCTTCCAACAACTGCGGGAGTATTCGGATCAATTAGTTTATCTCTTGATAATAGTGAATTCTGTACATCTACTCCACCTTCAACACCTAAACCAATATCTGTAGCAATATATAATGTTGAGATAGCTTTTCCTGCTAAACCAGTATTTCTCCCTAATACTTCAACTGACACGTCTACTCCATTCTTAAAATCTCGCACATCTTCTATTGTATTATCTAATCCCTTAGATAATCCTTCATAATAAGCAGCTTGTGCTTGATAACTCATATTTGATGTATCCTCCGACAGTGCATCAAATATTTTCCCTCCCAGCCAGTCAGTAAATTTCTGCCCTTCAAGACCATTATGATCTACAAAACCTATTGGATTATTATCTGTATAAGCATAAAGATTAAATTTTATTGATGCTGTAGTTGTATTAAACGAAAATTCGGTATACAACGGATCCACACTCACAAACCTCCCCGTACTCGAATCATAATATCTGGCTCCGAAATAATGCAGCCCGGTTTCGTCGTCCAATTCTTTGCCGGTGAATCGGTATTCGCTATTAAAACCGCCTGTACGTGGTCCCCGGTCTTTCCCGTAGGGGTAAAACACCGATTGCTCAACGACATTGCCGGACGGGTCGGTGACGATGCTGGCGCTGCCGAGATGGTCAGGCAGGTAAAAATAAGCTTGAACACTGTCAAGCGGGTTTTTGTCCACCTCGTGCATCAATGAGGCAAGGGTGGCAAAAGAGACCAAACCCGGTTGGGTGTCGTGGCTGTCTTGATAAAGCCGCAACACATCCGCCATCACCGCCGGACTCAACGCATTGCCAGAACCGCCGACCGAACGGATTTCGTTTGCACTAATCACCCCGTCTTTCGGGCTGACATCCAAATCCGCCGCCGTGACATGGGGTGCGCCGCCGGTCAAGCTGGCGGGGTCAAACGGCGATACCATCACCCTTGCCACCAAACGATCCCCGGCAAAAATGTTTTTGACCAGCTTGCCGGGGCGCACTTCGGTAAATCGGTCTACATAAAGCGTGGTTTCGGTCTTCCCGCTTACACTGACGGTTTTGCGTTTGCGCTGATGGTTATAGTCATAAGAATATTGGATTATCGCGCCGTCCGCCGCCCGGTCCACCCGCGCCAGCCGGTCTTTGGCATCGAATTGGTAGGCAAAGCCGGGTTTGCTGGCAAGATTGCCGTTGCCATCATAGTCATAAGCTGTGCTACCTGCACTGGTCAAAGCGTGAGGCCCGGCGTTGCCGACTCCGTAACCCATCAGCCCCAAGTCGGATTTGAAGGTCATATTGCCGATGGGGTTGTAACGGTATTGCTCGCTCCATGCAGGGGCGGTGGCATTGGTCAGCCGGTAAAGGTCGTCATAAGCATAATTCGTACTGCGGTCTTCCGGAGTTTTCAGGCTGCGCTGGTCGGCAATGTGGCTGATGTTATTGGATTGGTCGTAGCTATAGGCCAAATCTTGCAAAGCCGTGCCACTTTTCTGGCTGCTCAGGCGGTTCATCCGCTGGCGGCTATCGTAAGCATAGGTGCTTTGAATGCCATTGGCATATTCAAAAATGGCTTTCTGTCCGGTCGGTGTGTAGTCAATGTTGTTCACGTAACCCGGTACGGATTCCAGCTTGTTCATGGCATTGTAGCGGTATTCCACCCGGCTTCTGTCGGGATAGGTCAAAATCGTTAACCGGTCGAGTGCGTCATAGTCCATGCCGGTGCTGAATTGCAGTCCGTCCAACTGCCGGGTTTGCCGGACAATCCGCCCACGAGCATCATAAGCGTAGCTTTCGCTACCGGCCTCGTCCTCAACCCATGCCAACCGCCCCAAGGTATTGAGCAAACCAGTTTGAGTGTTGGGCAAATCCGCATCGTAGTGGTGGCGCACTTTAACCGTTCCCTGATGGCTTTCGCTGACAATCCGGTTGGCGGCATCGTAAGCGTAGGAGACCGTCTGGTTTTTGGCATCCAGGGTTGAAAGCAGATTACCCACGTCGTCATAACGATAAACCATCGTGCCTTTGTCTGGGTCATCCATCGCCGTCTTGCGGCCTAGTCCGTCGAATTGCAGGGTTTTTATATTGCCTTCATGGTCGGTGATCTTGACCAGATTATCCAAGCCGTCATAAGCATAGCGGGTTGTGTAAGTGTCCGCGCCATTGCGCTCGCGCACTTCCACTAAGCGGTTGCGACCATCGGTCAAGGTGCTGGTTGGGGTGGCGATATGCGCCCCGCCCGTCCGGTTGTCTTCCTCGTCGTATTGAACCTTCTCCAACGGGCGGTAAACCGTGCGGCGGAAACTGCCATCCGGGTTGGTTTCTTGGATGGAACGGCTTCGCGCATCATAACTCATCAGCGTATTGGGTTTGTCCAAACCCGGCGAGATATAATTCTGGCTGGTGTCAAAATAAGGCAGCCATTGCCGTTGTATGCCTTTGCGCGGGTTGAAGCTGACGGCTTCCGTCACCACCCATTGCCCCGCCTCGGCCTCGGAGCGGGTTTGCAGTTTGCGGCCTAGACCATCGAAATAACTGAGGGTGTTATAGGTTTCAGGCTTGCCGGTTTCTTCCCGGCTACTGGTTTGGATATGACTGACCGGCGAGGCGAGTAGATAGCTGAATTGTTGCGTGGGGTATTCTGAGCTATCGCCGGGTTTGATAATGGCTGACAAACGCCCAAACGTGTCGTACTGAAAAGCGGTGTTTTGCCCATTCGGATCGGTGAATCGCGTCAATACGCCCAAGCCCAGATCATAATCGGCTTGCATGACGAGATTCAGCCCGTTAATGGTTTCCTTGACCGGCAAGGCATGGAATGTCGGATCATAATCTATGCCGCGACTATGCCCATTGGCATCGGTCAACTTGATGATGTTGCCGTAAACATCAAACTCATTGCGCAGGATAGGGATAAACTGTGTGCCGTCCGGCGAACGCTCGTCCACTGTCAAGCCGCCGTTGCCGTCATAGCTTAATTTTTGCAAACTGACAAAACTGCCGTCCAAGCCGGTTTTTCGGATTTCGCTAGGCCGATCCATGATCCATCTTACCGGGTCGTAACGGTATTGCGTGGTGGTTAGCACTTCATCCTTGCCTACCGTTCGGTTGTCGCCCTCAACCAAGCCGTAATCAAATTCCTGGGTGATATTGCCATAAGTATCCTGCTCCCAGGTTTTGAGCAGCGTTTTTGGGCTTGTGGTCAATTCGTAAATCTGGGCGCGGGTGGCAGAAGTGAAAGAATAGGTTACAGCTTGCCCGTTTGTGCCAGTCAATAGGGTGCGGGTGGTCAAATTGTGGTCTGCCTTTTCAAACACGCCCTGCAAAGGATTGAGGCTACCGGATTCGGTCAATAAGGCTAATGAGGTTGTCATGCCTTTGCGGCTTTCATAATCCTTGCCGACATCAAACCCGTGCAAGCTGAGCAAACCCGGCGCGTCTTGCCCACCATATTCATGCTTCACCACCTCGCCGAAGCCACGGAATTCCTTTTCCACACCATCATAATATCCATCCCGGTAATGGTAGTCGCTGACATACGCTTGACCGCTCAAGGCATCTTTCACCGTCACCTTGCTGACCACTTGCACCGGGAACGGCAGTTTTTGCGCCCACGGCTTGCCCGCGTCGCGGTCGGCCAGATAATCCACCGTTGACGATTTATAGTCTATCGTGGTTTCCATGCCCAAACCGTTGCTGATGCGGGTCAACAGGTTTGGATGTGTACCTTGGTTGAAGCTGACATATTGGTAACGGTTGGCCGAATTCTCGTTGGTAATCAACAAATCGCGGAAGCCGTCGCCATCCATGTCCGCGAAGCGGTGGGCGGAGGTGCCAGAGGTCGAGGGAGTGTGTTCCAACAGGGTCTCTGGCTTAAAGCCACCATTTGCAGCGTTCAACCAAACTCGCACATGCTCATTGCCGACCATTACCAGATCACCCAAACCATCATTATTCAAATCGGTCAATTCCAAGTCTTTGGCAAACAAGCCCAAATTTTCGGGCGGATTGGTCATGACCACCTCGGCATCGAATTCTCCCAAGCCCTTACCGGGGAAATAGGACACATAACCGCTTTGCACATGCACGAGGTCATCAATCCGGTCGCCGTTCATATCACCCAATCGGGTAATGCTGCTGTCCAGACGCAGGTGATTGTTATCTGGCAACCAAGTTTCACCGTCATAATCCGGGTTCCATCTACCGTCTTTCCGATTCAACCAAATCAAGTAACTGGAGCCGGTATCTCGCAACACATCGACCAACTTGTCGTTGTTCAAATCCACCAATCGAATGCTGGGATTGTCAAAACTGAAATACGGGTTGATGTTGAATGGGGTCCAATCGCTCTCTTCCCATTTCTGTTTTCCCCGATTTTTGAAATAGCCAGTTTCGCTCATTTGTTTGATGTACAAATCGGACAGCCCGTCGCCGTCCATGTCTGACATCATGACTCCATTGCTGGACAGATAATACGCTGGCGAGGTGGCGGGCGAGACTGGCACAGATTGCCAAGCCGCGCGCCCTTGGTTCAGATAAAACCGATGCCCATAACCGGGATAGGTATGCAGCAAATCCGGCAAACTGTCCCCGTCAATGTCAATTAAGTCGACGTTCGCGTTAGTCAGTGAAACCGACACCGGCGGCGGGTTGGTCATTGCCACCGTTTTGAATGATTGCGCCGAATAATGGCTATAGCCAAACGACATGGGCGGCAGTAGGCTGATACCATCAGAACCCACTTGGGTCACTTGTGACAGCAAGGACAGGAAATACAAATCCGAATTGGCATTATAAGAAAGCCGGTATTTCCTCACTAACTGACCGCGTGAGCGCATTTCAATGTTGGACACGCGACGGGCAGTCAAAACTTTGCTGCGACTGTGATAATCGGTGAAAGCATCGGGTCGATTTTCATACAGGAAATGCACAGACTGATAAACCACATCCGAGGCCAAACCATAGCGGATTTCCTTGAGATACACCTGCCCACTGTCTTTTTCGTAAAAATACAAAATCACATTGCCGTAAGTATCGACAGATTTTTCCAACTGCCATGCAAACGTGCCTAGGCCAGCGTCCAAACGTCCGGCACTGGTCGTGCCAAAATAATGATGGAGTCCGTTTTTCTCCCACACTTCCCAACCGCCCGCATTTCGCTGAAATTTCATGAATGCGCCTTCAATCTTTAGCCGGAAACTGCCATCCGCCATTGGAACCAGTTCACCCGCCTCGGAATGGATGAAGGTATCGCTATCGGTGTAAGCGGGTAAACCCTTGTCGGTTTGGCGTTGAATGGAAGGTACGTTCAAACGCCAACCTAGCCCCAAGGCGGAATTACCATACCCGCTGTCATACATCAAGGCCAAAGCCGGTTGGTGTTTATTGATACCCGGCAAAACCGCCAGCTTGACCCGGTACGCCGCCGTGCCAGTGTTCAACTGCGGTTCAAACGACTCGCCCAAACCCTCGATAGAACCCGGACCTTTCGGCAAAGACAACACCTGCGGTTCTACGCCGGATTTGTTGGCGGCATGGACTGCCAGCGACAACAAGCAAGCGATGATTGTGCAAGTGATGGTGAGGGTTCGCATGGTGGATTCTAATGGCTCACATTTACCTAATTATTTGGATTGGGATAACGTGTCAAAATGAAAAACAATGTCGGTTATTTTATTGAAATCCGTTTTGTCATTGCCAAATGGGTCATAAATGGTCACTTCCCATTCTGCTGAGGCTATGCTCCTACCTTTGAAACGGGTGGCCCATGTTCCGGGCCATGTATTAGCAAATCGGGGATTTCCGACATAAGCTGCAAAATCAAACGCGATAGAGGGGACATAGCTGTTTGAGGTCAGCAAATCTTCAAAACTGTATATGGGGATATACTCATGATAAACCCCATCGCCACCCTTTAATGAGGAATGCCCGGTTTGTCTTAGCGTTACTTGAGGATACCAATAACCACCGCTAGATTGGTTAGACTCTAGGCTGACTGCCACGCCTTTACCAATATTAGGCCCACTACAACCCGTAGGGCCAGCCCCATCCCATATTTTGGTGTTATATAGCACGGAATTGGTAAGAAATGATGCACTCTCCGATAAAGTGAACTTGAATTTAAGCACATTATCCCCGCTGATTTTTGGCTTGATAAAGTCCTGAACTGCGGCCCGACGAACCAAATCAGTGGTATTTATCTGACCCAAAATATGTCTAGCCAGAGATATATCTTTATAGGTCATGCCAAAACTTCCCCAACTGCATTTCAGAGTATCTATATTTTCAAGTTTACCAACGTAATCTTGAATATCTCCCGGCGTTTGTGCTTTGAAAATATCAGTAATCCTGAAAATGTCCGTTGTCATTGGAAAATTTTTCAAATCTCTAACATACTGGTATTCCAATGCTTTTGCGGATAGATAGGCAAAATGAGCGGCACTATTTAGCTGATTGGATAGGTCAATTGCTGCTTGTGAGCGCAGTATACGCAATTGCGGGGCTTTTGAAGCAAAATAATTCAGTTGATTCTGTGCCAAATCAAACAACTGCCAAAGGTTTTCCTTGTCTTGTAGGAAATTGTCAAAATCAGCCAAAGCTGAATTTAGTTGCTGGATTGCCGAGTCAATCTCAATTTCAGCCTCAGCCTCGTTCAAAAGCAAATCTTTGATGGCATAAGCCGTAGACACGTCGATATTTTGAATTTCAAACTCCATAGTGATATTGCGCAAATCCTTCTCTTGATTGGTATCTATCAATAACTTATCATTACGAATTGAGAAACTCTCTGATGTGGTATTTGTACGTTTCTTTGTGGATTTATTCCATTTTTTATTTTTACTATCCCATGTCCTTTCACTTTCATCAGAGGTCGTTTCCACAATACTTCTAGCTGCCATGAGCTGTGGCAAATATTCATCTATCTTGGCATTCGTTGCCCCGTTGAGATTGCGCTTAATTTCAATTAAACGGTTGGCTTTTTGGTTTTCATTGTCGATTCTTTGCAGATAATTATCCCTCCTTAAAATTGCTGATGTCAGTCGAATTTGTGTATCCTTCAAACTGCGATATTTCGTTGCCAACGAGCCTTTAGTTTTGAGTGCACTGACGCAGGTGTTGAATTGGCTAACCGTCAGTTCCAACGAGCAGTTAGGCAGATCATAACCGGCTTCCCCTGTGCAAATTTGAAACGTCAGCCGTTGATTCGCATCATCGGGATTAGTCGGAATGGAACAACCCGTGTACGAGGCCAAGCTCTGAATGTATTGTGTTCGTAGCGATGAAAGTTGATTTTGCAGAGCCTCATAATTGGAATCAAAAGCTCTTTTTTCGCTATCCAAAGCCGTTTTAGCATTGCTGGCGGTGGCAATATAATTCTTCGCCCGTGATAAAACAGCCTGAAAATCATTCGCCGGTACATAGCGGTTGTCATAGCCCAAGGGGTTTAACCCTTGAGTGTAGATGTTACCCTGCTTGCGCAACATACTAATAGCGTTGATTAAGCTGCTGCCTGCATTGGCATCATCAAAGTTCAAACCCTGTTTTTGGGCAATGGCAGCCGTGGCTAAATAGGCATTGATATTGGCTGATTTCAGCGTAGCCTCTGCCTGTATGCCAGTCGGGTCAGGAGCCATATTGCGCACTAATTGCTTGGAAGATTTTTCACGCAAAGTCAGGCTCAATCGTTCGACGGATAGATTGAACAAGCTATAGACCGCTTCATCAAAATAATCTGAAATGGTAATAGTAGTCCCTACCGATAGACTGAAACCGGATACAAAGGCATTGATGGCTTTTTCGTAATAGATTTGAGCCTTGCCTAATAATACAAGCTGTTTATCCAAAATGCCATCAGCTTTTAGAGTGTCTTTTGAAAATCGCCATTCCAAAGCATCAATAAGATATTCGTCGGCAATCATCAAATAGATATTTGCCAAGGATTTAACCGTATTAAGTAAATCAGCCGTGGATACATTAGGGTTTTTGCGGTATAAAGCATAGGCAAAAGTATCCCTCGCCTGAATCAAACCTGCTTCACGTGTGCTGAAAACTTGCAATAATAATCCGGGGTTGTTAAGGGGTATGGTATCGTAATTGTAATTTACGTTATTAAGCAAATTGTCAATTATGGACTTGCAGTCGATTGCAGTCCCGGTGCTATCAGTTTCAGTGCCAATTCCCATCAGACAATTTCGATAAGTCTCACCTACCGCATAATTCTTTACAGCCTCTTTGCGCCAATACTCAAGTTCAGCATCACTCGTCAATGTTTGGACTGGATTCATATTGCTGGCGGCAATTTGATAAGCACTTGTTTTAATATCCCCACCCAAAGAGTCGAATCTTGGTTGTGCCAAACAATAATTGGCACTTGCATAGCCGCTAGTGCAAGCGGCTTGCGCTTGCCATGCGAGGGAAGGCAGTAGAAGCAATAGAATAAGATTGAGGATAGCCATTGAGTGGGTTCCCCTTGGGAATTGGTGTGAAGATGGCTTGATGGTTCCTACGCTCCGGCGTCTTAAGCCGTTCGTGGTGAGCCTGTCGAACCATGAACGGCTTAAATGTCTATGATTTTGATTTTCCCTACCACCCTTCGACAGGCTCAGGGCGAACGGAAAAATCGATAAGTTAATGGCTTTGACGCTCCGGCGTGGGAACCCCAATGTCTGAGGAGTCTGCTGTCCCTCTGGTGCGGGAGCGCCATGATTGACATTCCCACTCTGGAGCGTGGGAAAGATCATAATAACCTGTCTGGTTAAAAACTTAGGCCAATGGGTTTTAGCGTTCATGGCAATACCATTTTTTTAATCCGTGTGAGTTTAATTTGCCGACAAATTACAGTTTCATGATGTAGGCGAGGGCGTAGTAAGGTGGTAGTTTGTCCAATGTCGTCGTACCCGCTACACCAGTGGCTCCATAGTGAGAGTGGGCGTTTACCGTATGAGTATGTCCTCCCGAAACTGATGTAACACCAGAATAAGTATGATTATGTACACTTCCACCAGTGTCTTGGAGATCATCAGATTTAGAACGTTTATCTGTGTTTGAGTTTATTGATGTTGTACCACTATACGAATGTTGATGATCTCCAACATAGTTTGTTCCGGGACTATCAGCGGCAATCGAATGACTATGGCTGATATCAATAGTCTTTGTACCTCCTGTGGCACCAACGGTAAAATCACTACCAACCCCAACTACAAACTTATCCTTCAAATTTGGCGTTCGTATTCCCTCGTGCAACTCACCATCACACAAAGCCCATCCAGCGGGGATAGTCGCCAATGTACCATTCCACATGACGATAACCCCTTTGGGTATTTGCACAGTGTCTAGGGATTTCTGTGCCGTGATGGCGGTTGTTGCCGTGTTGGCGTTGAGCGCATACGCCACACTGGTCAATTGTTGCCTTGGCATTTCGGCATCGTTGCCCACTTTCACGCCAATGTAGGTGACACCGGTGAACAAACCGGGGTAGAGCGGCGTGGTTGAGCCTAACACCACCGAAAACCGTCCATCGTTGGCAAGTGCCACCGATTGCGGCTCTGACCATATAGCGGTGCCGCCAGTAAGCGCGTTATACAGGCTGAAGGTCACAGTCACTGAACCCGTGACGGGTTGTCCGGTGCTATTAGTGAGTATGCCTTGATAGTTCAACTTGTTCGGCGGGTCGCCGGCAAATACGGCAGTGCTGATAGACACCAGCATTGACAGCACAAAGCAAATAAAATAACGACGAAAGGTCATGGCTGGATTCCTTAAAGTTTCATGATGAAGGCGAGGGCGTAGAAAGGCGGTATATTATTGTGGGCTGCGCCGCTGCCTTGAGAGGGGATTTCATGGGTATGGGTAGCGGATTCAGTCCCTAAATTAGCTTTTCCAGAAGCAATTTGAGTCAGTGTATAACCTCCCCCATCCAATCTTAGATTTGCTGGGTTTGGACCTGTCCCATCTCCTAGAATAGAATATCCGGCAACGGTATCATGCCTATGACCAGCATCATAGTGCGTATGCGGCGCACTCTCCGCATGCGTCACTCCTCCATGATTATGCGATGGCATTTCATTGATAGTCAGTGCATGGGCGATTTCCCCGCCACTCGCACCGATATTGCACTTGAATTGCCCGTCGCATCCATCATTAACTGTCCGCGTGGCATCCGCGCCTAAGATGAACTTGCCACGCAAATCCGGTGTCTTGTTGCTGCCATCGCACAAGGCCCAACCCGCCGGGATGTCTGCCTTGTTGCCACTCCACATCCAGATGACACCACGGGGAATGCCGCCACTTTGCAGCGCATAGGCCACACTGGTTAATTTTTGCCGGGGCATTTCCGCATCGCCCGCGACTTTGATGCCGATGTAGGTTTCCCCGGTGAACAACTTGGTATCCATCGGCTTGTTCGCATTGCCGCCCAATGTCACAGAGAACTTTCCATCGTTCAGCGTGACGGTTTGATCCTCCGTCCAAAAAGCTGTGCCGTTGGCGTTGTACAGGGTAAAAGTGATGGGTTTTTCGCCTTTGACTGGCTGACCGGCATTGTCGGACAACATGCCTTGATAATTGAGCGTAGGCGGCACATCGGCAAGCGCAACCGAGCAGACAAATGCAAACATCCACATTACACGGCGGCTGAGAAAAACGAGTACGGTCATAGAAAATTCCTTCTTATTCTTGATTAGACGAGCTTTTTTAGGTCTGCCTGAGTTGGCATTGAAATACGCGGAAAATTAGAAGGCACACCCTATTGTCATTTAGTATAGGTCAAAAATAGGCAAGCCTTAATGCGGAACCCTATTGTCGATGATCTCGCTATTCCCTTTGGCTCTCATTTGCAGAATGAACCCGCTATCACATCGTTAATAAACAAATCTACCCCCTGCTTTAGGTATTTGTCAATCAAGAACATTTTACTTGGTTTTTATTTGCGCCTAGAAACCGTCATTCCGCACACCCTTACTCCCTTCCCACTCTTAAAACGACTAACTGAAAAAGGTTGTAAAATACTGATTAATATAATAAATAAGTAGTCAGGCATAAGTCTACGGGCATACCAATGACTCATGTCATTGATTTTTAAGCTGGTCTTGTGCCATGTTATTTTTGTTTAGCTACTTAATCGTTTTCGGTTAGCGTATTTTTAACTCAGAAGGGAGTAATTGGCTTTTTTTGAACTAGCCCGAAATCCATATTCAATCGCCCTTTATTGACAGATGCTAAAAAAGGTGTAAATTAAAGACAATGTACTTATCTTCTGCCCCTTTTTAGGCAGCAAAAATAACAAATCAAAAGTGTTGGTATTTAAATAATTCGAGGCTTTAATGCTCGCTTATTCAATAGTCTTAGAACTGGGCTTTCACTACCCGTCTCGCCTCCAACGGCTACCCATTTTCTGGATGGGGCGAGATTTTTTCGGTCAAGTGAATGCATACACCTTAAGTGTAGTTTTTGCCAAAATTTCGCTGGGTTCAAGAAGAAACGCCGCCACAGTTGGCTTAAGGCGGTCACACAATGAACCGGGCAAGCTCGTTTCTAAGCCGAAACTCGGAATTCTTGGCAACCGATGATTTTATTCCTTCATGCTGCGGCAGGAACACACTGCACGCACTAACAACCACAGGAGACTCCACCATGAAAACGCACCAGCATTGGTTAAGCGCACTGGCCTTGTCCGCCGCCTTGGTAGTGCCTACCCCGGCACTTGCGGCAACCGGGAATGTCTACGGACCCATCGTCGGGGTTTTGGCAAGTTCCGACCCGCAGCCGGCCCCGGCCAGCGGTTTATTGTATGGCGGTTGCATGGTTTTCACGACGGCTGCGTTTCCAGCCACGCTCAACTGCCCCGCCAACTGGATTTCGTTCGGTTGCGACGGGACTTTTGCTGCGAAGGATGCGGCCAGCATGATGTATGACCAAGCCCAATTGGCGTGGACGACCAAACGTTGGGCTTCCGTCTTTTTGGACGATTCGAAGAAGATCAATGGCTACTGCGTTGCCAACCGAATCGATTTATGGTGATGGTTTGCGGGGTTTGATTGGCTTTGCGCCAAGCCATGGCCCATCGAGGCTGTTCAGTTGGCTTGGCGCGGGGTTTGGTCGGGACAAATAGTTGCTTATTTTCTAGCGTGTCGGGTGCGTCAAAGCTTGCCTTTGACTTGTGATTGGGAAGGCAAAGCGGGCTTTGCTTGTCAAAGCAAGCTTTGACGCTCCAATCCTAGGCCCGTTTGTAACATCAGTGATGAACATCAAATCATGAAGACAACATACGGCTTGATTGGCATTGGGGTGGTTTTGGCTTGGTTGGCGTATCAGTACATGACAGTACCGGTGACGACTCCAACCGAGCCAGTTGTCAGGGGAGATGGGTTGGGCATTTCTCCTCCTACGATTAAGCGCGAGCCAAACCAAGCCCTCCCGGTTCCGATTCAGGGCAACTCGTTGCCGTTAGGGTTGCCGGATATGACTGTGAGACCGCAAGATGTTGGCCCTTTCCCCGATGCCGACCCGAACAAGCCTCCCGAGCAGTCAACCGAGCCGGATCGCAATGTGGGCGAGTTTGTCGATGCGGGTGGCCCGCCCCCTGCCCTTCATTCGATGCCCATGAAAGAAACACAGGCAGACAAGAGAATCTCGATCACCCCGCCTAAGCCACTGCAATATCCTTAGTGCTTCATGGATTCTTTTCTTTGGCTCGTTGCCAAACTCCTGCTTCAATGCCATTGAGTTAGGAGTTTGGATTTGGCTTCTCTTGCAAAGGTATCTACACAAGTCCCTCCCCCCTTGGGGGAGGGATTTAGGGAGAGGGGTACTGTGGGTTGATTACAAATAGCTTGTCGTCTTATCAAGCATCCCAAGACCCTCTCCC
>CAIYXP010000304.1 GCA_903930145.1 uncultured Methylococcaceae bacterium
CCGGGCTAATATCTCTCACCAACTTGGTACCCGCTGTTGTACCATCAGTTAAAAAAAGTTCATTTCCCGTTGTGGCTTCCCTTCCGCACGCCGGGATCTGTGCGGGGGCGGTCGGGTAACTGGCCGTCCTACCGCGATCCTACTTCTCTATCGAAAAATAAGCCATCCCCGCGTTATACATGACCATTGCCTTGGGTTTTTGCCCATGGAAAACAATCCTCAATGCTGCTGGCAAATAACTATCACTCGCCTTAGCTGTGAATACTTTCTCAACCGCACTTAATCTTAAAGTGAGCCCATACGGTATAAACAATTCCGCAAAAGCCTCATAGGATTGAGTTTGGTTGGCAAGTTCGACAAAAAGGCCATTAAGCCCTTTTAATTTGGAATGGGGATAGTGCTGATAATAGTCAATAAAGTCCTTGGACTGCAAGGATGCTTTGGCTATCGGTTCACACCATGACCCATTAGACTGGTCACAGAAAGAACCCCAATCTATGGATTTAAAGCTTTTTAAACCCCATCGTTGGTCGATTTCCTTCAAGACAGCCGAATGCAGGGGTTTTTGATCGCTAAACCCAAGTTTGCAGTTTCTTCTGACCGATAAAAACCGATCTCCGCTATCCTCTTCCACTGCGTTCCATTGAATGCGGCAAGTTTCTTTTTCAGCAACTAGTGCATAATCGAAACGTTTGGTTGCCCAACCGGAAGAGGTTTTGTCCAGATAAACATTAACTTGAAAATTATTTTCTGCGTTCGCAGACAAAGGCAAGAGAGCGGTTAGTACCAAAAAAATGTAATTGGCTCTCTGTAAACCTGACATGGCTTTGAATGTCACAGATTGCCATCTTTGTCAGGCTATAGCTTCATACCCGCAGGCGCGGGATAAAGCCAGTTCCCACGCTGGAGCGTGGGAACCATAATAATTAACCGATATGCGCACCTAATCCGCCTTACGCAAGGTTTTATTTAATCCCGTAGGGATTAAATATTAAATATAAGCACTCTGATAGCTTTCCAACACCCGAATGTAATTCGCACGTTCAAATGCTGCCGGATTGGCAACTTTGGCTCGGCTCATGCTGCCTCTGACTTGCTTGACAGATGAGAAGCGCCTAGCCTCCATCCAAGCTTTCAAGCCTTCCAGCAAGGTGTTGGTGTAAGCGGGACCATGACGCAGCAATGAGGAAGTGGTCATCACTGCATCCGCGCCCGCCAGCAAATATTTGATGACTTCATCCGGGTTTTCCACGCCTCGGGTGGCTGCCAGCGAAGCATTCAGCTTACCGTGCAAAATGGCAATCCAAAGCAGAGGCAAGCGTATCTCGCCGGCGGAACTCAAACCAAGCGATGGTTTGACTTCCAAATCTTGGATGTCAATATCGGGTTGGTAGAAGCGGTTGAACAGCACTAAGGCATCAGCCCCGGCTTCATCCAAACGCTTCGCCATATTTCCCATGGCACTGAAAAAAGGGCTGAGTTTGAGCGCAACTGGAATGCTGACAGTCGATTTGACGGCTTTTAGAATATCAATGTAACGCTGTTCCAACTCGTCGCTGGTCGCATCCAGATCGGGTTCGACCGAGTAGATATTCAGCTCAAGCCCATCAGCACCCGCTTGCTGCATCTGCTTGGCATAGTCGATCCAGCCGTCTCCAGTCACACAATTCAAACTGGCAATAATCGGCACATCGACCGCTTCGGACGCTTGCTGTAATAGCTCAAGATAGCTTTCCGGGCCAACCTGATACTCATCGACATCAGGAAAATAGCTGAGTGATTCGGCAAAACTTTGCGTTCCCGACTCCATCAGGTGGGAGAAAGCATCGTTTTCATGTCGAATCTGCTCCTCAAATAGCGAAAACATCACAACGGCTGCGGACCCGCCATCTTCCAAGCGTTTAATCCCGTCTAAGGTACCCGATAAGGGTGAAGCCGATGCGATGATGGGATGTTGCAGCGTAAGCCCCATATAATTGGTTGTTAAGTCCATAGTATTAAGACCCCTGCTTTTTCGAAGTTTGTTTGACACTTGCGTCAGGATGGAAACGCGCACCGCTTCCGCTTGCCATTTCCTCGTAGATTTCCCATTTTTGGTTGACCACCTTTTGGGCGAGAGCCATCAGTTGCTCGCTTTCTACCGGATGGCTGCGCGAGAGCATTTTGTAGCGCAGTTCGTTGAAGGCGTAATCCTTGAGCTTGATGGTCGGGCGTGGCGAGTCGAGTACGAATGGATTTTTGTCTGACTCACGCAAGGCCGGGTTGTAGCGGATCAGCGGCCAATGTCCACTCGCCACCGCTAAATCCTGCTGTTTTAAGCCATGCTCCATATTGATGCCGTGGGCTATGCAATGGCTGTAAGCCAAAACCAAGGACGGACCCGGATAGGCTTCGGCTTCTCTCAGTGCCAACAAGGTTTGTTGTGCATTGGCGCCCATGGCAATTCTGGCGACGTAAACGCTGCCGTAAGAAATGGCTTGCAAGGCAAGGTCTTTCTTCGCTAAGGGTTTGCCGCCAGCGGCAAATTTGGCGACCGCTCCCATGGGGGTGGATTTGGACATTTGCCCACCGGTGTTGGAATAAACCTCGGTATCTAATACCAAGATGTTGATATTCCTGCCACTTGCCAATACATGATCCACGCCGGACGAACCAATGTCATAAGCCCATCCGTCACCGCCCATGATCCAGATGCTACGACGGACGAGGTGATCGACCACTGACAACAGGTCTTTGGCTTTTTCAGTGTCCAGTTGAATTAAGGCCGCTTTCAACTCGGCTACCCGGATTCGTTGTTGGCGAATTTGCGACTCGGTGATTTGCGTTGCTTCCAGAATGTCGTCTATCAGTGCTGGATTGATTTCACCTTTCAGTTCCAAGGCCAGTTGATTGGCTAATTCGGTATGTTTATCTACAGACAAGCGGAAACCTAAGCCAAACTCGGCATTGTCTTCGAATAAGGAGTTCGACCATGCGGGTCCCCGACCCTCTGCATTTTTGGTCCAAGGCGTGGTCGGTAGATTGCCGCCATAAATGGAAGAACATCCTGTCGCATTCGCCATGATTAAGCGGTCGCCAAACAACTGCGACAACAGCCTGACGTAAGGCGTTTCGCCACAACCCGCACAGGCACCGGAGAATTCAAACAATGGCTCCAAGAACTGGGCTCCGCGCACCGAGGAGAAATCCACCTTGGAACGGTCATTGAAGGGAATGCCTTCAAAGAAACCAATATTGGTGCGTTCCTGCTGAAGGATAGGCTCCTTGGGCTTCATGTTAATCGCCTTGACCCCGCTTTGTTGCAGGCTCTTGGCTGGGCATACTTCGACGCACAAACTGCATCCGGTGCAATCTTCGGCATAGACCTGCAAGGTGTAGCGGATGTCGGGAAAACCCCGGGCATTGATTTGTGCGGATTTGAAGTTCTCAGGGGCGTTGTTTAAACGCGATTCAGGATAGAACTTGGAGCGAATCACGCCGTGCGGACAGACGAAGCTACAATTGCCGCATTGTATGCAAATATCCGGTTCCCAAACCGGAACGAAGGCCGATATATTGCGCTTTTCCCATTGCGTCGTGCCGCTGGGATAAGTGCCGTCGATGGGCATCGCGGACACTGGCAATTGGTCACCCTTGCCGGACATCATCATCGCCGTGACGTTTTGCACAAACTCGGGGGCTTGTGAAGGTACGATAGGTGGTATGTCGATTAAGCCATTGGCTTCCTTCGGCAAGTCGATTTTATAAAGTTTCGCCAGTGTTTGGTCTACCGCGACATAGTTCTTCTTGACGACATCTTCACCTTTTTTGCCATAGGTTTTCTTGATCGACTCCTTGATCTTGCCGATGGCTTCTTCCCTTGGGAGTACACCGGAAATCGCAAAAAAACAGGTCTGCATGATGGTATTGGTGCGGTTGCCCATGCCCGTTTCCAAAGCCACCTTCGACGCATCAATCACATAAAACTGGATGTCTTTGTCGATGAGGCTTTGCTGCAAACTACGGGGCAGCTTATCCCATACTTCTTCCGGGCCGTAAGGACTATTCAGCAGGAAAGTCGCACCTTGACGGGCATTTTCCAACACATCGATTTTTTCGGCGAAAACGAATTGATGGCAACCGATAAAGCTGGCTGAATGGATCAAATAAGGCGAATTAATCGGGTTTGGCCCAAACCGCACATGCGAAACCGTGCGCGAGCCGGATTTTTTCGAGTCATAGACAAAATAACCTTGCGCATGGAGCGGGGTCGATTCGCCAATGATCTTGATGCTGTTCTTGTTGGCCCCAACCGTGCCATCGGCACCGAGTCCGATAAACAAGGCGCGAACCACCTCATCCGGTTCGATGTCAAAAGAGGGATCGTAATCCAAGCTGGAGTGCGAGACATCATCATTAATGCCAACCGTGAAATGGTTTTTTGGCTGGTCTTTCTTGAGTTCATCCAGCACGGCTTTCGCCATCGCGGGGGTAAATTCCTTGGAGGATAGGCCGTAACGACCTCCGGTGATACGCGGAATGGTTGCTGTGGGCAAGGTTCCGCTCGCGTAGGCTTCCGCCAATACCGTCACCACATCGCCATATAAGGGTTCGCCAGTGGAACCCGGGGCTTTGATGCGATCCATCACGGCGATTGATTTCACAGTGGAGGGGATGACCTTGATGAAATGCTCGGCGGAAAACGGCAAACAGAGGCGAACATTGATGACACCGACCTTTTCACCCTGTTTGTTCAAATAGTTGACCGTCTCAATCAAGGTTTGAGCCGCTGAACCAATGATGACCACTACCCGTTCGGCTTCAGGATGACCGTAATAGTCGAATAGTTGATATTTTCTACCCGTCAATTCGGCAAATGCGTCCATCTTTTGTTGAACGATGGAAGGCAGACGCACATAAAACGGGTTAACTGTTTCACGCGCTTGGAAATAAACATCGGGGTTTTGCGCCGTGCCACGAATGAATGGATTGTCCGGGCTTAAACCTCTTCCGCGATGGGCGCGAACCTGTTCAGCATTGATCATCGCCCGAATATCCTCATCGGGAATCAGCGAGAGTTTGTTGACTTCATGCGAGGTGCGGAAACCATCGAAAAAGTGAATAAAGGGGATGCGGCCTTCCAAACTGGAGGCTTGGGCCATCAAAGCCATGTCATGACCTTCCTGTACCGTGCTGGATGCCAGTTGGGCGAATCCAGTATGGCGCACGGCGGCTACGTCGGAATGGTCGCCGAAAATCGACAAACCCTGCGCGGCTAAGGATCGTGCGGCAACATGCAAGACTGCCGAAGTCAATTCCCCGGCCATTTTGTACATGTTCGGGATCATCAACAACAGCCCTTGAGAGGCCGTGAAGGTCGTCGTCAGCGCACCGGTTTGGAGAGCGCCGTGGACCGTGCCAGCGGCACCGCCTTCGCTTTGCATTTCAACGACGAGGGGGATGTTACCCCAGATATTGGTTTTCCCCTCGGATGCCCATTGATCGGCCAATTCGGCCATGGTGGAGGAGGGGGTGATAGGATAGATGGCGCATACTTCGTTGACGCGATAGGCGATATACGCCACGGCTTCATTGCCTTCGAGCGTCGTAACCTGTGACGGTTTCATGGATTACACTCCTGGTTCAGGATTCATTTCGATGGCATGGCAAGGACACTGCTCAAAACACACGGCACAACCGGTGCAGAGGTCATAGTCATAGCGGTAACGCTTGCCAGGGCCTAATTTGATGATGGCATGTTCGGGACAAGTGCCAAAGCAACCGTCACACTCAAAACAGTTGCCGCATGAGAAACAACGCTTGGCTTCATACAAGGCTGCGTCTTCGCCCAAGCCTTTGACCACTTCGTCAAAGCCAAAGGATCGCTTGTCCACTTCTATGGAGTCTTGGACTCTTTGCTTGGCCTCGGTGTCATACCAGATATGCAGCTTTTCAAACCCAACGATATCGTGTTTAGGGGCTTTGGCATATTGCCCATGGTTGAGAAAAGCATCAATGTGACGGGCCGCTTTTTTACCATGCCCCACGGCTACGGTTACGGTTCTTTCGCTAGGAACCATGTCCCCGCCTGCGAAAATACCGGGATGTCCGGTCATCATATTGGCATCGACCATCACTGTGCCGTCGCGCTTGAACTCAATGCCTTCAATGTTATGTAAGAATCCGGTGTCGGTGTCTTGGCCTAAAGCAAGGATCAAAGCATCCGCTTCCAAAGTCTCGAATTCCCCGGTCGGTTCAGGATAACCTTCCGCGTTGATTTTCATGACTTCAACTTGGATGTGGGTCTGATCGATTTCCTTGATGGTGCGTAGCCAATTGATCTTGACCCCTTCCTCCATTGCCTCGTCCGCTTCGAACGAGTGGGCGGGCATGTGGTCGCGATCACGCCGGTAGATGATTAAGGCTTCCTCCGCACCTAGGCGCTTGGCGGTGCGCGCAGCATCCATCGCCGTATTGCCGCCTCCATAGATGGCGACCCGGCGACCTAGCAAGGGCGCTTGCCCTGATGCCGCTTGCCGCAAAAAACTGACCGCGTCCAGAATCTTACCCGCATCCCGTGCCGGAATATCCACCCGCTTGCTAATGTGAGCGCCGATGGCAACGAACACGGCATCGAATTTGCCGGCTTGCTTTTCCGCCAAAATGTCTTGAACTTTCCGGTTCAGTACAATTTTGACACCCATGTCTTCAATGCGGCGGATTTCATTTTCCAATTCGTGGCGTGGCAGGCGATAAGCCGGAATGCCGAAATGCATCATGCCTCCCGCCATCGGGCCGGCCTCATGAATTTCCACGGCATGGCCTAAGCGAGCCAGATGATAGGCGGCGGACAAACCGCTAGGCCCGCCGCCGACCACCAAGACGCGCTTTCCGCTAGGAGGTGCGTCAATTTTCACCTTCCAGCCTTGCAATAAGGCTTGGTCACCTAGGAAACGCTCCACGGCATGGATACTGACTGAACTGTCCACTTCCTTGCGGTTACAGCTTCCTTCACAGGGATGGTAGCAAACCCGTCCATGGACGGCAGGCAGAGGATTATCCTTCATAATCGTCTGCCAAGCACGTTCATAGTGGCCCGCTTGGACAAGCGCAAGCCAAGCCTGGATATTTTCACCAGCCGGACAGGCGTTATTGCAAGGGGGAAGTAAATTTTGATAGACCGGACGTTGGGTGCGGACAGGGCCGGTTCCCTTGCCGTGTTGTACCAAATCCGCAGGACGTGTTTTATCGCTGGGCTTGGGACTAATCATTAGATTTCTCCATAGTAAGCTGAGTTTGAGATGGATTATAAAGTGCCTTGGTTAAGCCACTGTTTAAATCTATTTGCATTTTGAATAAGGGGATAAAGGTAGTGCAGATTCAAGTACCCCATAGCCATATCTATGCTGTGGGATACTGATAGAATATCCCAAGGGCAAGGCAATAGCTTTATGCAGGGGAAGCTAAACATAGCGCCGTGGTTTACACATAGTGTCAGAATTGCCCATGCCAACTCGGAATTGTAGACAATGAGCGATTACGATTTTTGAAGCGTAGCATACGTCTAATGCAGATTGAAAACTAGAGTCTATTGTCGGCAAGACCATGGACAGAGCGGATTAACTTTATGTTCTCATCCAATACTTGCAACTTATTCAAGAGCATAGCTTCACAAATGTGGCTGTCGCATCCTTCCGGTGAATTGACTGTTTGTCGTTGACAAAGTGAATCCTTCATCGGCAAACCAAAGTTGTGCAATCTGGAGTATCAAAGCTTGCTTTGACCCAAGAAAACTAAGGTTAAAACGTGCCCTGACACTCACAGATTTAAAATCCGTGATTACTCAACACTTAAGTTCACGAAGCTTTTAACCTTGGGGCCAGCAGAATTGGCACGTACTGGGACAGGAACAAGCCATAAGCACCCATCCACAAGGCTATCGACAAGGTCATCCAGCCACCAATTCCCGGCTGAGCGATCACTCTACTCAATGCCCCCAGGTTAATCAACACAAACGCCAAAGTCATCAACGGAAAGCTTTGCAACGGCCTTCCGGTGTGGCCCAACGCCACACGCGCAGCCACGCCGAGGATCAAGCTGCCAACGGCCCCATAGGTCAATGCATGAATACCACTTTCCCACAGGCTGGGTTTGCCGAGGATGGCGATGCTCAGCAATAAGAATCCGACCGGAATCCAAGCGTAGCCCAAGTGCAGCACCCAAAGCAGGGGTTCCCGGCCTACCCGCCAGCCTTGCCAACGGGCCAAGCGGTAAGCTTGGGCGAATGCGGCCAACAAGCCTAAAACCCCGGTGACACTGGAGTTAGGCCATAACACAAAACCGACCCCAAACAAGGCGGTCAGCGCGATTGCAGTGGAATCGATACGGTCAAACGCTGGTATCACCGCAGACGATTCCGGGCAATTTGAACGCAGCCAATTTTGCGAAAAAGCCGGTATTATCCGCCCACCCACCATGATAATCATGCCCAACACAAGGAATAAGCCCAAGCGCAGACACTTATCCTGCAAGTCAACGCTACCGCCAGCATTGATGAAAAACACCCCTTCCACCAATAAAAAGACCGTCAACAACAGCAACGCCTTATAATTGCGTTCGTTTTTGGCGGCTATCACTTCCCCGCTCATCAGCGCCAAAAGCCCGCCCCAAAACATCAAGCTAGACATCCCCCAAATGAGCCAGCCGAATGAACCCGGCAAAAACCCTCCCAATCGTGCCAATACCCAAACAGCGCTCATCGCCATCAGCGTTGCCCCGCTCACCGGGGGTCGGTTGGTCCAGGTGGCAACGGCGGTCAACAGAAATCCAGCGATAGCCCCGCCGGCAAAACCAAAAATCATTTCATGCCCGTGGCGCACCCTAGGTGTTATGCCTTCGGGCCAGACGATGACACCACTCAAATAAAACGCCCATGCCAACAGCATCAGCAGTGCATAGACACCGATCAACAGGAAAAAAGGGCGGAAGGCATAGCTAAACACGACATCAACATAGTTGACCTCGGCTGGATCAGACTGCAATTCAGGATTTGGCATGGGATGACGGTCTCTGCGTGTGACAAAAACACAATGTATCACGAATAAATGACGGGTAGCAGAGGGAGGCAGCAATTGTCGGACGGGATTGCAAACCCATCCATAATTCGGTGTTATCATAAGTGGTGGTAGGGTAAGGTGAGATTAAAAGCCATGCCCTACCCAATCAAGATCGGTGTGTTTGTTTTTTATAGTGTGATTTTCAGTATGAATACATTGACAAACAAAAAAATAGGAGAGTAAGCTTCAGATTTTACGCCTCGTAGGTGTCAAATAATGCATTTGTTGGGGTGTCTAAATTCAAAGTTAGACATTGACTTCGTAAATTACCCATCACTTATGGAGTAAACATGGTA
>CAIYXP010000305.1 GCA_903930145.1 uncultured Methylococcaceae bacterium
AAATCTGTCTAGTTTTAGCTCTATATCTTTAATGTCTATATTATAAGGAATATAAATAGTTAATCTAATTAATGCTCCATCTGTTCTATTTCGAGTAAGCCCATCTATGAATAAATACCACTTTGCCAAGTACTCATTTGTGATATCTCTACCTCGTTGCTTAAACCAATAGTATACTAACTGCCTATCTTCCCCTTTTTGTATCAATACACGATTAACTTTAAAAACATTTCTGGTTTCTTTATCAATTCCTATCGATATTTCCTCCATATTTTCAATTTTCCACCCCCCTCCAGGCAGACATGAACGTGGAGAATGAATTGACTCACCCTTGCGCTGAGAGACATAATATGCAGAATACAAATTGACTGGAGGTAAATCATCATTGCTTTTGTAATCAGCTAGAATATAATCTTTGAATTTTAATGAATCGATGTATTTTTGATCAAGTGCTAAACGTTTTCCTGACCACTGCTCGATATTCATAGGAAAATCAATGAATTCTGCTCTTACAGGAATCTGTTCTATCCGTGTGTTATGTAAAGGGGACAACATAGTTGCCACTAACAACAAAATACTTGCAAACCAATATTGAGTAGGGAGAAATCTATTAAAATAAACTGTTCCAACCGGAACTAGTTCGGGATTGCTTAACCCAAACACTTGATTAAAAGGTTTATTCTGATGACCTATTTGTGTTAGAGCCCACATTATAATAACTATAATACCAATACATCCCATAAAAACAATCCACCCCTCGAAATCATGAAGAAACCCTTCCGCCATTGATTTTCCAAAGTATTCAACAAATACCCCTATTACCCCAATTCGAAAGCTATTCATTAGAATTGTAATTGGGATGCTGGATAGAAATATAATCAATCTCTTCCAGAATTCAGCGTGATAAATGTAGGCGCATATGAATGCCACACTGGTCAATGGAAACAGATAGGTCAAGCCATTGCATGCTTCCGCAACCTGAAGTTGCATGGAACCTAGGTCTATCACATTACCTTCCACGTAGACGCTTATATTCCAGAACCTTATAAAGGATACACCAATGTGAGTGGAAAGCAATTGTAACCGTGCAGATATACCTTGATACAGAAAACTAGGTAGTGGAATTGTAAAAAATAATAAAATTATGGGTATCCATATTCTTTTAAATATAGAATATCCAACTACCGACCATACCAACCCCATCAATACAATAAATATGGAGTATTCTTCAAAGATTTGAAGAGCCGATAGTTCGCCAACGATATAGATCACGATTCCAGTTAATACAAGCAAAAACCCTAACCAAGAACCGGTATATGTATATTTTGATAGTGAATTTCTTTGATGCCATATAAAAAATCCACTGACAAAAGGCATGATAATGCCATAACTATATTCAGCAGTACCTAACCAATTTGAAAATAATAATTGAATGACATCCCAAAAATAAATTATAAATACAATCGAAGTGGCAACCACGCCGACCCAGACAATAGAAGAGTTTTTAAACCTTATTTCTTGGCAATCTATAGTATTCATTAAATAATTCAGAAATCAAGTTTTATAATGTATTCATGGTGATTTCATAAACTTAAAACTGTACACCATTCCATGTGCATGTTGGTGCGCAATCAACTCTCCTTTTTACAGCATCAATATCTCTAATATACAATGTATTTGACGACTTATCATCTTTGTTTTTTAATTCAACTAGCTTTCGTTCAAATGGTTTATACTCATAAGGTTTGAATCCATGATTAAGCATTTTGGCATGCAGATTATCCTCATCAAATCCGAAATCTGATCCAAGACCTTGCAACTCCATAATCACCGCTAACAGACCATTCGCCATCATCGTATTGCTTGCCCCGTTTATCACTTCCGTTTCGTAGCCCTCCACATCGATTTTTATCAGCGTAGGTGATAATCCTCGAAGTAGCACGTCTAATGATTCAAGCGAAACCCTATTCTCCAATTCAGCACCACCCTTTTCAATTATCCTGTTGCCGGGACCTAATGATTCGGAAAACATGGCACTGCCTGAATTCGATCCAATTCCGATATTCTTAGCAATGACCAAGTTATTGAGGCGATTGAGGTACAGATTATCCAACAAACATTCGTAAGTACTTCTAATCGGCTCAATGGAAAGGACTGAAGCACCACAAACCCCCCCAGCCAAAATCGTGTAGGATCCAATGTTGGCACCAACATCGACAAATAAGTCATCAGGCTTAAGCATATGCATGAGAAATGCCATATCCTGAAAATCATGAAGACCACAATAAATGTTTCCCGTTGCCCCAGTCATGCCTTTTTTAACAAGGAGTCGAGTACCGCCAATAAATGGTACTACTGCAGAACCTATAAGGATTTTGCTGCCCAATTGCCATTGCAGAAATCTGATTAAGGTCTTAAGTGGCATATGTCGATTAAGGGGGTGGCTAAACATGTATTTCAGATTATTGAAGATATCAATAAGTTTGCGCATATTACGGATTATCCTTGCTTAAGAGGTCAATCGGACGGGGATGCGACCCCACACTGTAGGTTCGGCAACGCCCGTTGCGGGGGAATTGATTTTCTTATCATTGATTTTGTTCCCGGCCTTTGTAGAAAGCCCAATCCAAAGCCAAAAATATAAGCCTATGCCACCCAGTGAGAAAAAGACCATTTCACCCACATTAACGAAAATACAGGCAAAAAACACTGCAAGCCAGCGAGGGTCGCCGCTTTTCGATATTCTTGCAGCCATTGAGAGAATAAAGTAAAGCAAAGCTACGCTACCCATTAACCCGACTTCCTCGAGGACTGCCGTCGGAAGGAACCCTTTTTCAATTGGCGCAGATATTGGTACACCCATTACCTTTACAATTTTGAAAGCCTCCCCGCCTGCAGGAACACCAAAGCCATGCCCAAATAGTGGTTTATCGAGAAAAAAATTCCACTGCGATTCCACTCCTCCGCTACGAGATGATAATGCTTGTTCAATATTCTTAGATTGATGCTTAAACACAAAACCCGTCAATCTACTTCTGAGATCCGGGGACGAAACTATACAGACACTCACGACAAGTGCTGTCAATATGGAAATAACGATAAACCTATCCATTCGAAAATGAAGAAAGTATTTAGATTTGATAATGACTATGATGAACGTAGTGGATATGCTTAGTGCTACTGCAACAATTCCTGTTCGTGCTTCACTAAGAATCATCAGTGTTAAAAGAATAAAAGAAATAATCAAAGATTTTATAATCTTGCCATTTTTAGAAATGAATATCCCAGATATTATCCATGATACTATAGGAGTAAGCATTGGACCAAAGGTTTGAGGATGGGACATTATACCTTGGAATCCTGTCCCATTCCGTGCATAAGCAATCGCAGGGAATGCGAATGTCGGAAGCGACAGTAATACAATTGATGTAAGCAGGCTAAATAACCAAATTATTATTCTATTAGTATCATTATTATTTAAACTTGCAAAACCGAGTATCATGGATGAAGACCCATACGTAAATATAAATAGTTTCATCGTTGATACCTGAGGATAATTATTGGGCTGCACTACGAATAATACAGACACCATCATAGTGAATACTAAAATCCCTCCTAGTGTTTTATAATGACGAATGATCCCATAACTAATCATGCGAAATCCTGCGACTAATAGTATAATCCAAGAAATAATTCCAAATTCACCGGATAATATAATCAACGATGGGTTGAGGTGCTTTATGACGACCATCAATGATAATGCTTGGATGGACTGCCTGACACCCATTATGGGCCACAAGCAAAGCAGAATACTTACGACAGTGACTATTATAGTTCCAAGCTTTAAAGCACCAAAAAATAGGCAAAAGCCTAAAATAAGCTGAAATGAAACGGTACGGTAATTATTGGATGAAGTTTCAGAAATCAAAGCCATTCTATATCTTTAATTATTCAGGTTGTATTTTCCAAGGGGCAACTGGCCTTATTCCCTGATTACCATTCGTCACAAAGCCAATAATTTCGCTTAAATATCGGGCGACTGAAGGTCCGCAGAAAGCTTCGCTATAACGCATTACAGCTTGCTTATCCTGCCAGCTTACAGGGCCTTCTGAAAATTGTTGCTGCAAAACTTGCACGAGTGAATCCAAAGAATTTGCACGAAAAACATATCCATAGTCTTTTCTCCTAATCAATTCAGCAGAGCCGCAGTAATCGCTGCATATTACACGGACGCCACTCATCAATGCCTCGTTAACCACTGCGCCCCATCCATCCCAATCGCTTGGAAGAACCAATACATCAGCAGAAGCCAATTCCAAACGAACATGATGATTATCCATGACTCCAAGAAAGCGGATCTTGTCAGACAAGCCGTTATGCCGTGAAAAATTTACCAGCGTCTCTAGTTCTGAGCCATTTCCAATCACTCGCAATGTCCACGGTATGGATGAGAAATTGATCAGTGCTTGCAGTAATAGATCCAATCTCTTGCGAGGAATGATCTGCCCAACAAATATCAATTTAAGAGGCTCCTTTTTGTCTGTGTGTATCTGTTCGATACCAATAGGTTTTTCCACTACGTAGCAAAAGTCAAAAATAATTTCAGGGTTGAAGCCACAACGCATATACCATTCTTTCGCCAAATTCCCGATGGCGAGTATAAAATTTATCCGATTAACATAACGTCGTTCACAAATATAGCTATGCATCAGTCGCATCGAACCTTTTAGCCCACGCCAGTCACGTCCCTCTGATATGAGGCCGATTATCCCTTCACCTTGGCAAGAGCGCTGAAGAATGTTACGAATATTAGAATCGGCTACAAATTCAGAAAATATAGAAACAGTATTGCCATCAGCAAGGGTAATCGTTGAATCTACCGTTGCCTTATTGGCTAAATGTATAGTATGAACTGAACCGTAATCTGGTTTATGCCATCCCATAGAGTTACGTTGCTTATCATCATTAAGTGATAAAAAGAGCTTTACTTCACTCAAATTACTTGCTTCTGTCAAACTTCTAATATAGGCTGCTTGATGGGGACTTGGAGTGCTTTGCCAAAATATGACACTATTATATAACTTATGCGACATATTGCGTTTAACTCAATGTTTTAGTTAACATATTTGTTTTACGAAATTATTCTATTTATTTTATGCCATAACGGTACATTACCAATATCTGGCCTTGTATGCGGATTTGCGTAAAAATCAGTAACCGACTTAGGAATTACAGATTTGCGTTTAAAGCCATCCTTTACCGCCAAGAAAAAAACAAAAAATAACTTTATAAAAACTAGTATATTTTTTGATTTTATACAATATAACATATAACTTGTTGTATATCTAATAGAAAATATTGTAGCAATAGCAATAGGAAAATATGTATAATGAATTCTAACAAAGTTATAAAGCCAATTAATTATTCTTTCATTTCCAACGGTTCCTGTTCGTTGGTAATTGTTGTGTCGAACTTGAATATTTGGAATATATAAAACAGAGTGACTATGAGAACGGGTTCTAATGCTATAATCCAATTCTTCACCTCCGAACATGCAGAAATCGTCTAAATATCCAACCTCATCAAATAACGATCTGCGTAACATATAACAAGCACCGTGAAAGCTACCAATTTCACATATCTGATTCCCGTGTGGGTTTTGTTTATCACCTGTTTTTTCATGTATAATCATGGGTGATAAAATACCAACTTTGGGCATGCTGGTTAACATTTTTTTTAACCCAATGATGTCATTTGGTTTAATGTGTGCATCTTCATCTATGCTTAATATGAAATCACTACGCGCCAATAAGTAGCCGCTATTTCGCCCACCAGCAACGCCAAGATTCTTGTCATTAAAAACATATTTAATATCGCGATACTTGTTTGCATATTCGACTATCACTTCACGAGAACCATCAGTCGACGCATTATCAACAATAATAAGTTCATATCCATTATTAGAGCTTTCTGAGCAATGCTCATTGAGTGATTTAATAAGCTCATCAATTCTATTATGAGATAAAATAACGACTGAAACTTCAGGTGGTTTTGATTTTGTCATTAACGTTTAATAAAATAAATATTAATAGATTAATCATTTAAAGCAACCAAGTTTTCTTAATCCACGGAGTAAAATATTCTCAATTTTTAATATGATGCCATAATACATTGTGATAATACTAGGATTTCTTGCGGTAGTTATAATACTCGCCAAATTGCATGCTTCTATTTTATAAGGCTTTTCTCGTGGCACTAAAAAGACTAAGCCACTTCGACCGAAATGATTCATTTGGTGATAATCTTTCATCGTTATGTATCGAGCTAACAATGTATATCTTAGCGAAAACTTAAACCCCAAATGTCTAATCAAACCTATCCAGTAAGTGGATGGTTGGCAGTTTACATGATGATGACCATCTTGTCCGGGAAATGCATGCGTCAACACTATGGCTTTAGTTGCGGATTGAAAAGTAACTAACACATTTTTTAGATGTTGTTCGTCAATGTGTTCCAGAAACTCGCAACTCCATATCAAATCAACAGGATTGTTAGGGGTGTATGCATTCTGGTAAAAATCATGTTGCACGACTGAATATGGGGCTATATTGCTATTAATTGCTTCTTGGCTACCTTCAATGCCTATCGCATTTATACCTAGCTTTATAAAGTAGTTGACAGCATAACCTTGCCCACAGCCTATGTCTATTACTGAATGTATCGCAAATAGTTTGACCAACCAGTTCCAGAGATTGGGAAACCAAGTTGCGGGATCTCCGCCCGACATAAATCCACCTAAATGACCATCTTCAATAATGGCATTGATATTTTTATTCATATTAGACTTTCAATCCTGAAATCCATGAAAAACCAGATACTGTTTGATTTTTTATCATGTGACTACCCTCTTAATTACCTCTATGGCTTGATGGGCTACAATCGAGAGGCTGAATGATTCGGTAACTCGACTACGCGCGGCTTGGCGCATAAAATTCAAATCATGAGCAAGACAGTGACATATACGCTCGCTAATTTTCTTAGTATCACTTGGCTCAACTATAAACCCATTAACACCGTCTGAAATGATTTCAACCATTCCCCCCAACGAACTTCCTATCACTAGGCTACCACAAGACATTGCTTCAAGACATACTTGGGGGAAGTTTTCAAACTTTGATGGAAAAACGCATACTCGTGCGGAACAATACAAATTGCGCAAATCTTGCCATGGTATCTTACCAAGAAAGATTATTCTTCGCTTTTGTGCGTCAGTAAGTGCTTCAACGATATAATCCTGCATTGACCTGTCTTTGTTATAACCTTGATCAGCCCCTGCAAATACAAAGTTTGCATCAGGGTGTGACTTTAAAATATCCGGTATTATTTCTCGGAAAACTTCTACTCCCTTGCGAATACCAAGTTGGCCCACGTATAAAACGGTTTTGTCGACTTCCCTTTCCCTCTTGATTATCCTATTTGGTGCAAAATATTCAGTATTAACCGGATTTGGAAAAACGTGTATTTGCAAGCTCCCTAAACGTAATTCTCTCCTGCAAACATCAGCTAATGCTTTGCTTGGCGATGTCACTGCTTCAGCCCGTATAATAGAGACTCGCTCCATCCAGTTTAACAGACTTATATATGCATGGCCTAGCCAAGAATGTTTTGTTCCATTTATCTTCTCTACTATCTTAAGCGGTGTATGCAACCTAACTATTAATGGGACTCGCTTGAATGGCACTATTGAATAGATAAACCCTTCTGCTGCAAATTCTGGAACTTCGACTGATTGTATGTCATATTTATTGATCAACTTATATAAATAATAAGCAACATATGCGCTATAAACAATATTTCCTAAATATCTCCTGACAAATGCATAACACAATGGTTTTGGTAAGATTTTATGAACTAAAACATTACCATCAAAATAGGTTTGTTCTTTATCCATAGATCGTGATAAAACATGAACAACATGTCCAGATTCAACTAAAGCTTTTGCCATCCCGGCAGTATAGCTTCCAATTCCACCAATAAGTTCATCAGGATATTCTTGGGATACTAAGCATATTTTCATTATTTATATCGAGATATTAATTTAAGCCATTTTGGAACTATACTTAAATGAAGCATTAACAAAACAACAAATTCTGTTACTAGAGTCGCCCAAGCTGATCCTTCAAAATCATATTCAGGGATCAATACAAGATTGGCAATAATATTAGTCAATAAACCACCTATGGTTATATACATTGCTTCCCTCTGTCGACCTATAGCATTCAATGTCATGCCATATGTATTATTTAATAATAAAAAAACTGAAGAACTCATTAGTATGTATAGCGTATCTGTTGCTACTCTAAAGGACTCTCCGTAAACCAACACGAGCACCTGTTCTCCTACAGCCATAGTCCCTACAACGCCAAAAACTGCCAATAGGAACATCCAGCGTAAAGATTGTTTGAAAAGCCTATAAGCAGAAGCAGGGGATTCTGCATAAGTCTTTGCCAATGCTGGAAATATTGCGGCTTGTACGCCTGATGCCAAACCACAAAATGCCATAAAGAAACCATAGGCCGAACTATAATACCCTGCTGACTCAGGTCCTCTTAGGTTTAACAGCAGCACAGAATCTATTCTGGAGTATGCTGCTAGGAATGGAGTGCTCACTGCTAAAGGCCATGATTCTCTGAGAAGAGACCCCCAAGCTTTGCGATCATAGCGAGGACTGGGATTAGCCGTTCTATACATAACAATGGTGAGTCCGATAATTCCCATTATCTGCCCTACTGCGGTACAAAATACCACCCCAAGCAATCCTCCTCCATTGTCAACCCAAACATACACTGCAATAAGTGCCGGAAAAGTACCGAGAAATAATGGGATATATTGCCAGGAAAAATAGTTAAGAATTTGACAACCTCGGGTTATCAGACCTGCAATGCCTCCCAAAGCCGCATAAAGAGCATAGCCTACGGCAAATATTAGTGGAACTACCCCTTGATAGAAAAAATGGGTGGCGGTAACAATCAATATGATTGACAGCGGCAGCGATATAAATAAGCGTATACCAATTCCATGCCCCAACCATTTTGCAGCATGGGCTGGTTCAATTGCCATTCGCCTTGCCACCGGGCTATCAATGCCTAGCATAGTAAAACCCAGAATAATTGAACTTACTGCGGCCGTTGCAGACCAGGCACCCAAGTCCACCGGGCCTAGCATTCGCCCAAGAAAAGCGGATAATAAGAATGACATCAGGTAGCTGGTTGCTATTACAGTCATCTGTAGCAGACTGTTGCGCTTGATTGCTGACAAATTCACGTTGAGTTTAGTTTAAATTTTGACGTTTTCGGTTTGACCCAAGCCTACAAACCCTACGTCTGCGTCAGGTTTGAAGGCGTGCTTGGTGTCGCAGCGCAATCGGTTGAATTTGCCACTGACCGTGTGCCCTAGCTTGACCCAAGTCTGCCTTAATTTTTCCAGCTTGCCCAAGCGCCCACCCTTGAGTCCACTTCTTTTGAATGCCGTCTCAGCCCATGCATTGGTTACGGTAAACATCGTCGGCCTGCGCCAGTGGGTGGATAGTTTAACGCATATTATATTTCTTCATCCTGTACAGAAGAGTGTCACGGGAAATACCAAGCAGCCTGGCTGTCTGGCTGCGGTTGTCTTGAGCGCGTTCCAAGGCTTGTTGGATCAGGTCAATTTCCAACTGCTCCAGATCGATTCCCCGCTCAGGGAGAATGAACTCGCCCGCTTTGCTGGGTGGCCTGCCGATATCTTCAGGGAGGTTTTTTTCTTCGATATGGCATCCCCCCAACAGGACGCAAAGTCGCTCGCAGAGGTTGCGCAATTCCCTTACGTTGCCGGGCCAACCGTATTCTTGCAGTCGTGTCAGTGCTGGTTTGGATAGGGTGGGGGCCGGCAGCCTGTGAATGGCTGAAAAGTGCGCAAAAAAATAATTGAGCAACAATTCAATATCATCTTTGCGTTCACGCAAAGGCGGTATTTCCAGAGGTACTACATTGATCCTGTAGTACAAATCCTTGCGAAACTTGCCATTGGTGATTTTCTCTTCCACGTTGGCGTTAGTTGCGGCGATGATGCGCACGTTGACACGCTGAGAGTATATGCCGCCAACCGGTTGGATGTCGCCAGATTCAAGAAAGCGCAACAGCTTGGCTTGAACGGACAAGGGCAGTGAGTCGATTTCGTCCATGAATAGGGTGCCACTGTTTGCCGCTTGCAATCTCCCTTCTTGATTTGCCACCGCGCCCGTGAAAGCCCCCTTGCGATGACCGAACATTTCCGACTCTACCAGCGATTCCGGTAGGGCTGCGCAATTCAAAGTGATAAAGGGTTTTTTTGCGCGAGGGCTATGGTTTTGCAATGCCTTGGCAAGCAATTCTTTACCTGTTCCGGTCTCGCCGCAGAGCAATACAGTCACTTCAGTCGAAGCAATTATTTTTGCACTTCTAATCATCGCCTCAAAATTCGGGGATTTCCCAATCAATGCTGAAAACATTGGCGTACCATCTTAGCTTGAGTTCAAAATGACAATCAGCATCGATGGCTACAGAATCGACATGATTTGACCCGGCTCATGTGCGGCTTTTACCTTTTGTAGAAATGGCTGCCTCCGATGGGGCTTATGCAAAACCCCTTAAACTTGTTATGGATAGCTTGGGCGGGGGATGAAGCAGCAGCGGGTTCATCGGCTTAGCTCGCCCTCGCTTGAACATCTCTTAATGAAGGGAACTAGCCCCCTAAATCGATTAAATCGATACCTCATTTTACAACCAACTCGATAAATTATTCAATAATCATGCGTGATTTGCCTAATTGTTAATAATTTCTTTGCTTATCCTAGATATCGTCAATCCACAGTCCGCACCCCAAGATCGCGTTGATCATTCACACTCTAACCTAGTTTATTTTTTCAGTCACACACAATCTAAGGCTCTGAAGCCGTGCGATGGGCGATTTGATGAAAGTGTGGCAAATGACTCGCGCCCACGCTATAACACACATGAATGCTTGGTATTTGTTTGTAAAATTAACCTATAATCATAGATATACATGAATGGTATGAAAAATGCCTATATGAAATTATCATGCTAGAGATGCATCGGTTAACGGCAAAACTTGAGCATGGTTTAATTTTATTACAACTTTTTTGAGGACCATCATTATGAATCGAAATCTTCGCAAGGCCGTCGTTGCCGGTCTCGGCCTGTTGGCTTTGGCGGGTGTTTCCACCCAAGCCAGCGCGCAAAACACCACTTACCCCGGCCTTATTACCAGTTCCTTTACAGAAACCAAAAGTGCGCCCGCTTATGCTTGGGATGGAAATAACAATGGTTTTGGTACTGGATTGGGATGGGGCCACAACGCCCGATGGGTCTCCTTCAGCATAGGGGCGGGTACACCGAAGTTGGGTATCAACCTGACAACTACTACGGCAGGTATAAACCCGGCATTTACCTTGTACGCAACCACGGGTTACACCGATCCTGGGTTGGGTTCTGGAACTGGTCATACCTTTAGCCAAGTAAGCACGTTCAGCAAAAGTGGTTGGTTGACCGACCCTGCCGAAGGCGGGGTCACCAGCGTTAAAGGCTATGCCAACGCAGGTCCTTCATTCATTAATGGCGTCACTCCCACTGGGCTATTTGTTGGCTCTGGAGCCGGTGGTGTGGTGACTGTCGGAACCGGATTGGCCAACCTACAATTGACGGGTGTAGGCGCAGGTGACTATCTGTTGGCGTATGGCGGCAGCAATTACCTAGCCACGAAGGGTGGGGCTGGTTCATTCAAGCTAGAAATTACAGCGGCGGTCCCGGAGCCCGAAGAATATCTGATGATGCTGATGGGTGGCGGCATGGTCGGCTTCCAAGTCAAGCGCAAGAAAGCCAAGCAGGCTGCTGCGGCTTAAATGGCGCGCCTCTATCTCATAGCGCATCTTGACGAGAACCCGCCCGGCGCAAGCTTGGCGGGTTTTTCGTTTCTGCGCCTCTGGCTAATCTAAGACGCCAATACCAAGCATAGGGCAGATCACGTTAGTTACCCATAAAAAAGAAGTGAGATCCCCTAACGATAGGTTATATCGCACACATGAGCTTGGGTTATTTATTAAATAACAAACAGTTATAAGCTAATTATAAATGGCATGATAATTGTATTTATATTGACGCAATATGGGAATCCTGCTTTGTTTCTGGATTTTTGTATGCTTGAAACAACTTTTTTTAACTCACTTTTTGGAGATTGCTTATGAATCAGAAACTTTACAAAGCTGTTATTGCTGGCTTCGGCATCTTGGCTTTGGCTGGCGTGTCCACACAAGCCAGCGCTGTAACGGTAAACAATGTTGGCGGCGGCTCTGGCGTCATCAACAGCGCCCCCTCCAGCCTGACTTCGATCTCAGCCAGCAACACGGGAGCATTCGGGTGGGACGGCCAGAACAACGGCACCGCCGGTGCGGCATCAAAAAACTACGGCTGGGCGCATAGCGCCAGGTGGTTCACGTTCTCGGTCGCCAACAGCGCCGGCGCATACGGCGTAGACATCAATGTGACCGACACCAATGGCTCTACGACCAGCCCTGCGTTTTCTGTCTGGCAAACCACCGGCAATTTCGTCGGCGGCAACCATAGTTCAGGCTCCTACGGTCAGAGAGGCATGTCATTCAACCAAGTGGCCGACCAAACCGCCATAGCCAACACGTGGTTGGCGGTGGGCGGTTCCGGCCCTGCCAGCAGCACGAATGGCGTGACCGCTTTTGTCGGCTACGCCAACGCTGGCTCATCGTTTATCAACGGTGCCGGCACGTCGGTTGGAACGGGCGGATTCGGGGCAGGGTTTTCTGGAAGCTATGCAGGTACAGTAGCTGGCAGCGTCGCCAACCTGAAGCTGGACAGCCTGTCCAATGGCCAGTATCTGATCGCCTTGGGTGGCAGTTGCAATGCGGGCGGCTGTGGCAGCTTGGCTTATAACCTGACGGTTGCCGCCGTACCGGAACCTGAAGAATATTTGATGATGTTGATGGGTGCCGGCATGGTCGGCTTCCAAGTCAAACGCAAGCAAGCCAAACAGCCTATCGCGGCTTAGGATTGGCTGTTAACAAGTTTTTCCGTTAAGCTCGGAACGCCTTTATTCCGGCAAGGACCGTCGGCATAAAGGCTCCACGGATGGCAGGATTTGTGGGCAATCCACGCAATCTGGATACCGGCAATCTCTGCCGACATGGCGGTGCGGATGAAGCATCTTTCTAGGTCTATCTCGCAACAGAAAAACTTGACGGAAATATCGGCGATTTTGGCTTGCACCCCCAATGTTATTAACTTTTTCCTAAAAGGCTCGGCGGGGGATGCCGATGATATGGATTGGAATACGGCCTAGTTTCAGAATTTAGGTGGGTTTTTTTGATAAGCTAAGTAGTTAAACAAAAATAATCTGGCACAAGACCAGTTTAAAAATCAATGGCATGAATCATTGGTGTACCCGTAGACTTATGCCTGGCTACTTATAGTTATATTTCAGGGGACTCTAGCCTGACCCTCGCCCGAAGTTTGCCATCTCCTGCCCGATAGAGTATTGCAATATTATATTTATGAATAATAATGTTATTTGGCAAAACACCAAAATCACCCGGCACATGCGCGAGCAGCAAAACGGACACAAGAGCTTCATTCTTTGGTTCACAGGACTTTCTGGGTCTGGCAAGTCAACACTTGCACATAGTGTTGAGGAGGTTTTGTTCCTTCGAGGTTGCAAAACCTATGTGTTTGATGGTGACAATGTGCGTCACGGACTTTGCGCCGACCTTGGTTTCAGCGCTTCAGATCGTGCTGAGAATATCCGCCGCATTGGAGAAACGAGCAAATTGTTCGCTGACGCAGGTGGTATTGCCATCACAGCCTTTATATCCCCTTTCCGCCATGACCGAGACATCATTAGGGCTTCTGTAGATGCCAAAGATTTCATTGAAATCTACTGCCATGTCTCACTGGAAACCTGTGAGCAACGTGATCCTAAGGGTCTATATCAAAAGGCTAGACAAGGGGAAATTTCGGAATTCACCGGGATTTCGTCACCCTACGAGCCTCCCCTTGGTCCGGAGATCACTGTCATGACTGGCGAAAAGAGTGTGGAATTTTGTACCTGTCAAATTATTTCCTATCTCGAAGACACAGGCAGAATATGCCAGCCAAAACTATAACAATGGTTAACCATCATCTCCGGCAGCTAACTCCACTTCCGCAACTCAACCCCGATTCTGTCCATTTTGGACCATTCCGTCATTCTAACCCGCTGAGATACTGGCCTAGGTCGTCAATAGTGGATGCCAGCAGTTAAGCCCCGGCCTGTTGAGCGAATACCGCAAAGGCTGTGCTTTCCTGTTTCGAGTGCCGCCGTTGCCGGTTCTACGACTCGGCGGCTTAACTCATCTTGCCGATTCAAGGCCACGCAAGGCATCCTTAGCCTCCAGTAGGCCGGGGAAATTGACGCCCGATTGGACGGCTTTTGTCAACAGTTCCCTTGCCCTTTGAGGATTGCCAGACTTGGAATAGATCATGCCAAGGTGGTATTGGTAGATGGGGGTGTTCGGAGATTTTTCATCGGCTATCAACTGCAATGGCAGCGCCTTTTCCATATCGCCCAGTTGGTAATAAACCCAAGCCAGCGTGTCGATGAAAACGGGTTGCCCGGAATGTTCCAAGCGCTTGGCGAGATTGAGCGCCCGGTCCATCTTGGGTCTGTCGGTAGCGTCAAGCGACAGCACCGATGCCAAGTTGTTGGCCGCCAGCAGATTCCCCGGAGAGTATTGGAGAATCTTCTCGTATTGTTCGACTGCATCGGCATAATGGTTTGTACTCTCGAAAATTCTGGCGAGGTTGAATCGTATAGCCAGTTCCTGAGGTGCTATTTCGGCTGCTTTTTTGTAAGTATCGACGGCCTGTTCGGTTTTTCCCTGTTTTTCATAGTAGATTCCAAGGTTTATATAAGGGGGCAACCAATTGGGGTTGACCTTGGTCGCATCCTTAAGTGCTTTTTCTGCTTCGTCCCCACGATTCGTTTCTATCAAGATGGAGGCAAGCACTTGGTGGTTGCCTGCATTGTTCGGATTTTCGGCAATAGCTTTGTTGACTCTGGTTAGTGCCTTTTGGGGTTGTTTAAGAATTAAATAAGTTTCTGCGATGTTTTGCAAAGGCTCGTAAGCGTCCTTGGATAGTTTCAGCGCGGTTTCATATTCTCCGATAGCCGCTTCATATCGGTTTTGCCCCCTATAAATCCCTCCTAGGCGCATTGGCCCTAATGGATTGTCAGGGAATGCTGTTTTTATCTGCTTCAATAGCGCTTCCGCGAGTTCGTTGTTCCCGCTGGCCACCAGTACATTGGCTTTCAGGATTAATCCGTCCATCCTATTCGGCTGCAACTTGATAAAACCGTCGATTTTTTCGAGTGCTAGGGTAAAGTCTTTTTGCCCAATGAGAAAATCGACCAGATTTTTGAGCATGCCAAAGTCCTCGGGTTTGGCGGTTGATGCCTTTTCGAGGTTTTCTTGGGCCAGCCCAGGTTTTTTGTCCAACAGGTAGGCGTTGGCAAGTTGGGTCAGTATCTCGGGGGAGTCTGGCTGGTCTTTTAGCAAAGAGCGAAATGAGGCAATCCCTTCTTCGGCATTGCCATTGGCTAGTGCCAGTCTGCCTTGCAAGCTCAGAGCGTCATGGTCTTGGGCATTTTCTGCCAGTATTTCCTTGGTCAGTTTCAGGCTTTCCTCTGTGCGCCCTGTTCTCGCCAGCAGGCCCGCCCATGCATTCTTGGCTTTCAAGGCATCTGGCTTGCTGTCCGTCTCGCCAATGAAGTCACGATAGACTTTTTCCGCCTGGTCCCCATGTTTAGTCTGCTCCAGCACTTCCGCGAGGGCAAGGCGCAGCTTCACTTCCTTTTTATTGGCAGCGATTGCGGCCTTCAATTCGTTTTCCGACTTGGCTGGCTCGCCCCGCTTGAAAAAGAACTCCGCCAATAGTAGGGGGGGCGCTGGGTCGCCGGGGAATTGCCGCATGGCGTCGCGCATCACTTTCTCCGCTTCTCCGTACTGCACTAGCTCCATGTGTATACGTGCCAATAGCACACGATGCGATATCCGTTCCGGCTGTAACGCAATGAGTTGTTTGACTATTTCTTCAGCCGGCCCCGCCTGTTTCTGTTGCTGGTAGAATCTGAGCGAGGAAGTCAACAGCTCCGGGTTGTTTGGCATGTTCACAAGCCCCCCCCGCAGCGTCTTTTCCGCATCCATAGGCTTACCTTGCTGCAAATATAAGGCCGCTAACACTATGTAAGGCTCTGGTCGGGAGGGTCTTTCCGCGACGATTTTTTCGATTTGGGCCAACGCTGATTCGGTCTCACCCTTACGATTGGCTATGGCCACCTGAATCAACCGGACATCAATGTCCGTGGGCTTGGCTTTGGAAACCGGTTCGAGCATTTCTGTGGCCTTATTTGCATCATTGGCCAACAGCCAAAACTGGGCGAGCTTCATGCGCACTTCATTGTCATTAGGGTCAAGCTCTTCGGCCTTCTGAAATAGCCCGAAGGCCTCACGCCAATTTTTCTTCCCCTCTTCAATGCGGCCAAGGTAATAATAGGCTTTGGCCACCTTGGGATCGATCTGGATGACATTTTTGAACTCGATGGCAGCCTTTTCGATATTCTGCTGTTCAAAATACCGGATTGCCCTTTGATAGTGTTCCGTTTTGCGTTCCTCGGCTCCACCACACCCCACTAATGTGGTCAGCGCTGAAACCGTCAGACTTATGGCAATTGCAGAGAAAAGCTTAGCTGTCATTTTATTATGTGGGAGGTCAATTGAAACTTGCGGGTTAAAAGGGAAGGACTAGTGTTTTGCCAATGACTGGGCGCTTAAAGCAGTCTAGCCAGCCATAGTGGAGACAAAGTGCATACAAGATCAATGCCCAAGCTAATGGCCTGATGTTTGCTGCATGATTGTGTTTGAAGACAGGGCATTTCCCTCATGCAAATGATTTATTGTATTGTTTTGCTATCCCTAGGCTACATGAGCAATGCTTTTGCGGATATGGCAAATGACTCACAAGTGAGCCATATCACACAAGAGTATCGGATCGTGCCTGGCGACTTATTGGAAATCTCCGTCTGGAAAGAAGAAGGATTAGCCGGTAAGTCCTTGGTAAGGCCGGACGGTGGCATTTCTTTTCCGCTCATTGGGAACCTTCACGTCGAGGGGATGAACGCCGAGCAGCTTAAGAGCGAAATCACCAAACGATTAGGCGAGTATCTTTCCGATCCTGAAGTGACTGTGTCTGTGTTGAGTACAAACCAAAAAGTTTACGTGGTCGGCAAGGTTAATAAGCCGGGTGAAGTGCCTTTATCAAGCCCTGTCACCGTCATCCAGGCCCTGTCGATTGCGGGTGGCTTGTCCCCCTTCGCGGATGAAGACGATATCAAGGTGTTGCGCCGTTCAGGCAATCAAACCATTAGCTTACCGTTTGATTACAATAGTGTTTCAAAGGGGGAAGAACTTGAGCAAAATATCCAACTGCTCAACGGGGATGTAATATTAGTCCCCTGAATGAGCCCCGTAGCCAGCGCATCCAAGCTTGTTTAAGCAAGCGCCTTGCCCTCATAGTGGCATCGCCTATACTTTTTGGAAGGCACGAATTTCGTCTGTTGTCATTCTATTCAAGGTCGCCATGGGCTCTGGCTTGTTTATGCCTGCTGCTGGCTGGTGACGGTTTTGGGACTGAATACACTCTCCGTGCCGATGCTAACATTCAACAAAATTACAATACCAACATATTACTTCTTCCTGATTCAATTGAACATGCTGGCGTTTGGGGTAGCGAGTTAAATTTTCAAACCAGTATCATGGCAGCGAACCCCGTTTGGACAGCCAAGGGCAACGCGAGGTTTGATAACTGGTTTTATTATCCTGATTCCGGTTTGGATATGCAAAATCAATATGTTGATGCCCAGTATGCCTATCTTACGGAACGAAGTCTTTTGGAGTTCAATGGCGGTTATATTAACGACGCTATATTGTCATCGAAAGCAGATCAGGTACAGGGTATTGTTTTTGGAAGGGTACAAAGGGAAATATTCAACATTAATCCATCATGGACTTATAGGATCAGTGAACATACCAAAATAAATATGATCTACTCCTATTTTAATTCTAAATATCCTACCAGTTTGCTTTCCCCGGGAAACACTGATGGGATTTACCCTAATTCAACCTCTAACTCCGTATCCACTGGGTTCAATCATTTATTCAACGAATACTTATCCTTCGACGGCATGCTTTTAGCCACGGAGTTTGTGACCCAGGATAGGAGTATAGATTATGTTAACTTAACCGTGGGTTGCAAGTATCTTCCTTTAATTAACACCGAAGTGAGCTTGTCCGGTGGTGGGCAATATAGTCAAACTACCACAAAATATAACTTGTTTGGGCAATTTTATTCCTTGCAAACCAATCAACTCACCCCATTGTTTAATATCAGCTTAAAACAAAACTTTGACAAATCATCGTTGGTTTTGAGTTACAGCCAACAAAGCACACCCTCCATCAATAGTAATCTGTTTAGGAGCGATCTCGTTTCCCTTTCGGCAAGTCATAGATTTACCCAACTCTTGGATGGTACGCTAAGCCTGTCTTATTACAGCATATCAACTTCTAGCCAAAACCAGTCTTCGCTTGGTCAGAATTCATATCAATTAGGGGGTGGATTATTTTATAATATGACAGGAAACACTGTCATCAGTGCTTCGTATAATTTTCAAGCACGAGATATAGATACTGATATCGGTGCATACTCACACCCTCAATATGCTCATATCGTTTCAATCAATATTCGGCATGAATTTGATAAATTACATTATTGACTAACTATACTATGGAAGAAAAAGAGTTTAGCGACTACCTAGCGGCTTTTCGCCGAAATAAAATGACTATTTTTATAATTAGCATTATAATTCTAGTGATTAGCATAATAACGGCATGGTGGTTACCCCCAGTATATCGCTCCACCTCAACAATCCTTATTGAGGAACAAGAAATACCGACTGACCTTGTCCGTTCCACCATTACCAGCTTTGCCGCCCAACGCTTGCAGACCATTAGCCAAAGGGTCATGACTCGTTCCAACCTGATTGCGATCATTGATAAATTCAACTTATATGAAAAGGAGAGGCGCAATGAGACCACCGACGAAATCGTCGAGCGTATGCGGCGGGATATTTCGTTTCAAACCATCAGCGCGGATGTCATCGATCCTCGTTCGGGGCATCCTACCCAAGCCACGATAGCGTTCTCTTTATCCTACGACGGAAATGACCCTGGGCTGGCGCAAAAGATCGACAATGAAATCACCTCGCTTTATTTGGAGGAAAACCTTAGGATGCGGACCAAGCAAACTGCCGAGGCATCGGATTTCTTAACTGACGAGGTGGAACAAATTCGGGTTTACGCGGCGGAGTTGGAACAGAAGCTGTCGCAATTCAAGCAGGCCCATCTCAACGAGCTGCCGGAGCGTAAACAGTTGACAATGCAAGTCATGGAACGGACAGAGAACGAAATCAAGGAGATTGATTTTCAGATACGTTCGCTGCAAGAGCGAAACTTCATCATTGACAGCCAAATCGCCCAGGTTTCCCCTGAAAGCCCAGTCGCTCCGGCAACCGGCCAGCATGTCATGAGCACGGCTGAACGCCTTAAGGCACTGAGCGCGCAGTACGTAACGCTTGCTTCCAAATATTCTGACAAGCACCCGGACTTAATCAAAATACGCCAAGAAATCCAAGCGCTGGGAATGGAGGCGGGGCAGGTTGACCCGACTGAGAATCTTGCCATGCGCCTTCAAGAATTAAAGGAAAAAAGGATGGCAATGTCGAAAAACCGTGCCATTGCCCACCCCGATCTTGAAGTGTTGAATAAACAAATCATTGCGCTGGAGCAGGCTATCAATTCGTCCAATGCCTTTGCCGACCATCTTGGGGGCATGGATAAACCCGTCAACAATCCGGTGTACCTTGGCCTTTCCGCACAGAAGCAGAGCAACACGCTTGAAGTCGCCGGGCTAACCAAGCGACGAGCGGAGCTAGTGGCCAAGATGCAGGAGAGTGAGAAGAGAGTAAAGAATTCGCCTGATATTGAGCGGCAATACTTTGCTCTGGCCCGCGATTGGGAAAACACGAATAATCGTTACCGGGAAATAAAGGCAAAACAAATGGAAGCGAAGATTGGAGAACAATTGGAAAGGAAAAGCAAAGGCGAGAGATTTTCCATTATAGAACCTCCACTGTTTCCCGAAAAACCAATAAAACCAAATCGTCCTGCTATTATTCTTTTTGGATTTATCCTTGCTATTTTCAGCTCCACTGGATATGTCGGTCTTCGAGAAGCCTTGGACAAATCCATTCGAAAAACCGAGCCTATTACTAGACTGGTAGGAATTCCACCGCTTGCAGTGATTCCTTATTTGGCCATTGAAGACAGTAAGCCTATATTGGGCAAGCGTTTATATATAATATATTTATTAAGCATTATAGGTATAGGTATTATCATTTTTTTATTGCATTGGCTATGGGGTCCGTTAGATGTATTATGGTTTAGGAGTATTAGAAAGCTAGGACAGTTGACGAGTTTATTGATATCAACATGATTAAAGAAAACATCAATAACACCATTTTTTATAGTTACATCACTTTATGGGCTAGACAAAGAAGCAATCAATGAATAGGTTAAATAAAGAGCATACTGTGGAATCCCCGTGTTTTGGTATGAGCCGCGATATTTTGCGCAAGCATCGTATTATTGCCGGTTTAGATTCAAGTGAATATGTCGATGCCTATAAAGTACTGCGTACCCGCGTTATCCAGAAAATGCGTGAAAACGGATGGCGTACTTTGGCAGTGACCAGTCCAAATACCAAGGCAGGCACTACAGTATGTGCAATCAATCTATCAATAGGCTTGGCTTTGGAGGTCAACCAAACAGTACTTTTAGTTGATGCCAATCTTCGCAACCCCAGCATACATAAATACCTAGGCATTACACCTAAATATTGCCTAGCAGACTATCTGGTCGATAATATCCCCATTCATGATCTAATTATTAACCCAACCGCATTTGACCAGCTTAGGATTCTAACAGGAAATAGACCCCTGCTTGACTCAGCGGAAATGTTGTCATCGCCGAGAATGACCTTGCTTGCGGAATCACTGAAAAACCATGATGCATCGCGCTTGATTGTTTACGATCTGCCTAATTTACAAACGGCTGACTCCTTGGCATTCATTCCTTTGGCCGATGCAGTATTGTTGGTGATCGAGGCGGGGTCAACTACCGAAGAAGAATTGGCGCGTGCCTTTGAGCATTTGCATGGCATGCAAGTTATCGGCACTGTATTGAATAAATTTAAATAGGCTTTTTGGGAAATCCACTGGGTTTCCGTGCCATTGCTGTATTAGTGGAAGGTTTCCGAAAAAGTCTGGTGATCTATAAATACACGTTATACATGTCATTTATCATGACCCTCCATTCAATCAGTTGCAAGCATAGATAAAAATCTGATATTCGCGTAATAAAATCGTAATAAAATAGTGGATGCAGATGTAAATAAGATTGTGTATATTTGACTAAAACTTTACAATTGGATAGCGAAGGTCTTTCAACCGTGAGCCATTTAACACGCAGAGCGTGTTATATGACACAACCGCATAAGGAATAAACATGAAGGCTGATTATTTTAAGCAAATTATACTATTCGGTGCGCTGTCTGTCGGTGCCAACGCCACTAACGCAGCGGATAATTCATATACCGGTATGTTCACTGAAGACGCTGACCATCAGTTCTTCAGCTTGACCTCCAACGGCACCATCCCCATCACGTTGGAAACCATCTCTTACAGCGGGGGGGTGCTGGCGGACGGCACTGTATTGCCAGGCGGGGGGTTCGACCCTATGCTGACCTTGTTCCATTCCTCGGGGTTGGTTATCGGCGAAAACGATGACAAGGTTCCCGGCGTACAACTCGATGCCTTGTTACAAAACCTGTTGACTCCGGGAACCTATTGGGTGGCATTGACCCAATCATCCAACCTGTCCAATGGAATCTATTTTGACCCTACCACTGGAGTCAACGGTTTTACGCAGGCGGGCAATTACACCGCAATAAACGGATGCTCTAACGGTCAGTTTTGCAATTTTCTGGGCGAAAACACGCTGCCGAATTGGGCCTTGAATATTTCGGGCGCGGATTCATCGCAAAGCCAGGCCCAGTTCACCCCGCCGCCTCCGCCCAATCCAGCAGTTTCAAACATTGATACCCACCAAGCTTTTTATTTGTCCAGTGGTCTGGGCTATACCGTTTACCCCATTTTTCAAGGAGGTACACTGAGGATTGATGCAACCGGAAACTATTCCCAGAATTTCACTATCAGTAATCTGGTGGGTACGCTTGATACGGCCGGTTTGAATTCGACTTTTTCAGGGGTGTACTCCGATGCAACCCCCGGAATTCCCGGTGCGTTGACGATTGTCAACAGCGGGAGTGGTGGAATGGTGACACTGACCGGGGCAAACACTTACACCGGCCTGACGACTATCAATAGCGGTGTAACTTTGGCTTTAGGCGGTACTGGCAGCATTGCCAACTCCAGTGGCCTAGTCAACAGCGGTATGTTTGATATTTCAGCCACCACCACGGGGGCATTTATCCGGTCATTAGAGGGTAGCGGACTCGTCAACTTGGGAACACAAACCTTGACCCTGACCAATGCCTCTGGCAACTTCTCAGGCATCATTGACGGTACGGGGGGGTTATCCATCATTGGTGGTGTCGAAACGCTGCTTGGCAACAACACCTACACCGGCGGCACGACCATCAATGCCGGGTCTGCGCTACAATTGGGCAACAGCGGCACGACCGGCAGCATCGTCGGCAATGTCACCAACAACGGCAGCTTGGCCTTCAACCGTTCCAATGCGGTTGACTTTGCCGGTGTCATTTCAGGGGTTGGCTCGTTGACTCAGGCCGGTAGCGGCAGCTTGAGACTGACCGGCAACAACACCTACACCGGCGGCACGACCATCAATGCCGGGTCTGCGCTACAGTTGGGCAACGGCGGTGCGACCGGCAGCATCGTCGGCAATGTCATCGACAACGGCA
>CAIYXP010000306.1 GCA_903930145.1 uncultured Methylococcaceae bacterium
AGCCTGATTGATGGGGTAAGGATCGTTCAGTGGCTGATCACTACAGCCACTGGTCAAGATGTATGACGAGCATATCCCCAAAATGCAGAAAAACAAGCGGAACAATTTAACGGATGGCATGGCGATGGTTCTGGGCATGGCAGTTGACGATATTTATTCCACAATTATACCTCAGCATCTTTGGTGGGTTCGCCCGGTTTTAAGCTAAAACCGAGGGTTAGAAGCTATCATCAAAAGAACTTTCTTTCTTTTTTCCACACCGTCCAGACTCCATAGGCGAGGCCAACCCATGCGGCAATCTTCACCAGAGGTGAGGCGATAATCACTAAAATGCTAATGACAATAATCGTTAGCCCGTCCCATGATGTGCGTTCTTTCATGCGTGCTTGCACCCAATCAATAGCGGTATGTAAAATTGATAAATCGGCCACGAGGAGTCCTCCAAAAGTTTAGAGTGAGGTTGAAGGGTGACTTGTCACCTCTGATTAAAATAAGCGTTAGGTTTTATTGATGGCGTTATCCAATTTCCGCCATTGTCCGTCATCAAGCCATTTTTCACACCAGCCCGCTATTGCCTTCGGGCTGTTGCTGAGTCTTTCAAATTCTTCTTTAGCTTTTGCTGGTTCTTCGGCTGGCCACCAAGACAAGTGAGCAAATTGCTGATTGATATAAATTTTGACAGCATCCATGTTTGATTCTTCAATGGGGAATTTTTGTTTTGACATGGCTGCAACTCTTAATGTAAGTGTTAAAAACCTAAAAAAGCCCCCGTGTTCGCGGGGGCCAAGAGATCAAAAACTATTTAGAATGCGCTTACTTAGGCGGCTGGAATGCGAATTTTCTGACCGGGGAATATCTTGTTTGCGTCTTTGATGACTTCCTTGTTGGCCTCAAAAATGACAGGGTATTTGTTTGGGTCGCCATAAAAATGTTTGGCGATTTTCGACAAATTGTCACCGGATTGGATGATGTAATATTGAACGCCATCGGCTGTTTCGATGGTGCTTGCACTAACGCCGCCCGGTAGTTTTACGCCATCAACATTGACATGGGAAATACCGCCCGTGTTGCCAGCGATCAAAACCGCTTTTTGCACGGCCTCAGCCGACTTGGCTTCGCCCGAAAGGAAAGCGGTGGAATCACGGACTTCTACTTTCAAACCATCAATCCCAGGGTTGTTGGCATTGATTTCTTTGGCTATTTTATCCCCACCCTCCGCATCATTGGTGAACAGACGGCTTCCGATGTCTTTTACAAAACTAAATAAACTCATGCTTTTTTTCCTCAAGGTTATGAAAGTTAAACGTAAGAAAATAATGGCAAGACTGGAAATTCTTTAAATATCCATCATGCCGTTGTGGGCAAATCAAACAAGACACTGAACAGAGTAAACTTGTACTTTCTTCCTTGAGAGTTACTCCATGGGCAAATGATAGATTAAATCATTTGCAAAACGCTACCACATTATTCGACAAGCTTAGAATTTTTTGAAATTTCCATCGTAATGTCGAATATAAAGCCCAAACTAGGAGTTTTTATTGTTAGCAATAGCTTAGGTGGCTTGTTTGATCTGTGATTCAAATTGCAGGGCTAAGTCACTCGGAATGTTGAGGAATTGTGCGAGCTGATTGAGATAAGCCCTTTCCTGTTCGTTGACATCATTGATCACTAAAGCCGAGACTAGATAAATTTCAGCCGCAGTTGCCTGGGAGTCGGACAAATCGGCGATTGCTTTTGGATCAATTGGTTTGGCTACTTCTTCGTTGATGATTGCAGCCGTAGCGCCATCCAATCCCAGCTTGGCAACCAATCCTTCAATCTTGGCTTGTTCGGCTGAGTCTATATGCCCATCGGATTTGGCTGCCGAGATGATGGCTTTCAGTAAAACCAAACTTTTTTGATTGGCTTGCGGGGTTGTGAGCGCAACCGGTGATGCGGCGGGAGGAGCGGCTTCGGCCTGACCGCCTTGTTTTTGCACCCAGTCTTGATAGGTCTTGTAGGCGACGCTGCCGAGGGCGGCCAGTGTGCCTAGCTTTAAGCCGGTACCCGTTACGCCACGGCCAGTCTTCGTTCCAAGCAACAAGGCCAACACGCCGGCCACGGCTGCGCCTTTGCCGGCGCTGGAAAGGGCTGCATCACGTTCTGGCCCTTCTGCCGGCAAGTCCAGTTTGCCTTCAACATAGGATTTTCCTTGTTCGATGAATTCCTTGCCGGCGCTTAAAAACTGTTCAAGTAAGGCATTTGTTTCCATAGAATCCTCATAATTGATTGTGAAAAAGAAGCGTATGAGTTGTAAGCGACTGCTAACTTTTGAAATCATACGGTTCACAATGGAAAACTATTTAATTCGCAAAGTCAAGGCAATGCCTTTCGCTTTACATCCCCCCATGGCACAATGCACCGGAAATTAAATGCTAAGACAGCCATAGCCATCCATAATACATGGATTTAAAGTCGCTGCCATGATGAATTCTGATCGAAAGCCCCCTTCGCGAGACTATGCATTACCAGCTAAAAAAAACCGACAATGATGGAAGGCTAGGGGAGCTTTTATTTTCCCGAGGCACAGTTGCGACCCCCGCATTCATGCCGGTGGGAACCTATGGGACGGTCAAAGCCATGTCGCCGGAGGAACTTCGCACCATAGGCGCGGAAATCATCCTCGGCAACACTTTCCACTTATGGCTGCGTCCCGGCATGGACACGATCCGTGCCCATGGCGATTTGCATGATTTCATGCACTGGGATGGGCCGATCTTGACCGACTCGGGTGGATTTCAAGTGTTTAGTTTGGGGAAAATACGCAAAATCACCGAAGCCGGGGTAAAATTCCGCTCGCCGATCAATGGCAGTGAGATTTTCATGGGACCGGAAGAGTCCATGGCGGTGCAGCGTGTACTCGGTGCGGACATTGTCATGATTTTCGACGAATGCACCCCTTATCCTGTTAGCTATGCAGAGGCTCGGACTTCCATGGAGTTGTCCTTGCGTTGGGCCGAGCGAAGCAAATTGGCTCACGGTGACAATCCTGCCGCGTTGTTTGGCATTGTCCAAGGCGGGGTTTTCGACGATTTGCGGTTAGCGTCCGTAGAGGGATTGCAGCGGATAGGTTTTGATGGCTATGCGATTGGTGGTTTGTCGGTGGGCGAACCCAAGGAAGACCGCCGTAGGGTGCTGGAAACCTTGTTGCCCCAATTACCCAAGGACAAGCCGCGTTATTTGATGGGGGTAGGCACGCCAGAGGATATTGTGGAGGCTGTGAGTTTAGGGATAGACATGTTCGATTGTGTCATGCCGTCCCGCAACGCCCGCAACGGCCATTTGTTCACCCGCGAAGGCGTGGTTCGCATCCGCAATAGCCAATATAAAAATGACACTCGGCCTTTGGACGAGGCTTGTGAGTGCTACACTTGCCGCCATTACAGTCGGGCTTACTTGAAGCATTTGGACAAGTGTAAGGAAAGTTTGGGCACTCGCCTGAATACCATCCATAATTTGTACTATTACCAGTGGCTTATGGCAGGGTTGCGCGAAGCGATAGGGCAGGGGGAACTGACGCGATTTATCAGGCAATTTTATGAACAACGAAGAATTGTCAGTCCAGATGTGTAATAATGAGCGGATTTACAATTTCCTAGTAGAGGTAAACCGATGAGTTTTTTCATTGCCGAAGCACTTGCCGAAGGCGGAGCGCCGGGTGGAGCCCCACCATCCGCTTTGGAGGCGGCGCTGCCTTTCGTCATTTTAATTGCATTTTTTTTCTTGTTTGCCGTACCCCAATGGAAGCGGGGAAGGGAGCAGAAGCAGCTTCTTGAGTCTCTTGCCAAAGGGGCCGAAGTTGTCACGAGTGGTGGAATTTTAGGCCGTATTATCGATGTTGATGATAATTTTGTATTGCTGGAAGTGAATGAGAATACCCAGTTCAATGTGCAAAAGCACTCCATCACCCAAGTGATGCCCAAAGGGACTTACAAGGCTAGAAAGAGAACGGAAAAATAAGCTTTCTAGCCCACTTCACCTGTGCCCGGAAACGGGTTCCTTTTATTTTTAGAAACGATGAGACAGGCTGTTAAACATGCGCAACCGCTATCCCGTTTGGAAAAATCTACTCATCCTGACTGTGTTAGCTTTTGGGATTATTTACTCGTTGCCCAATTTCTATGGCGAGGATCCATCCGTCCAGTTATCCCCTAGTCGTAACGCCAAAATCGATCAAAGCGTACTGCTTCAGATTGAAAAGCTGCTGGCTGACAATGGCGTGAAGGCGAAAGCATCCGAACTGAATGACAAGCGAATTTTGGTGCGATTCCATGATACCGACACACAGATCAAGGCTGAAGAGTTGCTCAAATCGAACATGGGCAATAACTATAGTGTGGCGCTTAACCTAGCCCCTGCGACTCCGGGTTGGTTAAGGGCCATTGGTGCCAAGCCCATGTATCTTGGCCTTGACTTGCGCGGTGGTGTGCATTTCATGCTCCAAGTGGATATGGATGCGGCGGTGACGCAGGCTCAAGACCGTTATGCGGAGGATATCCGCACCAACTTGCGGGAGGCCAAAGTCCGCTATTTATCGGTGGAACGGGATAAGGCTTCCATCATAGTCAAGTTCCAAGACGCACAGACTCTTGCCCAAGGTCGGGAAGTGATTAAAAAGGAAGTACGTGGTTTGGTTTTGAATGTTTTGGAAAACGAACAGGCCATCGTCGCCACTATCTCGGAGCAGGAAATCCGTGAAGTGCGTAAATTTGCCGTGGCTCAAAACATTACCATTTTACGCAATCGTGTAAACGAGTTGGGTGTGGCGGAGCCAGTCATCCAGCAGCAGGGTGAGGATCGCATTGTGGTTCAATTGCCGGGTGTGCAAGACACAGCGCGCGCCAAGGAAATCCTCGGAGCCACTGCTACATTGGAATTCCGGTTGGTGGATAGCGAGCATGTGATTGGCCCTGACGGCAAAGCGCCATTGGGCACTAGAATATACAATGATCGTGCAGGTAGGCCATTGTTGCTGCAACGCAAAATCATCGTCACCGGTGACCAAGTGGTGGATGCTTCATCCGGGTTGGATCAGCAATCAGGCTCGCCAGCGGTATTCATCACTTTGAACGGAACCGGTGCCAAGAAAATGGCCGATACCACCAAGGAAAGCATCGGCAAGGCAATGGCCGTGGTGTTTATCGAAAACAAGAGTGAAACCAAGGAAATCGGCGGTCAGAAAGTGACCACAAAAAGGAAGGTGGAAGAAGTCATCAACGTGGCGACTATCCGTGACCGTTTCAGCAAGCGCTTCCAAATTACAGGCTTAGACAGCACTGAAGAAGCTCGCAATTTGGCTTTGTTGCTGCGAGCCGGCGCTTTGGCCGCACCGATGGACATTGTTGAAGAACGGACTGTCGGCCCTAGCCTGGGTAAAGAAAACATTGCCCAAGGTGAGCGCTCATTCCTGATCGGCTTTGCGTTGGTGGCAATCGTCGTATTGGTTTACTACAAGGTGTTTGGCATCATTGCCAACCTCACCCTAGTGTTCAATATGGCCTTGATTATGGCTATTTTGTCATCCTTCCAAGCGACCTTGACCTTGCCGGGTATTGCCGGATTCACCTTGACGGTCGGTATGGCGGTGGATGCCAACGTGTTGATCTACGAACGCATCAAGGAGGAACTGCGCAACGGCAACTCGCCGCAAGCGGCCATATATGCGGGCTTCGATAGGGCGTTTGCGACCATTTTCGACTCCCATATCACCAACTTGTTGGCGGCTATCATGCTATTCGGCATTGGCTCGGGTCCGGTCAAAGGATTCGCTGTCACCCTGACTATCGGCATCATCACGTCACTGTTCACTGCCGTGACTTGCACACGCATGATGGTCAATTGGATTTATGGCGAAAAACGTGGCGTCAAACTTTGGATTTGATGGGAAAGAATATGAATGCAAAAACAAAACTAACAGACCCGAAAAAAGAATCCTTGCCCGGGGTGCCCAATATCAACTTCATGGGCATGCGCCATATTGCGGTATGGGCATCGATCATCCTCAGTATTGCTTCGCTGGTTTCATTAGGGGTGAAAGGGCTTAATTTTGCCATCGATTTCACGGGCGGGACCGTGGTCGAGGTCAAGTATAATAACCCTGCCGATGTAAACCAGATTCGCCTCAATTTGGAGGCGGACGGCTTCAAAAGTCCGATGGTGCAACAGTTTGGCAGTACTCATGATGTGTTGATCCGTTTGGCCCCTCAAGAGGGGGTCAGTGGCAGCAACCTGAAGAGTCGAGTGATGGGAATTCTAAACAAGGACCCGTCCAATATCGCAGAACTAAATCGCATTGAATTTGTAGGGCCGCAAGTCGGTGACGATCTGGTGACGGATAGTGGCTTGGCCCTGCTTTATGCTTCTATTGGCATTCTGATCTATGTCGCCCTGCGATTCGAATACCGCTTCGCGTTGGGTGCGATTCTCGCCACCTTGCATGACGTGGTGATGATCTTGGGCTTTTTCTCGGTGTTGCAACTGGAATTTGACTTGAGCGTGTTGGCTGCTGTGCTGACCATCATGGGTTACTCGCTCAATGACACCATCGTTGTGTTCGACCGTATCCGTGAAAACTTTCGCAAGCTGCGTCGAGGTGAGGTGGTCGAGGTGATGAACATTTCCATCAACGAAACCTTGAGCCGTACCTTGATGACCTCGTTCCTAACATTGCTGTCAGTCATTGCAATGGCATTGTTTGGGGGTCAGGTGATCCATAACTTTGCGCTCGCGCTGATCGTCGGCATTGTGGTCGGTACTTACTCCTCCATTTATGTTGCCAGCGCCCTTGCCCTCAAGCTGGGTGTCAGCCGCATGGATCTGATGCCGCCGGAGAAGGAAGGCGCCTTGGATAACCGACCCTAATCAGAAGTGTCATTCTCCAGCAAAAAAGGCCGCTTATGCGGCCTTTTTTCATTTAGGCTTGTTTGCTTGAAAATTAGCATTATCATAGTGTTCTGATGAATTCCAATTCCTTTTTTTCATTAATAGGAGTCAGCCATGGACGCACCAAAATTATTCTTTTTCTTGTTCGCTTTGTGTTGCCAACTGCCAGCGATTGCGCAAGACCAAACTGAACAAACCACCAATGAATGTGCCACCGGTTTGGTTCGTGTCGATGACAAAGGCGTCATTTCCACTAAAGACAATTGCGGGCTTTCCGGTCAAAATGCCAAGACTATCGAAGATGCATTCTTTCAAATCCGGCATGATCTAAAACCGTCCTTCGATCAAATGAATGGGCTAGTGGCAGCCGGCAACATCATTTTAGGGGCTGCATTGGATGCCATTAATGCCGGGGAAGTCAATTTGGAGGGTGTGATTGACATCTGCCAAAAGCTTGCCACTAGGCTGAACTCTGAAACATCCACTGCTTTGATGGCGCTGGCAGTGCAATGGAGGGAACATTATGACAGCTTGATGGAGTCCTTAAAAAAAATGGAAAAATGGGATGAGGGTGGGACTAGTGTGGTCAAATCCTTGGCAAGCTTGGATTTGGTGTCAGCCTCGGCGCGGTTGGATGAGTTGATTGCTTCAGAGGAAGGAAAACAAGTCCATGCGGGATATTATTATCTAAAGGCGCAAATATATTTACTGCAATTCCAGCCGCAGAACGCGCTGCCGCTGCTGGAAAAAGCCCGTGAGATGGAACCGGGAAATAACGAATATGGATTTGCCTATGCAAAAGTCTTGCAAGAGCAAAATTCCCAAGGTTCGGCAGAATCCCTCTACCTGTCCCTGCTTGAACAGTACCGTGGCTTGGCTAAGGAAAACCCCGATGCCTATCTTCCATCAGTTGCTGCAACGCTCAATAACTTAGGACTGTTATACAGTGAATCCAAGCGCCCGAACGAGGCGGAGAAAGCCTATCGTGAGGCAGTGGAAATCCGCCGCAGCCAAGGCAAAGCCGATCCAGCCGCTTTGGCTTTATGCTTGAACAATTTGGCGAACCTTTACAGGGACAATGAGAAAATGGACGAAGCGGAAAAAGCCTATACTGAATCCTTGGAAATTAGGCGTAATTTGGCTAGGGATGAACCCGCTGTCTATCAACGCTCGGTGATGGCAACACTCACCAACCTTGGCAATATCTACCGCAGTGACAAGCGTCCTGATAAGGCGGAAAAAGCCTATCGGGAAGTGTTGGACACTGCACGCAGCTTGGCACAGGGCAATCCCAACACCTTTCGGCCTGATATGGCGGCGGTCTTAAGTAATCTAGCCGGTCTCTATAGTGAAACCAAACGTCCAGCGGAAGCTGAAAAATCTTGGAGTGAAGCGCGGGATATTCAACGAGAATTGGCTAAAAACGATCCGGCAAGCTATCAACCCACTCTGGCCACGACACAGCATAATCTTGGCAATCTATATAGTGATGCCAAACGCTTTGACGACGCAGAAAAGGCTTATCGTGAAGCACTGGAGATTCGTAGCGCACTCGCCAAAGACAATCCTGGCACTTACCAACCACAAGTTGCCACCACCTTGAATAATATGGCGGTCATGTATCGTGACAGCCAGCACTTCGATGATGCCGAAAAAGCCTACCGTGAAGCTTTGGAAATCCAACGGGAATTATATCGGGCAGACCCGGAAAAAAACGCCGCTAATTTAAAAACCATGCTTTCCGGCGAGGCGGTGCTAATGGAAAAAATGGGCCGCTCGGCGGATAGGGCAAGAATTGAAGCCGAGCGGGCTGGTATCAACTAAGGCCAGTATGGAGCTTCAAGGCTTAATTCATTCTCTAAACCGTTTATTGATCTTTCCCTCGCTCTGGCGAAACTGGCATTAAGTTAAGGAAAAACTCGCCATTCCGGCATGGTTCGCCGGAACCTAGGCTCCATGAACGGTGGGGCTTGGGGCATCCATGCAATCTGGATACAGGCGATCAATGTCAGTATGACGGCTTAATTTAATAGCAGTTAAGTAGACCGTGGGAACGATCATATTATGACGACATGCGATTGAGCAAAGCCTCGTTACCATCAGTTTGTGGGCTTCCTTTGGCAACCCACTCCTTTTCCAGTTTATCAAGTTCCTTATGTCTGTTTAATATCTGTCTGCGTTTTACCTGCGGGAGATTTGCAGCAAAGACATGCTTGCCCGTTTCATCTTCATAGACATCAGGAATCAATGGTTCTTTAATCAATAAAGCTGGGTTAGCCATATCTGAATTACCCCGTTTTCTTTTATCATATTTTCAACGACTTCTACGAAGCGCAGCATTGATACGCATGTATAGTGCATTGTTGCCAGTATCCATCGTCCACGCATAAAGCGCAACCTGTTCTTCCTCTGTTAGTCCATTGGGTAGGTTCCGTGTCGAAAGCGCGGTTTTTGCAGTGTCATAAGTTTCTTTCCCAGTGGCTTGCTTGACCATCTCTTGAATTGGATCGCCCTCCTCTATGAATTTTTGTAGCTTGGAGTATAGTACAGGTGAAGACGAAATGGCACTCCTTTTATGTCGTTTGCCTTGGGTCGTCAGTCATTTAAACTTTGGCGCTTGGCATCAGTGAAACACGCACCAGAAGCTCCCTTGGAAAACGCTCGATGCAATCCAATCTTCAAACCTGCCCCTTATTCCGGTAAACTAGCCGGCAAAATACGAATTGTTCGTGAGAGTCAGGAAATTTCCCGAGCAAACATGTTTTGTGAACCCGAATGCCGAGTCAGCGCGAGCGCTTTCGGAGGCATGAATTTTATAAATTCGACTATCTACCAAAACCTTTACGGAGCCACTATGAGCCAGAATGCAGATGCCTTGATCGAATCCTACTATGCCGCCTTTAACGCTGGTGATATGGATAAATTTTTCAGCCTATTGACCGATGATGTCATTCACGACACCAACCAAGGTTCCCGTGAAATTGGCAAGGGTCCGTTTAAAGCCTTCATGGAAAGGATGAACACCAACTATAAGGAGCAACTGGTCGAAATGGTCATCATGAGCACCGCCGATGGAACCCGTGCCGCTGCCGAATTCGTGGTGCTGGGTGAATACTTGGTCACCGATGAAGGCTTGCCAGAGGCCAAGGGCCAAAAATATCGTTTGCCGGCGGGTGCTTTCTTCGACATTCGTGATGGCAAAGTTGCCCGCATCACCAATTATTACAATTTGGAAGACTGGATCAAGCAAGTCAGCCAAGGTTGAAGCCATGAGCGAGATTGCCATCAAGCACTTGTCCGGTAAGGAGGTGGAACCTTGGATTCCTGATCTCGCGAGACTGCGCATTACCGTCTTTAGAGATTTTCCTTATTTGTACGACGGCACTACCGAATACGAGGAAAACTACTTAAAGACCTATATCCAGTCGCAGGACAGCATTGTCGTGCTGGCATTGGATGGGGGCAAGGTGATTGGCGCTTCCACGGGTTTGCCGATGAGGGATGAAACCCCCGAGTTTCAACAACCCTTCATCGATAATGGCTACGATCCAGGCAAAGTTTTCTATTGTGCGGAATCCGTATTGCTGAAGGAATATCGTGGACGGGGCATTTACAAGCAATTTTTCACTGGGCGCGAGGAACATGCCCGAAAGTTGGAATGTTTTGATTGGTTGAGTTTTTGCTGTGTGCAGCGCCCGACCGACCATGCTTTGCGACCTGTGGATTATGTGCCATTGGATGCCATTTGGATCAAGTTCGGCTATGTCAAACATCCAGAGTTACATGCCAGTTATGATTGGAAGGATGTGGATCAGTTGGAAGAAACCGCCCATGACATGGTGTTCTGGTTAAAACCCATTCAGGAGTCACAGTCATGAGTGCAAACAAGGCATTTAGGTTGGCAACCGCCCAATACGACATTAGTTTTCTGAAGGAATGGTCGGTTTACGAGGATAAAATCAATCGCTGGGTTGCTGATGCGGTAGGGCAGGGGGCGAAAATGCTGTTGTTCCCGGAATATTTCAGCATGGAGTTGGCTTCCCTGTTCCCCGAGGACATTTACAAATCCTTATCCAAGCAGCTTACTGCATTACAAACCCTCTACCCGGATTTTCTGAAGCTTTACGAAGGTTTGGCTCGTAAGCATGGGGTTTACATTTTGGCAGGTTCCTATCCTGTCCAGATTGGAAACGAGGTCTATCGAAACCGTTCTTGGTTGTTTAATCCCGATGGTGTAAGCGATTACCAAGACAAGCTGCAAATGACCCGGTTTGAAAATGAACAGTGGTTGATTACGGCAGGCGATGAGATTAAGTTGCTCGACACCGAATTCGGTAAGATTGGTGTGAATATCTGTTACGATAGCGAATTCCCCATCATTGCCCGCAAGCAAGTCGAGTCCGGGGCTGATCTGATCCTCGTTCCCAGTTGCACGGACACCGTGGCCGGTTATCATCGTGTGCGCATTGGTTGCCAAGCAAGGGCGCTGGAAAACCAATGCTATGTGGTGCAGTCGCCTACGGTCGGCTTGGCGCCATGGTCCGAGGCGGTGGATGTCAACATCGGCGCGGCGGCGGTTTATACCCCCGTGGATTATGGCTATCCCGACAATGGTGTTTTGGCTATTGGAGAAATGAATCAGGCGCAATGGGTTTATGCCGATATTGACCTGTCCACCATAGCCAAAGTACGGGATACGGGCCAAGTTTTCAATTATCGTGACTGGCCCGGACAATTCCGATTTTAAATCAGGAGTAAATGAAGTGTCGACGCCACCGTTCAATCCAGCTAATTCCACCACTTCCCCAACATCGAACCCCGTGTCCGACATTCAGGAAATTCAGTCATCTGTCAAGCCAATTCAAGATAGGGTGTTGCCACCCTTGGCAGACCAACCCTGGAAGGTGCTGTTGGTTGATGAGGAAATGGATTTGGTCAAGGTGACGAGGATGTTGGTCAGGAACCATACCTTTCACCAGCGCCGGGTCGAATGTTTGGAGGCTTGCACAACGACCGAGGCTAGGAAAGTATTGTCGGAACACCCTGATATTGCGGTGGCTTTCATTGATGTGGCGATGGAAACGCTGGAAGATGATTTGAATCTAGTCGATTACATTCGCAAGATTCTCGGCAACACCTTAATGAGGATTGTCATCCTGACCAAGGATACGGGCAGGGTGCCAGAACGCTATATGATCGATCATTTGGATATAGACGATTATAAAGAAAAAGCGGATCTAAACGAGGATCGTCTGTATAACACGCTACGCAGTACCCTGAAGGCTTATAACGACATCAGCTTCCGTTATCGGGAAGGTGTGGAAAGGCGATTGTCAGGCTTGGTGGCTGATAATGCGGCTGAAGGCATCATTATATGCAATGCCATGAACCGGATTGTCAGTGCGAACCCCTCATTCATGAAAATGACCGGTTACACTGAGGAAGAAATCGTCGGACGGAACCCTAAGATGATGTGTTCGGGACTCCATGATGCTGACTTTTATCATGAAATGTGGGAATCCCTGCGCACGGTCGGTGCTTGGCACGGTGAAATCTGGAACCGGCGCAAAAATGGGGAAATATTTCCGCAATGGCTATCCATTAGTTCCATCAAAAATGAAAGTGGCGAGTTCCTTCAATTCATTGGGTTGTTCACCGACCTTTCTGAAAGCAAAGCCGCACAAGAACGAATCTATTTCCTAGCCAATTATGATGAATTGACCAAGCTCCCCAATCGTGTCATGTCTAGGGAACGCTTGGAGAGGGCCATTCATTCGGCAGTCACCGCCCGCGATCAACTCGCGGTCATGTTGCTTGATCTGGATCGGTTCAAGGTCATCAACGAATCCTTGGGGCATAGCACTGGCGATGCTTTATTGGCGATGGTGGGGCAGCGCTTGCTGGGGAGTGTCAGGGAGCATGATACGGTTGGCCGGCAAGGCGGAGATGAATTTTTGATGATTTTCCCTAGGGCGGGGATCGATTTTGTCGCCCGTCTGGCTAAACGGGTTCTCGAAAATTTGTCGAAACCGTTTGATATAGACAGCCACCATCTAGTGGTTTCACCCAGCATAGGCATAGCGGTTTATCCCAATGACGGGGTTGATGCTGAAACGCTGCTGAGGAATGCCGAGGTGGCGATGTATGCCGCCAAAAATTCAGGCCGCTGCCAATATCAATTCTTCACCACCGAATTGAACTCCGTTGCCCAGTATCGGCTAAAGCTGGAAACTGGCTTGAGAAATGCCTTGGATCATGGCGATTTTGTACTTCATTATCA